>JASGGQ010000005.1:0-47707 GCA_047604965.1 Patulibacter sp. | reverse complement strand
CGGCGGGCCGTCGCCGAGCGGCATGTCGCACTGAGCGACCTGTAATTCGGTCGGCCCCGCTACGGCCGGGCCGACGGTTCCGAGCAGCCGCGCTTGGGCAGCGCGCGGAGCCGGTTACGCTTCTCCGCGCGCCTTTTTGCGCGCCTGCTTTTGCCGTTCGACGGCCGGCAGGATGCGCTTGCGCAGGCGCACGAAGTTGGGGGTTACTTCGACCTGTTCGTCGTCGCCGATGAACTCCAGCGCCTCGTCGAGCGTTTTGCGGGCCGGTGGCGTCAGGCGCACCAGTTCGTCGGCACCGGCGGAGCGGATGTTCGTCTGCTTCTTCTCTCGGACGATGTTCACGTCGAGATCTTCGATCCGCGAGTTGCTGCCGATGATGCAGCCTTCGTAGACATCCTCGCCGGGGCCCATGAACATCGTGCCGCGCTCTTGCAGTGCGAGCACCGAGAAGGGCGTGATGACGCCTTGGCGGTCGGAGATCAGTGAGCCGTTGTGGCGCGTTTTGATCGGGCCGGCCCACGGCATCCAGCCGTCGAAGACGTGGTGCAGCATGCCGGTGCCGCGGGTTTGCGTCATGAACTTGTCGCGAATGCCGATCAGCCCGCGGGCGGGGATGCCGTATTCCAGCCGCAGCCAGCCGGTGCCGTGGCCGACCATGTTCGTCAGTTCGCCGCGCCGTTCGGCGAGCAAGGTTTGCACGGCGCCCATGTGCTCTTCCGGCACGTCGATCGTGAGCGCTTCGCGTGGTTCGAGCTTCTTGCCGTCTTCTTCGCGAACCAGCACGTGCGGCTTGCCGACCGTCAGCTCGAAGCCTTCGCGGCGCATCGTTTCGACGAGGACCGCCAGTTGCAGTTCGCCACGCCCGGCAACTTCCCACGTGTCGGGGCGGTCGGTCGGGTTGACGCGCAGGCTGACGTTGCCGAGCAGCTCTTCTTGGAGGCGGCTTTCGATCATCCGCGCGGTGAGCTTGTCGCCATCGCGACCGGCGAGTGGGCTGGTGTTGACGCCGATCGTCATCGCGAGGCTCGGTTCGTCGACTTCGATCAGCGGTAGCGGGCGCGGGTCGTCGGGGCTGGTGAGCGTCTCGCCGAGGGTGATGTCGGGGAAGCCGGCGACGGCGGCGATCTCTCCGGGGCCAACCTTGTCGGCGGGCACCCGCTCAAGCCCTTCGGTGACGAACAGGTCGGTGATCTTGGCGTTTTGGATGGTGCCGTCACGGCGCGCCCAGGCAACGGTTTGGCCTTTGCTCAGTTCGCCTTGGCGCACGCGCACGACGCCGAGCCGGCCAAGGTATGGGCTGGCGTCGAGGTTGCCGACCTGCGCTTGGAGGGGATGGTCCGGGTCGTATTCCGGGGCGGGGATCGTGTCGAGCAGCGCCTGCATGACCGGCGCAAGGTCGTCGTGCAGCTCATGTGGGTCGGTGCCGGCTTTGCCTTCGCGGGCGATCGCGAACACCGTCGGGAAGTCGAGCTGGTCGTCTTCGGCACCGAGTTCCAGGAACAGCTCTTCGGCTTCGTGGACGACCTCCTCGGGGCGGGCGTCGGCGCGGTCGACCTTGTTGACGACGAGCACGACCGGCAGGCCGGCCTCGAGCGCTTTGCGCAGCACGAAGCGGGTTTGCGGGAGTGGGCCTTCGGCGGCATCGACGAGCAGCAACACGCCGTCGACGAGCGCCAGGCCGCGTTCGACTTCACCGCCGAAGTCGGCGTGGCCGGGCGTGTCGACAAGCGTGATCTTCGTGCCTTGGTAGGTGAAGACGGTGTGCTTGGCGAGGATCGTGATGCCACGTTCCTTTTCGATGTCGCCGGAATCCATGACCCGCGTCTCGCCGTCCATACTGCGGCCGAGCGCGCCGCTTTGGCGCAGCATCGCATCGACAAGGGTCGTTTTGCCGTGGTCGACGTGCGCGACGATCGCGACGGTGCGGAGATCTGAACGGAGGGCCATCAGGCGCGAGAGGTTACGCGGCAGGCAACCGGCGCGCTGTGTGACGCCGCCCGCCAGCACCCCCTCAGGGCCCGTTGAGCGTCGAGATTGCGCCCCTATAGGGGCGCAATCTCGACGCTCAACGAACTGGGTGGGCGCCAGCTATTTGCGGCGGGCGACCGTTGCTGCGGCAGAGGTGGTGGCAACGTGCGCGCCGTCGTCGTTCGGCGTGGCGACCAACCGGTATTTCACGGCGCGGGCGGTCGAGCGGGCAACGCGCAGGGCGAAGGTGCCGCGTTTGGAGCCGGAGGCGCGCGTCAGGCTCGGTTGCGCGACGGTCACCCACCGGCCACTGGTGGTGCGCCGCTGGAGCTTGACGGTGGTCGCCTCGACGGACGGGTACACCGTGCCGCGCAGCGTGGCGCGCGTGCGGCTGCTGGTTCGCGCGGTCAGGCGGACAAGGAGCCGCGAGCGCAGCGTTAGCGTGCGGCTCGTGATCGTCGCGTCGAACGACGAATCGGCGACGACTCGCAGCCGCGCCGACTCGTAGAGGTGCGCGAGCGTGAAGCCGTAGGTGCCGGCCGCCGTCACCGTCTGCGAGCCGACCTCGCGGTAGCTGCCGGTAAATGGCGCATCGAGCCGCAGCAGATGGACCTTCGTGCCGGTGACCGCCAATCCGGCGACCGTCCCGCTGACGGCCGTGGCCCCGGCCCAGTCGATCGTCTTGCGGGCGGCGCTGAGCGACACACTCGTTAGCCCGCGACCGGTGGTGACGCTCCGCGCGCTGCTGCGGGCGGTGCCGGAGGCGTTCGTCGCGACGACCCTGTACACGTAGCGCGTGTTCGGTTGGAGATCGGTGAGCGGCGCGGTCACCGTTTGGGTCGGCCCGACCGCGACGGCAGCGACTGGGGTCGTTTGGCCGTACGTCTTGGTCGAGGTGCCCCATTCGAAGTAGTAGGTGGTCGCTTGGCCGTACGGATTGACGCGGCCGACGAGCGTTGCCGATGTGTTGCCAACCTCGGTCGCCGCGCGCACCGCGACCGCCGGCTTGTGTGGCGTGGCGGCGGTGGTAACGGTGCGATCGTCGCCGGTCGCCACGCCGGCGGCGTTCGTCGCGACCAGCCGGTAGTGGTAGGTGGTGCTGGCAGTCAGGCCGCTGAGCGTGGCAACGACCGTCGTCGATGCCGTCGCGGCAGGGACGACGACGGTCGCGGAGGTGAGGCCGTAACTGGTGGTGGTGCCGTATTCGAAGCGGTAGCTCGTGTCGCCCTCGCCGGTGGCGACTGTGCCGCTGAGCGTCACGCTCGATGAGCTGACCGGTGTGCCGTCGCCGGTGGTGGCCGCCGGTGCCGTCACAGCAGTGGGCGTGGCCGTCGGCGTCGCAGTCGGCGTGACTTCGGGCGTTGGCGTTGGGTCGGCAGCGTGCGCCGCGCCGATCGGGTAGGCACCGGTGGCGATGCTGCCGGCGGCGATCACCAGCAGCGCAACGACCGACGCAACGGCGTCGCGACGGCCCCGCCCGCGCGCACCGAGGCGGCGCAGACGGGAGGTGGGCGTGGAGCGGATGGGACACGCGGGACGGGTGTGCACGGTGCTGTAACCCGGCGCCATCCCCTTGGGTTGCGGCCAAACCAGCGGCTGGCGCGTCTGAACGCTGGATAGGCCTGCGCGGTTATGCGCCACGCCCGATGTGGCGCGGCGCCCTATGCGGCGGAGCGTAGCGTGGTGGCGGCGTGCTTGACGACGGTCTGGCCGTTGACTTTGCTGCGGATCGCAATGCTCGCGCGCAGCTTGCCACCGGCCTTGCGCAGCACTTCGCGGCCGTTGCTGCTCAGCGCGATGATCACGCGCCGTGTCCCGGCGTCGGCGCTCACCGTCCGCACGGCGAGCGCGACGACTCGTTTGCGCGTTTTGCCGCTTCGCGCAACCTTCACGTTGGCGGTCACTTTGATCGTCGCGCCGCAGCGGGCGCCTTCCTGGCAGACGAGCGTCAGCGCGAATCCGCCGGCCTTCGACACCTTTGTGGTGCTCGCGAGTTTGCCGGTGGCGGCGATCGTCGCGAGCGGCAACGTGGTGTCGGCGGTTGTGGAGTCCGCCGTGGAGTTCGAAGCGTTCGAGCTGCTGGCCGACAAGCTTGTTGAACTCGATGAACCGCTGGTCCCGGATGAACTTGACGAGCTGCTCGACCCGGACGATCCGGAACTTGACGCCCCACTCGAACTCGACGACTCGCTCGAACTCGACGAACCAGACGAGCCACTCGATTCCGACGAACTCGACGACTCCCCCTCCGACGACCCGCTCGTGCCGGAGTCGCTGCTGGTGTCGGTCGTCGGCTCCGGGTCGCTGCATGGCGCGACGTCGGTGGTGCGACCGCTGCCGGGGTTCGTGGTCGTGTAGGAGAGGAGCTGTTGGCCGGAGGCGGTGCCGGTGCGATCGACGGCGTTGACGTACACGTCGTAGTCAGAGCTCGATCCGAGTCCTTGCAGCGTGCAGCGGGTCGTCGTCGCCGGCACTTCGTACTTTTGGTCTTCGTATTTGACGACGTAGCTTTTGAGGCCGGTGCCGCTGTTATCGGTCGATGCGGTCCAGCGCACGACGATGTAGGTGTCACCAACGTCCGAGACGGCGGTGGCCGTGTCGACGCCGGGCGTGGTCGGCGGCGTGCCGGCAAGCGCGCTGGTCGCCAGCGGCCCGGCGAGCAGCGTCACCGCACCCGCGCCCAGGGCGCGGCGTAGCAGCCGCCGAGCGGCGTGATGCTGGTGGTGCTCCCGCATCGTTCGGAGCATACGCCGCGCCGCGCCGAGTTTCTCCGGTTCCGGTCTGAATATGGGTGCGACGGATCACGGCGACGCGCCGCGTGCCCCAGCCCCAGCGAGATGGCCGTTCGTTGTCAGCTCTGCCCTGGTTGCAACGTAAGATTGCGGTATGAGTCCCCGCCGCACATGGTCCAGTCGTCGCACGCGGCGCCGCGTGGCGCACGCTGCACCGGTCAGTGCCGCACTCATCGCCGCGTTGGCCCTCGGCTTGGTCGTCGCGCTGCTGTAGTCCCAATACCGTTTGGGACGGATCGTGCGTTGGCGGTGGTCGGGTTGCGCCGGTCATAGCGCGCGGTGCTCGCTGTTGCCTACGCGGTCGGCGGTGATCGCAGCGACCATCGGGTCGGTGAGCTGCTGGAGGCCGTCTCGGTCGGCTACGCCAGCGACGCGCCGCAGCACGTCGACCCCAGCCATCCGTAGTTCCGGCCCGCGAGCCCGGCTCCCGCTGCCGCTCAATCCATATCGCCGCTTCCATCAAGACGCAGCAGCCTCACGGCTCCTGCCGCTCCCGCGACATATACGGAGCCCCGCCACCCCAGAGCGCGGAGACGGGGACTGCCCAGAGGCCGCCGCCGGCTGGCACTGTCGCGCGCCCGGTGTAGAGCACGCACCCGACGAGGAACCGGTCACCGAGACGTTGGCGCAGGTAGCGCAACCCCCGAAAATCCTTGGGGCCAACGGTCGCTGAGGACTTCACCTCGACCGCCGCCACCATGCCATCACGTCGCTCGATGATGAGATCCACTTCGCGTCCGTCTCGATCCCGCAGGTGGTAGAGCCGCGGTCGGATGACGAGCGCCTCCGCCAGGCGCGTGACCTCGTTGGCGACGAATGTCTCGATGACCAACCCAGCCAGCTGCGGATCGCTCACGATCCGTTCGGCATCCGCACCAAGCAACGCAAGCAGCAGCCCCGAATCGGAGATCGATACCTTCGGCGCCTTCGTTTCGCGTGACAGCAAGTTGCTACTCCACGCTGGAAGGCGCGTCACGAGAAACAACGTCGTGAGGAGACCAAGATAACTGCGCAGCGTCCTCTCGGGTATGCCGAGATCGCGACTGAGCGACTCAAGCATCAGCTCGGGGACGCGCTGCACCTCGTCGATCGCAGCTGGCACCGCAAGATCGGCGATGAAGCCGGCAGGATTCGGCAAGCGCCACCTCGACCTGCTCCGCAGGGCACAGTTTTCACGCCCGCGCGGCATCACACATCCGGCAGATCGGGGGCACGGATCTCGGCGGATCGGGGACAACGGGGTCGGCAGATCAGGGGGCCGTCCGGCCGCAATCCCGATCCTGCCCGCCCGGCAGACTCGACAACGCCTCAGCAGCGCAGAGAAGGCATCCGATGGGGCGGCCGATCGATTCTGTACGAATCGCGTGAGATCGCGCACCCGGTAGCCACCTCGCGCTGGCGTTCGGGCATGATGCTTGCAGTGAGCCCCACCAGTACCGTGCACGCACCGCGTGCGCTTGCAGCACCACAGGTCGACCTCCTCGGACTCGCGATCCACGGAACAACCGAAGCGCAAGTGATCGAGCGCATACTCACGGAAGGCGCGGAGGGGCGCGGCGGCTGGGTTTGCACGGTCAATCTCGACATTCTGCGTCAAACCAGCCGGGATGATTCGATCCACAGGCTGGTCTCAACTGCTGATGTGGTGACGCCGGACGGCATGCCGATCATCTGGGCCAGCGCGCTCGCCGGGACGCCTCTACCGGCGCGCGTCGCGGGCTCAACACTGCTCACCACGCTGCCGGCACACGCCGCTCGCGCCGGTCGCTCACTCTTCTTGCTTGGGGGCAATCCGGGCACCGCCGAGCAAGCAGCGCAGGTGCTGACCGCTGCCAATCCCGGCCTGGATATCGCAGGGACCCATTGCCCGCCATTCGGGTTCGAGAAAAACCAGGCCGTCAAACAGGCCGCGATTGACGCAGTAGTTCAGGCGGATCCAGATATCGTCTTCGTTGGCTTGGGTTTCCCCAAGCAAGAGCGGCTTATTCAAGAATTGCGCGAGTTCCTGCCAGCAGCTTGGTTTGTCTCATGCGGGATTTCGTTCAGCTTCGTGAGCGGCGAGATCGCTCGCGCGCCGGAGTGGATGCAGCGCATTGGCATGGAGTGGCTGCATCGGATGTTCCAGGAGCCTGACCGCCTGGTAAAGCGCTATCTGCGCGACGACCTCCCGTTCTTCGCGCAGTTGTTTGCGCACATCGGATTCCGCCGAATGCGAGAGAAGCCGGGCCGCATGCTTGGTTCTCGGAAAACTGGATCGGCCTGGCTCACACGAACGTGACCTCCTGCCCGGGCTCCCGCTGCTGCAATCAGCCAGAAACGACCTGCCCAGGAAGCCATTGCTCCGAATACCCCAGAGAGAACCGTCCCGCGCCAAGGAATCTGAGCCACTGAGCCAGTGCGGAAGCTCTTGACCCTGGACAAAGAACAGGGGGAAACTCCGCACCAACCAGGCTCAAGCAACGATGCCAACCGCGCCCCAGTCGTTACCCTTCCTGCGATGGACGCCCAGACCTCTTCAACACCGGCGACCGTGCTACCGCTCCCCCCTGGCGCCTCCACGCCGCGCAACCGTCAAACGCGCTACGCACATATCGACGCGCTGCGCGCGTTTGCGGTGCTACTCGTCGTCGTCGCGCACGCAGGGCTTGGGGACATCGTGCCCGGCGGAAGCGGAGTAACGATATTTTTCGGCATCTCCGGTTTTATCATCACACACCTAATCCTCACCGAATGGCGCAAAACCTCCGCGTTTTTGGTCAGCGGATTTTACGCCAGGCGAGCCATCAAGCTCGCCCCCCCACTCATTGCCTGCATCATAGCGCCGACACTAATCTACTCACTTTGGCATCAGGTCGATGCATCGCAGGTGATTAGCCAGCTCTTCTTCTATTACAACTGGGTACATATCTATGCGGCCCAGGAGCATGTACTCCCCGGAAGCTCGGTGCTATGGAGCCTCGCCATCGAAGAGCAGTTTTACGTGGTGTTCGCGATCGCCTGGCTCCTGGCGTTGCGCTTCGCACGTGACCCTGCTGGCGCGATGTTGAAGTTGGCCGCCGCCGCACTCTTGCTCGCATTCCTCGCGCGGATCCTGATCCTGTGTTCCCCCGACCCAGGAGCAACCATGTCCGAAGGCGGTTCGAACCGCCGCATCTACTACGGCTCCGACGCGCGCATGGATTCGATCGCGATCGGCGTCATCGCGGCGATCTGGATGCACTACCTGACTCTCAGGCCGCAGCTCACACCAAGACTGAGATCCCTCGTCGCATCGAATTGGACCCTCGGGCTTGCAGCAGGGATTTACATCTTCAGCCTGGTGTGGCGCGACCCCACATTCCGCGACTTGGCGCGCTACCCGCTACAGAGCTTGGCCGCAGTGCTGGTCGTGCTACATGGACTCCTCCGTACGGCCCCCGCAAGCCGGATCAGTCCCCTCGGCTGGGCGGAGCGCAGCCGGCTCATCCAGACAATCGGGCTTGCGAGTTACAGCATTTACGTGATCCATTTTGTGATTATCGTATTCCTCTACCCAGACCTACGCACCATCAAAAGCCTGGCGCCAACCTCCGTCGCGTTGCTATCGCTGCTTTGCGTGGCATCCGGAGTCGGCGTCTACTACACCCTCGAACGACCAGTCCAACGCTGGCGACTGCGCCGGGCTGCACTCACCTGACCCAGCCGATCCGCCGGCGCGCCCCGCCCTGCACATCGATCGACGAACGACGACCTATCGAAATGCTAGGCCGACCGGAGCGGCGATCGATCCTGGTTTGACGCACGACGGTCAATCCGCCGCGGCATGGTAACGGTCACGGACACGTCGGCCGCCACTCCGGCGCCGAACGCCGCCCGCTCATGTAAATGCCGCGCTGGCGTGAACGGTGCGCCGATCGCCCCAAGAGCGTCGTCCGCGCTCGGCCAGACACAAGGTCGCGATCATCCCGACAAGGAACCCCAACCCTACGCCGAGTTCAATACGCGAACGCCGCTGCGGTCGAGCCGACAGCGCATGACCGACAACATCGGCACGGATGACGTTTGAATGCACGAACGCGCTGTAATAGCGGCTGATACCGGCACGAAGACGCAATCGACTCTCGTCGAGCGCCGCCGCCGCACGGTCATACGCAGGATTGTTGGCTTTTCCCCGTTTCATCAAAGCGTCGAGCTTCGCCTGCTCGGACTTCGCGACGGCCACGAACGATGTGGACAACCGCTTGAGTTCCAGCGCGGGCGATGGCCCAGCAGCCTGTTTGGTGATGTGCTCGGCGAACGCTACCGCCACCGCATTGGCGATCTGCACCGCCGCGTCGGCTTGCGGTGCGGCTGCCGTCACCCGCACCAAGGTCGTATCAGGAATGGGAGTCGCTGACACTCGCTCCCGCAGTTCGGCCGGCGTGATGCCGAGCTTCTGTGCCGCTGGTTCGATGACTGCATCGGCGGCGATACCTCTGGCAAGCGTTGCTGCGACTTGTTTCGCAGCATAGGAATACCCGTCGGTGCGAGCCAGGAGCCCGCCATCGCCCACGCCAACGTTCGCATTCGCGATGTACTTCGGACCGGAGAGGTACCCGGCTACGGCCCCGGCTCCCACAGTGAGCACCGGCAAGATCATCAACGCCGGCGGCCGGGTGATGCGAACCGACCAGGCCGGCGTGCGCCATCGCAGGTGGCCGACCGTGGACGGCTTGGCTGAAGCGGGATTAAAGGCGCCGAGATCCAGCGCTATGCGTCGCCGATGCGCGAGCTGCTCGCAATACACGATACCTGCGAGTGCCCAGGCCACGTGCATCGAATAGATGCAGTTCGCTGGCGCAAACAGTCCGTTGATGATGACGACGGCGCATACCCCCAGCGCCGCGCCCTGCCACGCTCGGAGCCTCGGAGGCCCTGCACGAAGCGCCGGCAACACGATGCACGCCAAGTACGCGAGCAGCCAGAACGTGAGACCGAGAAACCCACCCTCAGAGAGCAACCCCAG
The DNA here is from genome assembly GCA_047604965.1 of Patulibacter sp. Taxonomy (GTDB): domain Bacteria; phylum Actinomycetota; class Thermoleophilia; order Solirubrobacterales; family Solirubrobacteraceae; genus JAGIBJ01. Next base: position 37,963 of record JASGGQ010000005.1, on the reverse strand, counting down.
CATCACGTTGTGAACCGCCACCCCGCTCCCATACATCGGAAGGTCATCGGGCTGCCGTGCGTACTGCTTACTGTAGTCGAGATATCGCCCCCACCCAACCCCCGTCAGCGGACGATCGGCGATCATGCGCAGCGCCGAAGCATTCGTGTTTTCACGCTCCCAAACCGACGCGCTCTGCGTGGCACGCTCGTCGGCCTTCTCACGAAAGCCGGGAACGACCGCAGGCAGCGCAACAACGGCGAGCAACCCGACGACACCCGTGGGCAGCAGCCAACGACGACCACCTGGAGTGAGCAGCAGCGTCACGACCAGAGCGGGCGGCAGCGCCACCCAGCAGCCGCGCGTCAGCGTGAACATCACCCCCACGACGCACAACGACGCCGTTAGTCCAATAGCCACGCGTGCGACACGATTGCGCCATTCTCGTACGGCCAACACCGACAACACGACGCCGGCCGCAAGCGCACTCCCCATCGGAACTGAAGAGACGAACGGCCCACGCGCGCGCCCATAATGGATCCCAACTGCGGGGTCGCTGATGTATCGCGGAAAGACAAACTCGCGCAGGCCGAGCCCCTCCATGACGCCGGTAAACCCCAGATAGGCAGCCACGATCATCAGACTCGCGAGAAACACGCGCTGGCGTCGGTGCGTGTCGAAGGCCCACGGAGCAAGCACAAAGAAGAGGAACGCCACGACGGAGTAGTTATCAAGCAGTCGAAACCACGACGCAAAGTCAGCGACGTCGCCGAGCACCACGATCGAACCGATCGCATACGCCACCGTCAGCCAAACAAAGAAGATCGGCCGGGCAAGCTCACGTAGGTACCCGAGTGAGGCGCCGCCAGCGATGTCGACGGCCAGCCGAAAGAGCACCAGTCCCAACATTCCTCGTGCCGGGTCGGCAGGGAACCCGAGGTGCCCCGCGTTGCCGAGCACCACGTACGACGCGACAGCGGCGGCGACCAGGACGGCACGATCGACACGCAGCGCCACGACGATCCCAGCCGCCGCGAGCACGCAAGCCATTGCCAGCGCAAGTTCGCCGTAGTGACCAAACCACAGCACCCCGACCCCCGCCCCTAGCGCGCTGAGCGTTTCGATCGGCGCCCGAAACGCCGTGCTATCCCCGCCCGACGACATTGGAACGCGCCGTGCCAAGCGATCGGTCAACGTTGCCGACCGCGTGTGATCACTAGCGCAAACGACAGCGTCAGGCCAAACAGCAATCCACACATGCCGTAGGTAACAAGTCGCTTCCGAGCATCCGATGTGGCCATGACCGCCGGGCGAAGTACCTCGGTGGTCAGGGCATCTGGCGTCGAGCGAGCCTGCTCGTACCGCTGGGACAGCGTCCGAACGTGGATCTGACGCGCGGCAACTGCGGCCCGCGCCCGGAGATAGCGATCACTGGCAGACGAAACGCCCTCAGCCCGCAATTCCGCTAGTGCCTGCTGGGAGCGAAACAACCGGTAACGCGCGCCGCGAATGTCGTTGATCGAGATCGGATCTGCGCCCGCACCGGCTCGCTCTCCGATGATTCTCGCGAACGAGATGCTTACCACGTTGGCGAGTTTCACAGCATCGGTTTCTGACGATGCGGCCACCGAAAGCCGGATCACGGAGCTATCGGGAATCCGCGTGGCCGCGAGGCGGTCGGAGAGTTCGACCGATGCGATGCCGGTCTTTTTGGAGAGCGACGTCAGCAGTTCGGGCGTACGCACCATCTGGCTGTAGTTCTCGGCGAGCGTTTGTACCGCCTGCGCATACCCCGGAAGTGCCTGCCCGGCGACGCCACCGGTGCCGATGCCAACATCACTACTGGCTGAATACGTCACTGGTCGTGTGAGACCAAAGCCGAAGCCCACAACGGTACATGCCGCGAGTACGGCCGCCGCCAAGACCGCAGTACGCCGCTCCAACCGATCCAACCGATCCAGAATGGTCGTTCCAACAGGACGATCGTTCGGCGACCCGTCGGAAGCCGGTGTCTGCGGTGTCGGCAGCTGCTGCTCTTCAACCATCGTCCCCCATCTTGCCAAGATCGTCGATGCTTGTGGCCAGCGCCTCGACCAACCTTAGTCAATCGACGTGCGACCGGTCGCACGTCGTAGCAGCGACGCGCATCTTACGTGCGCCGCCGCGCCCACACCCCGAGAACGCAAAAGTGCCCGACAACGCGAGCGTCGCCGGGCACTAGAAACCGTAAACTCGCGGCGCTGCCGCACCACGAGATGATCGGCGCACCAGGCGCCGGACAAAACTACGGCCGCAGCCTACGAGGCGGCAACGTTGATGTTTTGCCCCTGCAAGGTGTAGCCATCGCTGATCGGCGCGTAGACCTTGTCGACCACGAGCGTCAACTCGGAAAACGAACCGAGAATCTGCACCGAAGGCTTCTTGTACGTCTTCATTGTTGACCTTTCAACCGGGGTTCCATGGCAAGATACGCGTTGCCGCGCAGCGATCGCCGACGCACGGCGATTATGCACATCCGTCCACGAAAGGTCAAGCACGGGCACCCGAGCAGCATCGTGGCTGCTCGCGCCAGTGGCGCAGGCCATCCGGCCCCCGATCCGGCAGCCGCACGAGCCAATGCCAACCCGCTTCGAGTAGATTCGAGCGTGTGCTTGCGCACATTGGACCGGAAACAGCGCAAACCACTGCGCTCTACGGCTTTGCCGTCAGCGGCCTTGACGGCGCGTCGCAGCTGCTAAACGCAGCGTCAACAGGGTGGGAGACTTGGCGCGTCACGAGCGAAATCGGCTCCGATGCCGAGATTTCGACCCGGCGACCTCATGGCTTCATGCTCGGCGCGGTCGAGGCGCACGTCCCGATCAGCCTCGGCGTGATCTCGGTGCACCGCGCGGCGCAAAGGATCGACGTACTCACCCGCGCCGCCGTGCCAGCCGCCGATCTCGTGCACCCCTTTTTGGCGCTCCCGGCGGCAGCCATTGCGCATTGGAACGACGACATCCCGTTTCACGCTGGGAGCTACGTCGACAACTCTGGGCGGGCGTGGATCGTCGTCGGGCCACGAGGCACAGGCAAGAGCACCACGATGGCGGCGCTACTCGAAGGCGGCGCGCCGATTCTCTGCGACGACGTGGCCGTGCTTCGTGGCGAGGAGGTGCTGGCCGGACCGCGCTGCATCGACTTGCGCGGCGACGCCGGCGCGCGGTATCAGGACGCGGTCCCACTCGGACTGGTCGGCACCCGCGAACGGTGGCGGCTGCCATGCCCGCCGGTTCAGCGCAGCTACCCGCTCGCCGGGTTCGTCAGTCTGGATTGGGGCGATGCGATCAGCGCGAAGCGTCTGCATCAGCGGGCTACGCTCCCACAGATCATCGCCGCGCAAACGCTCGCGCTGCGCCCGCGCTCGCCACAACGGATGCTCGAACTGGCATCGCTGCCGTTCTTCCACGTGACCCGGCCGCGTCGCATCGAACTCTTGCCGCAGCTCGTCGATTTGCTGCGCGACCTCCCAGACGCGTAGGCGCGTCTGGCCCAGCGCGGCGCCGCTACCCAGCGGCCTCTGCGGCCTGTGGCAACGTCACGAGTTGCAGGAGCGCGTAGGTGCCCGCGACCGGCTGCGGCTGCGCCCACGCGGCGCGCAAGCGTTCGGCGTCGACCAACTCGTGATCGATGCCGGTCCCGTCCCACGCCTCTGCGGCGCGGCGCGACCGCTCGGTGAAGAACATCGAGTCAAACCACGCCTTGCTCTGTCGCTCGATCAGCGCTGTCGGCAGCACGTCACCAAACAACTCGCGGACGACATCGGCGCGCGTTGGCGGCCCAAAACCTCCGTAGCGAGCGCAGGCGGCGTGCACAAACGGCTCAGCTTCAAACGGATGAGCGACATGACACTCGTATGCCGCCCCGAGGAGCCGAAAACTCACCTCAGTCCCCTCACGGTCGCGGCCAGTCCACCAACGCCGCACGTTCGTCTCCCACGACAGCGACGCCTTCACGCGCGGCGGAAAGTAGCGCCGGGCGAAGCGTTCAAACCCCTCGGGAGTCAACCACGTCAGTTGCCTGCGCAAGTCATCTGGATTGTGGTTCCAGCGAGCGCGAACCGGGCGCGGTGCGAGATCCTTCACCAGCGCGCGGACCTGCCTGCGTCGCGGGACTCGTCGGTGGTACCGCAGCCTGGCCAACACGGCGCGCTGACCCCTGGGCGACGTGAGCTCATCTCCACCGATGCCAGTCAACAGTGAGCCACCACGAGCCACCTCGAGGATCGGCTGATGGAAATGCAGATTGAACGGCAACCGAAGCCCAACCTGCCGGTATACGCCCTGAGCAATATCGCCAACCAAATCAAGCCGGTCGGCAACTTCGATCCGCACCCAGTCATCGAGTCCGAGCTGCTGCACGACGAGCTCCTGCCATGCCGTTTCATCAGCGCCTTCAGAGCCTGACTGACGCAGCGTCACCGGAACCGGCAGCGGCAGCCCGTCGCGCCTGGCCACGGCCACCGCTGCGGCGAGCACAGCCGACGAATCACGCCCCCCGGAGAAACTCACAACACACGGAGCGCGCCGCAGTGCACCGCGCACCACATCGTCGAACGCCTCGCGCGGGGACTGGGGCACTGCGCGCTTCGCCAGTGGTGCGGCTCCGTATCCGAGCACGAGCCCCGTGAGAAAGTCCTCCGGGAAATAGCCGGGTACGTTCACGGTGTACGCCGCCGAATCTCGGCGTACTCATGCCCGGAATCGTCGCCCGTCCCATCGAGCCACGCATGAGCCGCGAACGCGCCATCGGCACCTCTACGCACGCCGACGACCACGTCGTGCCTTGCGCCACGGTCGGCGAGAAACCGCTGGACCACGAGTGAGCGTTCCATACAGGTGGCTCGCGTGGCGCGAAGCACGAGGTTGACGGCGCGGATTCCCCGCAGCGAGCCGGTAACAGGCGAGGCCTCAAGCTGCGCCTCGACGCCCTGTTGCCTTGCAGCGCCGGCGCGCAGGTAGCGCACCGAACGCCATGCCCAGAGGCCGCTGGCCAGCGAAACCCGGATCCGGCGAGCAGCCAACTACGCCCCGCCGACCACTTGCACCAGCAGCTCCTTGCCGAGCAAACCATCGACGAACTCTGCCACGTCATCGCGAGCGGTCTGAACATCGATGCCATATTCGCCCACCAGGGAGTCGGCGAGAGCATCGACGTGCTTCGGCCCTTCGCTCAGCTGCATCCACAGCAGGCTGCCGCTGCCGCCGATACTGAGGTACTCCCACGTGCGCTCGTCGATCACGAGTACCTCTTCCCCAACGAGGCGCCACGACAACCCTTCTGCGCGGAGTGCCAGCGGGACGGTATGCGACTCGGCCATGTCGCGGTAGTATAGGGGCAGTCGCTCCGCGCTGGGCGCGACTTTGCGCGATTTCTTGGCACCTGGTTGACTCATTTGATGGCAGGCGCGCCGCTTCCGGAGAACTCCGATGCCCTCGGAGTTTCAGCGGTCGGAGTGTCGAAGGCGTTCGGCGCACGCCAAGTGCTCACCGATGTGACGCTCAAGGTTCCGCCCGCCACGGTGTGCGCTGTCGAAGGACGCAACGGCGCAGGCAAGACGACGCTCATGCGGGCGCTGTCATCGATCGTGATACCCGACACCGGGAAGATCACGATCAACGGCTTCGATACGCAACGCGCGCCGCTGCGTGCACGCGCCAGCGTCGGCTTGGCGCTCGTCAACGAACGGAGCTTGGAATGGAGACTCACGGCGACCAGCAACTTGCAGCTTTGGGCTGCAATCCGTGGGATCGCGCGTCGCGACATGCGCCGCGTTATCGATGAAGCGCTCGCCAGCGTCGGCTTGACCGATCAAGGCAACCAAAGTGTCTTCGCGCTCTCTTCTGGCCAGCGCCACCGGTTGGTGCTCGCGCGCGCGATGCTCGGCGATCCACCGGTGTTGCTGATCGACGAACCGCTTCGCGGGCTCGACGCGCCATCGATTGAACTCGTGCTGGCCGCGCTGCAACAACGCCAGCAGGCTGGCGCCTGCGTGATCGTCGCGGCACCGCAACTCGACGAACTCGCCACGATCGCGCAGATGCGGCTCGGAATCGACGACACCGGCCGCCTCGCTAAGACCGATCTCTCTACGACGGAACCCGCATCGGCATGAACCACTTGCGGCAGCAATTCCGGATTGTCGCGGCGTTCTTCAAGAAGGACTTTGCGACTTCGCTGACCTATCGAACCGCGTTCGTGACCGCGTTTTTCACGCCGGTGTGGGGGCTCATCACCTTCTATTTCATGAGCCGCGTTGTCGGGACGAGCGAGACCGTTGGCGATGCCGACGGGTATTTCCGGTTCCTGGTGATCGGCATCGCACTCGGCGACATCATGCGCGTTGCGGTCGCCTCACCGGCCGCATCCGCGCGCCGCGACCAGGTTCAGGGCACGCTCGAAACCATGTTCGCGCAACCGATCCCACCGACAACCATGGTGATGTCGTGGGTCGCCTACCCGTTGTTTCAGTCCGGGCTGCGCGTGCTGATCACGCTGCTGGTCGCCTGGCCGCTCGGCTTTGAGCTGCCGCACGCGGACCTGTTCGCCTTCGTCGCCGTGCTCGTCGCGACGTCGCTGGCGTTCGTCGCGATCGGCATGGTCAGCGCCGCGCTGGTCGTTGCGTTCCAGCAGGGCACCAGCATGGTCGCGCTAGTCATGGCGTTGCTGGCCATGCTCAGCGGTGCGGTCTTCCCTGTCGATGTGCTGCCCCCGGCGCTTCGGATCATCGCCGACGTCTCCCCGATGCGATACGCGTTTGATGCCGCTCGGGCCGCTGCCGTCGAAGGTCGCGACGTTTTCGCGATCGGTGGAGAGCTCCTCTCCCTGCTCGCGTTTGCTGCGGTGCTTGTCCCACTCGGCGTGCTGGCGATCAATCGTGCCGCGCGCTTGGCGAAACAGCGGGGCCGGCTGTCAACGTTCTAACCCGGGCGCCGCATATGTCGGGACGAGGTTCAACCGCGCGCGGGCAGCCCAGCTGGATCGATGCGTTCGCGAGAGCCCGGCGCTCACGCGCGCGGCGGCCCTTGTTCCCTGCGGATGAGCTTGAGTCCCCTGCGGATTTCAGACACGGGCACGGCCCGAAAGAGCAGCAAACCGATAGCGAAAACCAGCGCGCTGAGGCTCGCACCCACGGGGAGCTTCCAAAGTGCCGGGACGTGTGATGCCGCCGTCGCTCCCGCAGATGCGGCAGCCAGAAACGCAGCAACCGTGCTCATCCGCTGGGGCCACGGCCAGTGATTGCGGGCCCGCACACCGACGGTGCTCCACATCGCCCACGTCCCGAGCGCGGCGTTCGCGCCAAAGCCCATCAGAAGGGAAGCAGCGGCGCCGGTCGTGCCGAACGCCTGAGTGAGCGGCCACGTCACCGCTGCCACGACGACGAAGCCGCAGACCGACTTGCGGCTCACCAATCCCGGCTCATGAGCGGCGATGAGGACATCGGCTTGCGAGGTCGTGATCGCTCGCATCGCAGGAACGACGCACAAGATCGCGAGGGCGGTCGCTGCCTCAGCGAAGCCATCGCCGAACAGAGCCATCACGCCGGCTGCGCCACCACTCAGTACTGCGCTTGCCGCAATGAGCAGGGTAAAGGAGCCACGCAAACCAAGCGCGTAGCGCCGGTCTCGCTGAGTGAAGTCGTCTTGGGCGGTGCTGTGGACGAGGCCAGGCAGCAGCATCTCCGACAGCCGCCAGCTCGCCTCGTTGAGCCGATAACTCAGTCCCGTGGCGCGGCTGTAGGCTCCGACCGCTGATGTTGACGACGCGTAGCCGAGCGCCCAGGTGCCAGCTTGGTTCGAGGCTCCCTCGGCCAGCAGGCCGGGCAAGAGTTTGAGGCCGAATTTGATGAACTCGGGCAGTTCACGCAGGCCCTGTCGGTAGGCGTCTGACGCCACACGGGGATCCAGCCAACGTCCGACAAGGACGACACGGTACGTCAGCGCAACGAACCACGAGACGATGGTGGCGCAGACAGGCCCCCACACGGTGTCCGTCACCTGGGCTGCGAGCACGAGGAGGAGCGCGAACGACAACGACTCAGACAGGCGCACCTTGAACAAACTCTGGCCGTCTCCGAAGGCCGAGAAGATCACGTCGAGGTTGCCGGACGTGTTGCCGATGATGAGATTTGCGACGAGGTAGCAGAGTGCCGGAACGACGAGATCGGGATGGTCAAATGAACCGTTGAACGCGACGATCGTGCCGATGCCGACCACGATCGTCATCACGGCGGTCAGCAGCACCGAGAATGAGTAGACGGCGTAGAAGACCCCGCTAACCGTCGGGGAACGCGGACTCAGCGGAGTGAGCCGGCGGATGACCGCCGGTTGCTCTCGAACCGTTGACAAGAGACAGAGAACGCCGTGTGGGACCAGCGCCAGCGCGTTTTGCCCCACGACTTCGATGCCGAAGATCCGGGCCATCAGGACACTCGTTGCGACGGCGATGAGCGCCGAGGCCACGAAGCTGAGGCCCGCGAAGCTCATCCCGCGGCGTAGAGTCGGGCGCTCGGCTGGCTCCTGCGACGAGCCGGGCTTGGCCGATGTCAAAGTTGATCTCGCGAGTCCGTGCGAGGGTAGCCAACGTACCCGGGGCCCTCGGAGAGGGACGCCTTCAACTCAGCCTGAGCGGACGGCGAAGCGGACGCCGCCCCGAAAAGCTCTTCAGGAGCCCACGCGGGCCCCCGCTCGATCGCTTGAAGGTGCCCGGCCGCGAAGTCAGCGGTTGCCGCGATCCGTTTGGCGGGAACGCCCGCGACGACGGACCCGTCGGGGACATCGGTGGTGACCACCGCTCCAGCGGCGACCACGACGTCGTTCCCGATGGTGACGCCAGGCAGAATGATCGCGTGAGCCCCCACGAAGACCCTCGATCCGATCTTGACCGGCGCCAAGCGCGAATATCCCGTCTGGTATCGAGAGCTCGCATCGTGCGCGAGCACCATGACACCGATCGAGAAGCCAACATCGTCTCCAATCTCGATCAGCCAGGGGAAGCCGGTATCGAGATGTACGCCGTTGACCGCCGCTACGTCGCGTCCGATAATCATCCCAGCGGCTCGCAATCGGCGGAAGTCGGGGACCCGACGCCAGCGACGAACAGCAGACTTGAGTATTTCGGCGACCGGATTGCTTGCGGGCTCCGCCAGCTCCCAGGTTTTAAAGCGCAACATCGACAAGCCTTGCGTGCGGTCTACATCTCGAGCGACCGGCGGAGCCTACCGCAGATGTATTTCTCGGGCGCGTGCGCCGCGCGAGAAGACCGCCGAACGCACCCCACTAGCCGCCTACCGATGGAGTTACACTGGGCCGCCCCATCCACCAGCGCGATGCCAAGCCCCTCCTCCCCATCTCCTCAAACGCTGCCGGTTACCGTCGTCATCCCGGCCTACAACCGAGAGGGACTTGTTGGCCGCGCCGTCGCGAGTGCGCTTGCGCAGTCACCCAATCCACCAGACGAGATCCTCGTCGTCGATGATGCCTCGTCGGACGAGACTGCGGCAGCAGCCGAGCTGGCCGGTGCGACCGTGATCCGGCACACCACCAACGGTGGTGAGGGCGCGGCCCGTAACACCGCGATACGTGCCGCGCGCAACGAGTGGGTGGCACTGCTGGACTCCGACGACGAATGGCTTCCGCATCATCTCGCAACCTTGTGGCACCAGCGCAGGAACCATGTCCTCGTAGCCTCATCTGCCATTACCGAAGGAGCCCCGAACGGCGAGAACTATCTGGTCGGCCACCGCTCCACGAAGCCGGCGATCTTGACCTCGCCGATCCAGGTCATCCTTCCGTTTAATCCGATTCCGGCCAGCGGGGTGCTCGCTCACGCTCCTACGGTGCTGAGCGCCGGCGGTTTTCGTCCGCTGAACCGCTGCGCCGATCTCGACATGTGGATTCGAATGCTCGAACGCGGCACCGCTCTGCTATCCCCAACTCCGGGATATCGTTACCACTTGCACGCCGACCAAGTATCGGGCGACCAGCGCCTCATGCGCGAAGCGCGAAGGGATCTCGTCGCAAGCTATCGGGGAGCGACGTGGTGGGATCCCTCGCTACTCAAGACGCTCGACGCCTACAGTGCTTGGGATGCCGCCAGACAGCGTTCGCGACATCCCCTCGGCTGGGTGCCGCCGCTCGTCCGCGAGGTCACGGCTCGCCCCAAATCCGCGATCGACATCGCGAAACTGCTGCGGTCTCGCCGGCTGCTCAAACGCCGAATGCGTGACGCGACATCGCGCCGCCGCAACTAGAGTGCGCGCACGATACGCGCGGGAACCCTAGAGACGCGCGTGCGCACCGAAATATCCTCGGTGACCACCGCCCCCCGTCAGATTCACGAAGCGCGATCTGAGGGAGCGGCCCGCAGGCCGGCCTCAACCGCGCCGTCGCCTCGCGCGAGGGTCGCATCGTAGGCTGGACCATGGAGCGGATCGGGGAGATGATGTCGCGAGCGTCCTCTCAGCAGGGCTCGAAGAGCGGCCCGCTGCTCGCGTCGGACCTGCTGAAGCGCGATCGAGTCGGAGACCTGCGGCTGACCAGTGATCCTGTGCCAAGCGAAGCTCACCCCCAGCACACCGCCTCCCAGGATGCGCGGCTGCTCGACGAGCGCCCGGTACCCCGCGCGCAACATGGCGAACGGCCAGGTGTACCCGATCCAGTGCGACCCTCGGCCCTCCTCCCAGCGAGGACGCAGCCCGCGCTGCTTGGATCCGCGCTTGGCGTAGTGGAGGACGGTGAGTTCGCTGAGCGGAAGGACTTGCCATCCGCGCGCGCGTGCTGCGTACTCGTCGATTCCGTCCCAGCCCATCGATGCATGCAAGCCGCCGATCGCTCGAAAGCAGGAAAGTCGGTACGCCTTGAAGGCGCCATGCACATTCGTAGGGTTGACCGGATCCCAATCCCAGCCACTTTCGGAAGGAACCAACGCGCGTCCTCCTACGATGCCGGCAGCAGGATTGCCCTCAAAGGTCGACATCACCCAATCGAAGTAATGCGGGGGTAGGTACAGATCGCCGTCCAGCTTGACGACGACGTCGTCTCGATCCAGGTCGGCCACGCGAGCAAGTCCTTCGTTGAAGGCTTGGACGACCGCTCCGCCACGGGCTCGACGCGCACTGCTGTCGCGTTTTACGTACTCGATCCACTCGTGCTCTGCGGCGTAGCGCTGCACCAATCCTGCAGTGCCGTCGGACGACCCATCGTCAACGACTATCCAGCGTCGCGGGCGAAGCGTCTGGGCACATACAGATCGCAACGTCCGCTCGATGTGATCAGCCTCGTCCTTGACCGGGCTGATGATGGTGTAGGAAGCCGGCATGCGTGAATCCTAGACTCAACCAGCCCCAAAGCCGGCCGTGCTCACCGGCAGACGCCAGCCAAAGCCACGCGCACGACTCATGCACGATCCGGGCTAGAAGCAGCAATGGGATGCTCCGACCTCGCTTCTGCGAGAGCGCGGATCGGGAGACACGGGACGCCCGCAGCGAGCACGCCACTCGATAGGTCCTTGGTCACGACACTACCTGCGCCAACCACCGAATCAGCTCCGATGGTCACGCCGGGCAAGACCACGACGTTGGCTCCGAGCCAGGCCCGAGGCCCAATAGTGACCGGTGCTACGTCGTAGGCCGATCTCCGCGCGTCGACGGCGTCGAGCGGTTCGAAGACGTGGTTCTCGTCGTGGATGCTGACCCGCTCGCCGAAGCGCACGCCGATGCCGATGGTCACCTCGTGAAAGCAGGAGATCAGCACGCCCCTCCCGAGGAAGACATCGTCGCCGATCGCGAGCGAACCACGGATCGCAAACGTCGCGTCCCGACGAGCAACGACGTTCGCGCCCAAGCGGAGACTGCCGGTGTCGCGGATGTCGATGGAAGTCCCGGGGCCGACGATCATCATGGGGCCGTCGATCCGATCTCGAGCCCGAACGGTCAGGCAGCGCCAGCGCGCGCGTCCGGCCAAGTTCGCGATCCGATCAGAGGGTGCGCGCCGTGCAAGGGCGTGATGTCTCGTTGGTCCGTCCACAGGCGAAGCATGACGCGAGAGGCGCGTCATCGCAATCGACCGGAATGGTGCTGTTCGATGGCCTGCTCGTAGATCTTCTCGAGGGCGCGGGTTTGCGTCGCTAGGTCGAACTTCTCGCGGGCGCGCGCTGCGGCAGCGGCAGCTCGTCGGTCGGCCTCTGGACGGTTACTCAAGGCCTCCAGCAGCGCTGTGGAAAGCGCGTGTTCATCTCGCTCGGCGACCAACCATCCCGAGGTGCCGTCGACGATCGCCTCCGGGATGCCTGCGTGCCGCGTAGCAACAATCGGCATTCCGGTGGACATGCCCTCAAGCAGCACGATCGGCAGCCCCTCGGTGTCTCCATCGGCAGCGGTCACGCTCGGGACGGCCAGCACCGCAGCGTGCTCCAGGAGCGATCGGATCTCGTCCGGCGTGGCGCGACGCCTGATCTCGATGCCCGGTACACCAGCGGCGAGCGTCTCGAGCCGGCTTCGAAGCATCCCATCGCCGACGAGCACGAGACGCGCATCGGGGATCCTCGACCGAACTGCTGGAAACGCGCGGATGAGATGCTCGAACCCCTTCTTCTCCACGAACCTCCCGATGGCCAGCACCGTCGGCGGGCGCGCACCGGTTGACCGCTGCTCGAAATGGCCGGTCTGGATCCCGATGTAGTGCGTGGTGATCCTGGCCGGGTCGCAGCCGCGCTCGATCAGGAGGTGGCGCACATGCTCGGAGACGGCGATCGTCGTCCGGGCAGTCCGATTGACCAGCCTCGGGATGAGCGCGCCGTACAGCCACCTGTGCGGGCCCTCGCGCACCGACGTCGAACGTGCCGCGTCGTATCCGTGGAACGTGATGAGCAGCGGCACGCCCAGCGATCGCGAGAGCGACGAAGCAGCCATGCCATCGGGCCCGAAGTGCGCATGCACCAGCTCAACGCCCCGCTGGCGGAGCGGCGACCTCAAGCTCCGCGGTGCGGGTAGGGGGAACGGCTCACGGCCACGCCATCCGGACGGCCGTCGATCATGCGCCACGACCGGAGAGAGATGGGTCACGTCGAGTCCTTCGGGGACACCCCACTTTCCGACCAGCGTCGGCTCGAAGCGAGTCAGCGCTTCGGCTTGACGAGCGATGAACGTCTCCGAGAAGGGGAGGAGCTCTGAGCGGTAGATGGCGACGGCCCGCTTGCTCGACATCGAGCGACAGGGTACCGTCGCCGCTGGTCATCGCGTCGGGTCGTTCGAACGTCGAGGCGATCAAGAACTCCAGGACTGGACGCGCACGCCACCGCCGCACGCGCCGAACGCTATTCCGGGCGAGTGTAGGCGCCGTAGTAGCCGTAGCGGCGCGCGGCAGCGTCGGAGTTGACGATCTGACCGAGCATCGGGGCTCGCGCGCCGAGCAGGATCTCACGCAGCCGCTTGTACGCGCCGCGCCGAACGGTGCCGAGCCGCGAAACGACGACGAAACCATCAACCTCGTCCGCCATCACCACCGCGTCGGCGACCACGGTCGCCGGCGGTGCGTCGATCAGCACGATGTCGTACGCATCGCGCAGCGCGGCCAAAGTCCTGCGGCACACGTCGCTCTCCAGCAGCGAAATCGGACTCGGCGGCGTGAGTCCGGCAGGGAGCACATCGACGCTTCCAACCTCCGTGCCTTGCTGGCTTGCGATCGGCACCGACTGGATCGCCTCGCCGACGGTAGCGATGCCGGCCAGCACCTCGGAGAACCCCGTGCCCGCAAGACCAAGCCGCCCGCTGATGACCGGGCGCCGCAGATCGCCTTCGATCACCAGCACCTTGCCGCCGGCCTGCGCCGCAGCCATGCCCAGATTCCAGGTGACCGTACTCTTGCCCTCCGACTCAAGCGCCGAAGTCACCACGACCGTCTTCACGCTGCCTCCAACGTTCAAATACCGCAGGTTCGTTCGCGCAAGGGCGATCGCTTCAAAGGCGGCCGGATCAGGCAACACGGCGCCGCTCTCCTTCAACGTGCCGTGCTGCGGGATCACGCCAACAACCGGCAAATCCCACAGCTCGCCGAGTTCATCGGCATCGCGAATGCGGTCATCGAGCCGGGCGCGCAGCAACGCCGTACCCAGGCCAAGCAGCAGTCCGGCGAGCAATCCCATCGCCGCATCGCGTGCGGGGCGCGGAGAAACCGGCGCCGTCGGCGCGCTGGCGCCCTGCGTGATCGTCGCGTTGCCATCGACCAGATACTTGAGGTTCTCGATCGTTTCGAGCCGCTCTCGCAACTCCTGGCCGGCCGACGATGCCCGCTCCTGCGCCGTCATGCCGTTGTACCGTTGACGAACCTGCACCAGCCCCTCGACGAGCTTCTTGCTGGTCACCGCTTTGCGCTGCGCGATGAAGCCATTGACCATCGCATTCGTGATGGCCTTTGCGATCTGCGGGTCGGTCGCGCGACCGGTCACGACGAGCGTGCTGGTATCTGGCTTGTTGACGACCGAAACGTTGTCCTCAAGGAACTCCTCGTTGACCTTGCCGCCGAGCTGTTGGACGGCGCGCACGCGGACGTTGTCCTGATCGAACGCCTCAACGGCAGACGCAACCATCCGATCGGGATCGAGATCGGCGAGGCGCACCTGGTCGGAGAGGTACGCCGAGGCGATATCCATCGTCCCGATCTCAACCTTGCTGATCGCCTCGTACTCCTTCGGACGGCTTGACGATGCGACGAAAGCAGTCACCATCGCGACGGCGGCAAGCAGGGCGATCAGCCACCACTGCTCGACGACGCGCCGAAGCAGCCGGGCGGCAGCGAGCTGTTCGTCGCGCACGGAAATTCCCCGCGTGGCGCCGGGGCTGTATTGATGTGTTTCGGACGGCATTACGCACGCAGCATGCCGCAGTTGGCGGACGGGCGCCACGCGGCCTCATTTCCGGGCAGGTCGGAGCCACTGTCGTGGCGAAGCGTCGGCATCTCGTCGATGCCGTCATCACCAGATTGCACGCGACGGCGCACTTCGTGATTCGATGCACAACGCAATGGCGCTGCACGACCTTCGACGAGCGACACTCGTCCTCATCGGTGCCGAGGCCCGGCGCCACCGCGAGCGCGAGCAGACGGCCGCACTCCTGCGCCAATGCTCTCCAGCCGCTGCGCTGGACTATTGGAGCTGGAACCGGGTGACAGCGCTCGCCGTGCTGCGCGCGCAAGAACTCGGGGTCGAACATGCAACGTGGAACGCCGCGCGGCAGCAGGCTGCACGCCACGCAACGGACGCCGCCCGCACCACAGAGCTTGGCGCAATGGTTTTGACGCGGCTCCTGCACGACGCAGAGATCGACGTGTTGTGCCTCAAAGGCCCGCTGCTCGCCCGGGCGTTGTATGGCGACCCGGCCCACCGAGCTGCCTCCGGCGACATCGATTTGCTCGTGGCCAAACGCGACTTCTCTCGCGCCAGCGCGATCATCGCTAGCCAGGGATGGCGCCCGCAAGAGGAGCCGCTCACACACGGATCGCTGCCGGAACGCCACCAGCGGCTTGAACCGGCTGGCAGCGGGCCGCGCGTCGAACTGCATTGGCGCACCCAGCTGTACGACGAAACGCTGCACACCGACGGCCTGCTGCGACGGGGCATCCGCGATCGAAGCGATGGGGGCCTCCCGTTGCTGACGCCTTCGCTGCCAGATGCCCTCGCCATGCTCCTGTTGGACTGGCTACGCGACGGCATTCACCGGCTGCGCCAACCGGCCGACATCGCGACGCTGCTCGACCTTGGCGGAGCGGGCGTGCTCGACGAAGCGATCGGCGGGCTGCCACCGGTGCTGCACGGGCCGGCTCAACAAGCGGCGAGTGTGCTGCTCCCGATGCTCGGCTTCCCGGCTGCCTCAGCCGACCATCGAGCGAACGCGCTGCTGACGCGGCTCGCGGCCTGCGACCGCGCGTTGGGCGACCCGCAACGGCGCGCCAGAATCGCCGTCGCCGTCCTCGCAAGCAGCCCTGCCGGTACGCGCCGCGCGCGGCTGCGCTCGTTGTACGAGCATGCCGCCCGCAAGGTGATCGAGGCACCGGCGGCGACCGTAGCTCCCGCACCGGTGTTGCGGACGGCGAGCGCGGCGAGGCTCGCCGCGCGCGCCGGCCTCGAGCTCGCCCATGCCTTCGCAACCACTCCGCGTGCAACCCCGACCGAAGCGAGGTGATCGTCGATTTGCTCGCAACCTCACCGCAGGAGTGGCATGATCTCGGCACGGCGCATGCGGATCCAGCTTTGGTCTTCAAACTACGACCCCGAGCCACAAGGCATCGCGCCACTCAGCGCGATGCTCGCGCGCGGCTTGCAGCAGCGGGGCCACGAGGTGTCGGTCGTCGCGGCACATCCGCATTACCCGGAGCCGGCCTGGGGAATCAGGCGGCGCCCGTACCGGGAAGTCCGCGAAGGTGTGCCGGTGCTGCGCCTGCCACTGTGGGTGGGGCGCGACTCTGGGATGCAACGCATCCGCCAAGAGCTGAGCTTCACAGCGGTGCAAGCACTCGCCGCTCCGTTTCTCGGCCGGCCCGATGCGATCGTCGCCGTGTCACCGTCGTTTCCGGCGCTCGGCGTTGCGATGGCAACCGCGAAAGCACGCAAGATTCCGTGGGTGATGTGGCTGCAAGACATCGTGACCGACGGCGCTGCGACGACCGGGCAACTCGACAGTGCCGGCACCGTATTGCGCGCGGCGCGGCGCTTTGAACTTGCGACCTACCGCTCGGCAGCTCGGGTCGTCGCGATCTCAGATGCGTTCCGCGACAACCTGGTGGCGAAAGGGGTCGACGCCACACACGTCACCCGGATCTTCAACCCGACCAGCCGCACCGCCGATCAGCCCAACGACATCGCCGCCTTGCACGGAGCAGCGCCACAGATTCTCGCCATGGGCAACATCGGGCACACGCAAGGACTCGACAAGATCGTCGACGTGTTTCAGGCAAGCGCGCCTTTGGCGGAGATCGGTGCGGAGTTGACCATTGCCGGCAGCGGCGTCGCTGCCGACGACGTGCGATCCCGCGTCGCCTCCGATCGCGTACACATGCCCGGCGTGCTGTACGGCGACGAGCTGCTACCGGTGTTGCGATCGGCGAGTATCGGGCTCGTCAGCCAACGCGGCGACATCCTTGAGTTCAACTTGCCTTCCAAGCTCATGAACTACATGACGCATGGCGTGCCGGTCATCGCATCGGTCAACCCGGCTTCGGAGACGGCGCGAATCGTGCGTGAGTCCGGCGCGGGTTGGGTGACCGATGCCTCGAACCCAACCGAGTTCGCCGAAACCGCAGCACGCGTACTGAGCGACAAGGATGCCCTCGTGCAAGCGAGCGAACGGGGATTTGCGTTCGCCAAATCCCAGTTTGCGCCGGATACGATCGCCGAACGTTTTGAGGCTGTGCTGCTCGAGGTCACCGGGCATCCGCCGACCCCTTCCTCCCCCACGGCGACCGCGATAGCGGGCGCAGCGTAACGCTCCCCACGAGAGGTTTTTTATGCCGAAGGCGATTGTCACTGGCTCCGGCGGTTTGATCGGCTCGGAGTCGGTCAAGCATTTTGTGTCGCTCGGGTACGACGTGGTCGGGATCGACAACGACATGCGCTCGTCGTTCTTCGGCCCTGAGGCGTCGACCACGCCGACGACACAGCGGCTGATCGACTCGTATCCGGAGAACTTCATCCCGGTTACGGCCGACATTCGTGACGCGGACGCGATCAACGCGATCGTGAAGGAGCACGCGGCCGACCTCGAGCTGCTGATTCATACGGCGGCGCAACCGTCGCACGACTGGGCTGCATCCGACGCGCAAACCGACTTCACGGTAAACGCCAACGGCACGTTGAATCTGCTCGAAGCGACTCGGCATATCAAGCCGGATGCGACGTTCATTCACATGTCGACGAACAAGGTGTATGGCGACCGGCCAAACTTCTTGCCGCTCTACGAAACGGAAACGCGGCTTGAGTTGCCGGAAGAACACGAGTTTCACGGCGGGATCGACACCTCGATGTCGATCGATCGGTGCATGCATTCGATCTTCGGTGCTTCGAAGGTCGCCGCCGATGTGATGGTGCAGGAGTACGGCCGATACTTCGAGATCCCGACGGTCTGCTTCCGCGGCGGCTGCCTCACCGGACCGTCCCATGCCGGCGCCAAGCTGCACGGGTTCCTGAGCTATCTGATGCGCTGCACGATCACCGGGGACCACTACACAATCTTTGGGTACAACGGCAAGCAAGTCCGCGACAACATCCACTCCGCCGATGTCGTGAAGGCGATGGAGCTGTTCCACAAGAACCCCAAAATCTCTGCGGTGTACAACCTCGGCGGTGGCCGCGAGAGCAACGTCTCGATGCTCGAAGCCATCGCGTTGTGCCAGGAGATCGCGGGCCGGGAACTCTCCTACTCGCTCTCGGATCAAAACCGCGCCGGCGACCATCGGTGGTACATCAGCGATCTCTCTGACTTCAAGGCCGAGTACCCCGGGTTCAAGATCACGTTCGGCATCAAGGATGTCCTTCAGGAGATCCACGACGTGAACCTCGAAAACTGGTCTGCGGCCAGCGCGGCCTAGCCGGCGTCGATGCTCGCAAGATCGGGCGCTCCCGCCGAACGGGTGCTGATCTACCGGCTCGGAAGCCTCGGCGACACCGTCGCGGCGTTGCCCTGTTTTCACCTGATTGAGCGCGCCTTCCCAGCTGCGGAGCGGATCGTGCTGACCAACGTGCCGGTGTCGTCGAAAGCTGCGGCGCTCGAAACGATCCTCGGCGAAAGCGGCCTGATTCACCGAGCGATCCCCTACCCCCTGCATATGCGCAACCCGCGCGAGTTGATGCGGCTAGCGGCAACGATTCGAGCCGAAGGAACGAAGACGATGGTGTACCTCGCCGCGTCGCGTGGGCTCCGTGCCGCCCGACGCGATGTCGCGTTCTTCCGATTCGCGGGTGTGCGCACGATTATCGGCGCTCCGACTTCCCGCGATTTGCAGTTCAACCGGGTCGCGGCCGACGGCACCGTCGAGCGGGAAAGCGCCAGGCTCGCACGCACGCTCGAACGCCTCGGCCAGATCGATCTGGCCGACCGATCGTGGTGGGATCTTCGACTGAGCGAGAACGAGCGTGCCCGCGGATCCGCAGTGCTCGATCCGCTCGGCGGCACGCGATTTGTGGCCGTCAATATGGGCGGCAAAGCAGCGGAGAAGGATTGGGGGGAAGACAACTGGCACGCCACCTTGGCGCTCCTAAGCCAGCAGTACCCTTCAACCGGGCTGGTCTTTATTGGCGCCCGAGAAGATTCCGAACGCGCAGGCCGATTGGCCGGGTCGTGGTCGTCCTCCAAGATTCTCAATCTCTGCGGAGCCGTTTCTCCGCGAGAAAGCGCCGCCGTGTTGGAGCACGCGATGTTGTTCATCGGGCATGACAGCGGGCCACTCCACCTCGCCGATGCCGTTGGCGCACCTGCCGTGGGGCTTTTTGGCGATTACAACCGCCCCGAAATGTGGCATCCGAGCGGAGCGACGACCCGCATCATCCATCGGATGCAGGGCCTCCAAACGATTACGCCGGATGACGTTCGCGATGCCTGCCTGGCCGTGGCTCCGGCGTAGATCACACGCAAAGCACAGGTTACGATCCGAGTTCGCTGACCAAATGGCCGTTCACGTAGTCGGCGATTCCATCTTCGAGCGAGTGGAATTGTGGGGCGAGCCCTGAGGCGACCAGCTTCGTCGTGTCGGCCTCGGTGAAGTACTGATAGCGACCCTTGAGTGCTTCCGGCATGTCGATGTAGTCGATACGCGGTTCGCGGCCGACCGCCGCGAACACGGCACGCGCCAGATCAGCGAAACTGCGTGCTTCTCCGGTACCGACGTTGAACACGCCGCGCAGCTGTTCGGCCGAGAGCATGCGTTCGATGACCGCACAACAGTCTTTGACGTACACGAAATCGCGGAGCTGCCCGCCATCAGGGTAGTCCGGATGATCCGACTTGAAGAGGCGCACCGAGTCGCCGGCCGCGACCGCCGGATAGATCTGGTGGACCACCGAGCGCATCGATCCTTTGTGGCCTTCGTTGGGGCCGTAAACGTTAAAGAATTTGAGACCAGCCCAGCGCGTCGGGGCCGGCCGGCCCGCGAGCGTATCGGCGACGAAGCGGCGATCGACCATGTGCTTGCTCCAGCCATACGGGTTGAGCGGCGCAAGCTGCGCCAACGCCTCGGGCGAGTCGTCATCGAGGAAGCCCGAGCGCCCATCGCCGTAGGTGGCGGCCGATGACGCATAGATAAAGGTCGCATCGTACGTCGCAGCGACCTGCCACAGATCGAAGCTCAGGCGAACATTGTTCGTGATGATTTTTGCAACATCGGTCTCGGTCGTCGCAGAGATGGCGCCCATATGAATGATCGCCGACAGCTCCCGCCCATGGGATTCCAGCCACTGCGGCAGCTGATGAGGAAGCACAATATCTTCGAGCAGATACGGCGCGAGATAACTCCACGATTGATCGTGCGAGAAATCATCGCAAACAACAACGCGAAGCCCTGCGTGCTGCGACAGCATGCGCACGATGTTTGAGCCGATGAAACCTGATCCTCCCGTGACCAGGACGAGATTGTTCGTTAGACTTGCCACGTATGCCTTTGGATCCTAGTGGTGGTAGATGGGAGTCGCTACCGCCCCTCGCAGACAAGGCGCGCGCCTGGCTTTGGACGAGCGCACTACCGCTCTGGAGTTCGATCGGCGTCGACGCCGATCTCGGATTCACTGAGCACCTTACTTTGCAAGGCCGCCGAGCGGATGTCGAGTACAAGCGGCTGCGCGTTCAAGCTCGACAGATCTATGTCTTCAGCCACGCGTCGACTCTGGGATACGAGGCCGGGGCGGATGCCGCGCGCAACGGCTGGGAGTTCATGACGACGCACGGGTGGCTTGCCAGCGGAGGATGGGCGCGCCGTTGCGGCCGGATGGGCGGCGTGCTCGATCCGACGCTCGACCTGTACGACCAGGCCTTCGGGTTGCTGGCAACGGCTTGGTGGCTCCGCGCGAACGATGACCAATCCGCCGTCGCATATGCCGACGATACGCTTGCGGCGATCGACCACCGGTTGAGGGTTCCCGGTGTGCCCGGCTGGCAAAGTGCCGAGGACCAGACGCAGACGCGCGAGCAAAACCCCCACATGCACTTGCTTGAGGGGCTACTTGCGTTGCACGAGGCGACCGGCGAATCGCGTTTCCTGGACCGCGCGGCAGAGGTCATCGAGCTGTTTGAGTCGACGCTCTTCGACGACCACAACGGCGTCCTCCATGAGTGTTTCGGCGCGGACTGGTCGCCGCTGTCTGAGCCGCGCGGCCGCCTCGTCGAACCGGGCCACCACTTTGAGTGGGTCTGGCTGCTGCATCAGGCTGAGCGCTACCTGCCGGGCGCATCGCGGCTCGCATCCGCACTCTTCGACTTCGCCACGCAGCACGGCATCGATCAGCCTTCGGGCGCGGTTATCGACGCCGTGCTCGACGACGGGACGCCGGCCGATCGTGGCACGCGGACGTGGCCTCATACCGAGGAAATCAAGGCTCATCTCGCGCGACTGGAGGCGACCGGCGAGTTCGACGAGGCGCGGTTCGTGCAACTGGTCGACCTGTTGTTCAGCAAGTTCCTCAGTCGGCAGCCGGCAGGTACGTGGGACGATCATTTCGCGGCGGACGGCGCGCTACAGGTCGACAAGATCCCCGCGAGTTCGCTCTACCACGTGTTTCTCGCGTTCGCGGAGCTGATGCGCGTCGCGGAACGTGTGCCGGGGAATGTGCGTTGACGCTTATTGACGGCCTTGCGTGTTGGGTATCGGACGAGGTTCCTGCCCGCACCTTTGAGGGACGCCCAGCGCTCTTCCTCGATCGCGATGGCGTCGTGATCGAGGAGGTGGGGTTTCTGGCGACGCCCAGCGGCGTACGGTTGATCGCTGGGGCCGCAGCGGTGATTTCGCAGGCCAACAGCGCCGGGCTGCCGGTCGTAATCGTGACCAACCAATCTGGCATCGGTCGCGGGTTGTACGACTGGGATGCGTTCGAGGCGGTGCAAGGCGAACTCGATCGGCAGTTGGCAGATGCCGGGGCACGCATCGACCTTGCTTTGGCGTGCGGCTACTACCCCGACGGTATCGGCCCATTCGCGGTCGAGCATGATTGGCGCAAGCCGGGCGGGGGCATGTTGGCGAAGGCCGGCGAGTTGTTGCATCTCGATCTCCGCCGGTCTTGGATCGTCGGCGACCGATCGTCGGATCTCGCGGCAGCGCGGACGGCTGGGCTCTGCGGTGGGTTTCATGTGATGACCGGCCACGGCACCCCCGCGCATCGCGCCGACTCGCTCGCTCTCGCTACTGCGGACTTCTCGGTCGAAGTCGGGGCGGCGATCGGCGAGGCCGCGTATCTTGTGGATCGAATGAAAGGCCCTGCACGTTGCTGATCGACGATTTTGAAGGCGTCCGCATCCTGGTAGTTGGCGATGTGATGCTCGACCGGTTCGTCACGGGCAGCGTGGAGCGGGTGTCTCCGGAGGCGCCTGCGCTGGTGCTCCATATCGATGAAGAGCACTGCATGCTCGGCGGCGCCGGCAACGTCGCCGCGAACATCGCGAGCCTCGGTGGCGTCGCAAGCTTGGTCGGGGCGATCGGTCAAGACGCGGCTGCGGCCGAGTTCGAATCGCTGCTGCGAGACTTCGATGGGGCGTTGGTCGATGGTCTCGTTCGCGCGGCAGAGGTGCAGACCACCAGCAAAACCCGGTTTATCGCTGGCGACCGGCATTTGCTCCGAGCCGATTCGGAGAGTCGCGGACTCAGCGATGCTGTCGAGGCGAAGATCATTGCGTCGATGCGGGCGGCGGCGGCGGGCTGCGGCGCGATCGTGATCTCCGATTACGCGAAAGGCGTCGTCACGCGGGCGGTCGTCGAAGCGGCGGTCGAACTCGGCACCGAGTTCGATGTCCCGGTGATCGCTGATCCGAAGCGGCGCGATTTCGGCCTCTACGCCGGCGCGCAGGTGCTCACACCGAACCGCAAGGAGCTGGAGTTCACGACCGGTTTGGATTGCGCATCGCTCGACGGTTGCGCGGCTGCGGCAGCGCGAGTCTCCGAGGTGACCGGTGCCGCAGTGCTGCTCACTCGTTCTGAGGACGGGATGGCGCTGTTCAAGAATGGCGAAACGCTCTGGCACGATGTGGCTCACGCGAAGGTGGTGCGCGACGTGTCGGGCGCGGGCGACACGGTGCTGGCGGTGACGGCGGTCGCCCTTGCTGCCGGCGCCGATTTGGCTGCTGCCGCGCATGCGGCCAATGTCGCGGCGGCGATTGCGGTCGGGAAGCCGGGTACGTCGTCGGTGACGACGAAGGAGCTGCATTTTTCGATGTTGCACGCCCCGGATTCGGACGCGCTGCTCGGCAAGTTGATGACGCATGCAGCTGCGGTGTCGGTCCGTGAGTTGTGGGCGTCGCAGGGCCTGTCGGTCGGGTTCACGAATGGCTGTTTTGATCTGCTTCATCCGGGTCACGTGCAGTTGCTCGCGAGTGCCCGCCAGGCTTGCGACCGGTTGATCGTGGGCTTGAATACCGATGCTTCGGTCTCTCGGTTGAAGGGGCCGGAGCGTCCGGTGCAAACCGAGGTTGCGCGCGCCGAGGTGATTGGCGCGTTGCGCTCGGTGGATATGGTGGTGCTGTTCGGTGAGGACACGCCGATCGAGCTGATTCGCGATCTGCGGCCCGACCTGCTCATTAAGGGTGCCGACTACACGGTGGAGACGGTGGTCGGTGCCGAGCTTGTGCAGGGTTGGGGCGGCCGTGTCGTCCTGATCGATCTCGTGCCGGGCCAGTCAAGCAGCAGGCTCATCGCCAACTCACGCGGCGATCGGTAGCGACGATCAACCGATAACACGTTCGGGCGCGAGCGCACGCGCGCTACTGCCGCCCACTGCCGCAGCACGTTGCCCGGCAAATGCGGCCGCCAGCGCAAACCCGGTCGGAACGTAAAGCCAACGGTCGAGAATCGCGTTCATGCTGAGGCCAGCGACGAGCAACACGCCGATCGCGATCGACCAAGCAAACCCGTCTGGCACGGATCTCCTGACCCGCCACGCGGCGACCATGCTCCCGCAGACTGCGGTCATCCAGCCCAGGAGGGCCAAAATGCCGCCGCTGGAGAGCAACTGCAGCGGGATGTCGTGAGCGCCGCGAATCGCGCCGTACGTCCAGCCGAATACTGGACGCTGAAAGAAAAAGTTGACGCCTTCGCGAATCACACGCGCCCGATCTGTATCGCTGGTACCGGCGGACCTCGCAGCCACGCCGTTGCCAGCACCGCCGAGAAGCCGCTGGACCGACGAGAAACTCGTGGCGAGCGCCGACCCTCCGGCGACGACAGCGACCATCGCTCCGACGAGCGTCAGTCTCCCGATCCACTGGCGCGTCCGTCGGTTCGCGAACGCGGCCAACCCCACCGCGACGAACGCACCAGCAAGCGCGGCGCGACTGCCTGAAACGAGCGTGGCGACAAACAGAATCGCAGTGACGGGACCGTACAGCGCAACCATCCTGGTCGTCGTCATTCTTGTCAACGCGATCGGCAGAGCAATCGCCGCCATGACGCCATATTGCGTTGGGTGTACCGCAAGCCCGGTAAATCGGCCTGCAGCGCCACGCCACCCAGTCGTTCCGTAGGCGACTCCCGTCAGTGTCTCTTGAAGGTCAACAATCCCCCATGCCGCGAGAACACCGACGAGCGCCGATACGAAGGTGCCGGCCAACCATGCCATCGCGAGTTTGCGACGGAGATCGTCGCGCCGCGCGGCACAAAACACGATGGTCGGCACGGCCGCGACTGCGAAGACGAGCCGCAACCCGAGTACCCAGCTCGGCGATGAATTCGCCTCTCCGGTAGAAAGGTTTCTGCTTTGGAACAGCTCATTGCTCTTCGAAATCGGAGGTGATAGTTCACTCACGATCACGGACAACAGCAAGACCCCGACCCCGACAAGAAACCACGTCGGCGGCATCCGAAACCGGAATCCACTCAGCACGAAGACTGCCGGGATTGCCAGCAGCAACCCGATATCTCCGGCCGTCAGCGGCCCCACACGCAGTCCATTACAAGGCGTAAGCGCAAGAGCCAAGCACGTGACGACAATGGCAACACGCTCAACCGAGATCCACGCGGCGACCCTGAGCGAGCCCCAAAGCCCAACGACGCCGACCGCCACCGCCGCCGCGCGAGTCGCGTAGCCGCTGCCGATGGCCATTCCGGCACCTACAGCCAGCGCAGGCGCAAGGTACAACGGCGCGTTCCGCATCGTCGGCAAGCCACTCATCCAGGCCGATTCTACGCTGCCGCCGCATCGCGCGCGCGGCGGATTATCGATCACCCTGAACGCCCACAAGCCGCGTCGCCCAGCAACGACCCAGGCCGGTAGATCTCACCCTCGGCGTGCCCGTGCGGAACGGCCCCATTCGAGCGCGACCAGCAGGCACAAGTTCGCGCCGTTGGCCGCCACAAACGACCACGCAATGCCGATCGGCCCATGTGCCGGGCCCAGCCATAGGGCCAAGAGGACGAAGGTCGTCATCCCCAGAAGCTCGGCTCGACTACCCACAGCACGACCGGCACCCCGCTTGGTATCTACAAGAATCCTCCTAGCAGCCATAATAGGCCCGCTCAAGAGCAGCACATGACAAATCGGGACCGCCGGCAGGAAGTCGTCACCAAACAACTTGGGGATCAGGACCGTCGTGGCAATCTGCAACACGACGGTAATCGCAATCGTAACCGCTAGCGTGAATCCGATAAAGGCGCGGGCTGCGGCCTGCGGCGAATACCCGCGGTTATGGGCGGCTGACACCAAGGGTGAGGCCGTCAATCCGATGTTCATCGCGACCACGCGCGAGATATTGGTAAATGATGCCGCGATCGCGTAGTAGCCAAGCCCAGCCGGACTATGCAGCAGACTTACGGTGAATTGATCGAGATTGAAGTTTTCAAGTGGCGAGAGAACACCCGCGTAGATGCGTCTCCCGTACCGCAAAATTTCGGCGCGCGTCGTCGTGCAACCGGCCGGCGTCGGGCTCGCGACGACGGCCACTCGAGCCCGCGCCGCAATGATCGCCGAGGCCAGCAGGTCTCCGGCCACGAAGGCGGTGATAGCCGCGATAAGCGACCCGCGTTCGACGACGTACACCACCGCGATCGCACCGCTCCAGATCGCAGCCGGGAGCACGCGCAACGCGTTGGCTTCAGCGACCCGCCCGCACGCTTGCAAAAGCGCCAACCCGTAGTCGCGGCCGAAGGAGCTGATCACGGCCAACGGAGCGATCGCGGCAGCAATCTGGACGTGACTGGAACGATTCAGGTTCAAGACCTCGCCCACTAGCAACGCGATCACGAAAACGGCCACGCACTGAACCGCAATGATCGGCTTGAGCAGACTCACCGCCTGGCGCGCGCCGATCTTGCCACTCGCGACGAAGTGGACCAGAGCGAGCGAAATACCAAGCGCGGCGAGCTGGCAAAGCATGTTCGGGACCAGCGTCACCACCGCGAAATGCCCACGCTCGACCGGCCCCAGCGTACGCGCGCTGAGAATCCCACTCCCGAAGAGAAAAACGAGGACTCCGCCAGCGGAGAACAAACTTGTGAGCGCCGGCCCCCGAAGATGCGATCTCGTGCGCGTCATGCCGCCAACCTCTATGCACCACCGGCGGGGGCCAGTTGTTTGGCAAACCGCTGCCCGGCCGTCACTTGACGCGCTCGGGGCGCTCGAGTCGGCGAACAGGTTTTGCCGGCACTCCGGCTACGACCGTGTATGGCGCTACGTCCCCTGTGACCACCGCACCAGCCGCAACCACAGCATTTTCGCCGATCACACACGGACCAAGCACGATCGCGCCAGCCGCGACCCACGCCCCCCCCCTCGACGATGATGTCTCGACCATCCCGAGGAACTGCATCGTTGCGCTCGCGAAAGAACTTCGTGATGTCATGCGTCCCGGTGATCAACTGCGCACCCGGGCCGAAGAAGGCGTGCTCGGCGACGGTAATCTCGCCGCTTGACGTGTTGAAGTACACACCGTACGGAAACACGTTTTTCCCGAGATGAAGCCGCGACGCATCTCCGAAAATCACATGCGCGCGGCGCATGCGGCGATCGATGTATCGGTCGACGGTCAACGCCATCGCGCGACTGATCAGCGCACGGAGAGTACGCGTGCGACGGTGACGGGAGATGGTAACTGCGGAAGGCTGAGTCATGTTCTCGCGTTGCGGATCGTCGCATCGTCGCACGCTCCGCAGACGTCTGGTCGTGCGGGCTCGCCGCGTGAGCGAGACAGCGACCGGCAACCGCGCGCGTCGCATAAGATCGTCACCTTGATGCCTACCAAGCGCTCCGCCGACGATCGACTGCGCGTCCTGCGCGTCATCACCACGCTGGAACCCGAAGTCGGCGGCCCCTCACAATCCGCCGTCAACGCCGCCGCCGCCGAAGCAGAACTCGTCGACACCACCATCATCGCGACGCGGCGCCACGGAACCCCGCACACGCCGATCGCCGCGCTCGAAGCAGCGGGCGTTCAACACCTCAGCTTCCCGCGCACCAAACGACGCGAAGAACTCGCGCAACGATGGGGAATCAGCCCCTCCTTCCTGCGATGGATCGCCCGCAACGCCGGGAACTACGACATCGTTCACGTGCACTACGTCTGGCCCGCCGGCGCCATCGTCGCAGCGGTTGTCGCCACGATACGCGGCATCCCAGTCGTCATGACGCCGCACGAATCGCTCACCGCATTCGACATCGATCGCTCCCGATCGCGCCTGCGGCGCGCCCAAAAGCAGGCACTGCGCGCAGCGATCTTCCGGATGATCAAACGGTTCATCTTCTCCTCCCCGCTCGAACTTCGCGACAGCCACGTAGGATCGCGCCCCGCCACCGTCATCTCGCACCCCGTCCCCCTGCGGGACCCACAACCGCCGCGTGAGGCGCAACAACCGGAGCTGATCGTCGGATACCTCGGCCGGCTACACCCCAAAAAGCGCATCGACCTCATCCTCGAAGCGATGACGCAGCTCGACAACGCGCACCTCCGCATCGGCGGCAACCAACCCGCCACCGAACTCCTGCGGCTCCAGCAGCTCGCCGACAACCTCGGCATCAGCGACCGCGTCGAATTCGTCGGCTTCATCGCAAGGGAAAACCGCGACGCCTTCTTCGCGAGTATCGACGTCCTCGCGATGCCCTCAACCTACGAATGCTTCGGCATGGTCGCCGCCGAAGCGGTCGTCGCCGGGCGCCCCGTCGTCGTCACCGAACAAACCGGGATGGCCGCAATCGTGCAAACACACCACTGCGGCGACGTCATCGCGCATGACGACCCGCAAGCGCTCGCAAGCGCCCTCAACCGATACCGCAACCCCTCAAAAGCCGACACACAACAGCTGCAACGGCGCCTGCGAAACGCGGCGGTCGCGATCTCGCCCGACGCCTACGGCGCCGCCATCAGCGACGTATACACCTCGCTGCGCAAGCCAACCGCGCCATAACACGCCCACCTTCAGCCCGCTGGCATCGCTTGCCGCAGCACGCGCCGGTGTAGAGCCGTAGCTCTCATATCCGTAGCTCTTCGCAGCGTGCCCCGCGTTGACAATCGTGCCGAGTACTGGGGTATCGAGACCGGAGAGCACGTCGCGCAACCGATCGAGCGCCGAACTCGTCACCTTATTCAACCGGCTGACCACCAGCGCACCATCAGCCTGCGGCAACAACACCTTCGCATCGGCGACCACCGTCGCCGGCGGCGTATCGATGAGCATCAGATCGTAGCCGGCGGCCAGCCGCGACAGCGCATGCGCCGTTGATTCACGCTCAAGGAGCGCAATCGGACTCGGCGGCACGAATCCCGCCGTCACCACATCCACCGCTGCGGCAGACGCTCCCGGCACCATCACCTCGACGCGCCGCACCACCTCCTCCGGCGAGGCCAACCCCGCCAACAACTCCGAGAGCCCACGCGCCGCCGGCAAGCCCAGCCGATCCGCCAACACCGGGCGACGCAAATCGGCCTCGACGAGCAACACCCGCTGCTCCGCAAGCGCCGCAGCCAACGCCAGATTCCACGACACCGTCGACTTCCCCTCGCCAGGCAACGCCGACGTAATGACGACGGTGTGGGTATCGCCCCCAGCATGGAGGTACCGAAGGTTCGTCCGCGCCAACGCGAACGCTTCCAACGCGGCCGGGGCCGGTAGCGACGCGCCGGTATCGACCAGCGCCGACGTCTGCGGGATCAACCCGAGCACCGGCAAATCCCAGTGCTCGCCCAGCTCAGACTCGTCGCGAATCCGGTCGTCGAGCCGCGCCCGCAACACTGCGATGCCGAGGCCGAGCAGCCCACCGGCCAGCAACGCGAGGATCGCATCGCGCATCGGCAACGGAGAGGACGGGCGGTCCGGAGCCACCGCCGGCTGCACCGTCGTCACGCCCGCACCGGCGGTCACGATCAACGTATCGATCTGATCGAGCCGGCTCTGCAAGGTCTGCCCGGCCGCACTCGACCGCTGCACCTGCGACAGGCCGTCAAGCTGCCGCTGCACCCGCTCCCGCGCCGCCCGCAACGTCGACGCGTTCGCCTCCTGCCGCGAATCGATAAACGCATCGCGGATTGCGTTCGCTTGCGCCGCCGCCAACTCAGGAGATTTCGCGGACGCCGTGATGTCGATCAACGTCGTGCTCGCCTGCGGCGACACCGAAATAGCGTCCTTCAGTTGCTCGGCCGTCACACCGTGCCCAACCGCCTTCGCAGCCTCCTCGCGCACCTTCGGCAGCAGCGCCAGCTTCGCGGCCGTCGCTGCCTTCGTCTGCGCGTCCTGGCCCTGCTGCTGCAAGTTCTGCGCAAGGAAAACCGACGCGAGATCAATGTCGTTGAGCTGCACCGTCGTCGTCGCCGAATACGCATTCGGACGGCTGCTGCTCGCCACATAGCCGGCCACGGCGGCGACCAACGTGCAACCGACGATCAGCGGCCACTGCGCCAGCACTCGCCGAACCAGGCGGGCGGCGGCGGCATCTCTGCCGGACGCACCGGACGGCGAATCCGTCATATGGACAACACTCTCCAGAACTTTGGGTCGGCACGCGCCCGGGCAACCGATCGGCGGCGCGAGCAGCACGCAGCATGACACCGTAGGGGGACGCACGCCACTGCGCGCTGGCCACATGGCCCCCCGCACGGAGTTCAGACGCCGCCGCAGGCTCACGCCCGGCTACGGCGGGGGGCCGACTGCACCGGCGAGCATGCGCACTGTGTCGGGGCGCAGGCGCAGCACCAACGGACCGTAGACGGCGACGCAAACGCCACACGCCGCCACGCTCCCCCATGCAACGCTCTCGCGCACCAGCGGCAACACGACCGCGACCGCGACCGCCATCGGCAACGCAACCGGCGCATTCTCAAACAGCAGCCGCACCGCAAGCCCGCACCCGCGCCGCCAGCCGAGCGCCACCCCAAGCGTTACGAGCCCGCTGACCGCCGCCAGCAGCGACCCCACAAGCGCGACCTGCCACAACGCCGACGCGCGCTGTGACAGCCAAAACCCCGCGACCACCACCACGCCGCCGACCGGCAGCAACCACGCCGCCAGCGCACCAAGGCGCCCATCGGTCGTGATCCCAACGGTCGCCGCCGTCGCCGCCGCCGTGAGCAACAACGACGGCGCCAGCAGCGCAAGCATCACAAATACCTGATCGAGATCGGCGTCGGTCAGCGCGCCAAGCAACGCATCGCTGAGCGGCCGGCCAACCAAAAACCCGACCGCGATCGTCGGCGTCGCGACCACCGTCGCAAGTCCCGTCGCCCGACGAATGATCGACGCCAGCAACTCATGATCGTCATCCCACCGCTCAGCGAGTTCCGGCCCCAGCACCACCGACATCGGCGTCACAGCAACGGTCCCGACCGCAAAGAGTGCGAGAAACGCGTACGACAGCAGCGCCGTGCCGCCAGTCATCACATGCCCCGCCGCCACCGTGAACGCCACCACCAGCAACTGCGCCGAAAGCGCCGGCACCGCCCCCAACCCAAACCGGCGCACCGCATCAAGCGCGCCGGGCGGCTCTGCGGCAGCGACAGCTGGGCGCACCGCCTGCACGCCCGCGCCGGGCTCCGCCGCCCCCCCGGTTCGCGACACCACCGCGACGTACCCCGCAGCCATGATCGCCGCCGCTGCCGCCGCCCCGGCCAACAAGCACGGTGCCAACGCTGACGCGCCATGCGCGTCGATCGCGACCAGCAACACCACCCCAGACACCATGCTGCCTGCGGCATACGCCGCCGCCGCATAGCCGAACGAACCGAACACCGAGAGCCGCGCGGCGAGCCCACCGGCCAACACATGCAGCGCCGCAGCCGGTGCCAACAGCAGCAAATCCGCAGCGAACGCGTGCCGCGAAGCCGGCGGCACGACGCCGGCACCAGCCAACGCCGCGACCACCAGCACAGCCGCCATCGCCGCCGTCAACACGAGCGTGGCATCGCGCAACCGAGCCGGCGCCAGCCCTGCGCGCAGCAACAACGCCGGCGCCGTCACCCGGACTGCCTGGCCGAGATACATCGCGAGCGCGTAGATTTGGTTGGCGCCAAAGAACGCATCGACGCGCGGCGACGGCGGCAATGTGCCGGCCACCAGCACGCCGATCAGCGCCGAGCCAACGAGGCCAACCAACTGGCCGACACCCGTCACCACGGCCGCGCGAACTCGTCGATGCTGATTAGCCAACGGCCATCCCACCAGCGACCGTACCGTGCGCGGCGCCACTTGCCCATGAAAGAGTGCAGGGCAATGGCCCGCGCCGATCGTTTCATCGCCGCCGTGGCGGCCGTCATCACCGCCGCCACCATCCTCACCCTCGGGCTACGCGGCGGTACCTTCGACATCGTCAACCGCCAAACGGCCGGGCTGCTGCTCTGGTGGGCCGTCGGACTCGGTGCGCTCATCACCACCCGAGGCCCGCAGCGACCCGCCCTTGCCGGCATCGTCGCCACCGCATTCGGGCTTGCGATTCCGGTCTGGATCGCTTGCGGAGTCGGCATCAGCATCAGCCCTGAACGCACCGCCATCGAACTCGCACGGTGGACGGTACACCTCGCACCGATTCTGCTCGTCGGCTGGCTTCTCCCGGCGCACTGGTGGCGTAGCGTCGTCGCCGGATTGACCGGTGGCGCGACGATTCTCGCGCTGCTCGCCCTCGGCTCACGTCTCTCCCCCGGCCTACTTGGAGATCAACCAGCGAACGTCGTGGGCGACACAACGACCCGGCTCACCGACCCGCTCGGATACTGGAACGCCGTCGGCTCATGGTGCGTGCTCACCGTGCTGCTCCTCCTCGGCTCCGCAACCCACGTTCCGCAACGAGCTTTGAGAGCACTAGCGGTCGCCGCCATTCCGGCCATCGTCGTCACCGGATCGCTGACCTACTCGCGCTCCTCGATCGGCGCCCTGATCATCGGTTTGCTGGTGCTCCTCGGGGCGAGCCGCAACCGCTGGACATCAGCTGCGACGATCGCCGCCGCGACCGCCGCTGGCGTGGCATGCGTGCTCGTCGTCCACCGTCACGAACAGATCGCCGACGGCACCGGGAGCGCAGGAGCCGGAACTGTGCTGCTGACGCTGATCGTCGCCGGCATCGCGCTCGCGGTCGTCGCCGCAATGCTCCTTCCGCAACTCGACCGCGTTCGGGCATCACCGGTGGTGGCCCGCACTGGCGTCGGCCTCGCGATCCTCACCGTTGGGGTGGTCGCTGCCGTCGTGATCGAGACCGACGGCGACCGCCTCTGGAAGCAGTTCAATACGCCCGGGCAAGCCGAAGTACACACCACCGCCGACCGCCTCACCACACTCAACGGAACCCGCATCGAACAATGGCGAGTAGCGATCGACGCCTGGCGAAGCGACCCCACCCGTGGCGCGGGGGCCGGCACCTTCGAACTCATCAATAACCAGCACAACCCCATCGGCGAATTCGTCCGCGACGCCCACAACGCCTTCGTCGAAACGCTTGCCGAACAAGGAACGATCGGGCTGCTGCTGCTCGTCGGGTTCTTGCTCGCGTCGGGAGCGGCAGCACGAACGGCGCTCCGGCGGATCGCCGACGACACCGGGAGAGGGCTCGCCGCCGCCGCCACCGCAGCAGTCGCCGCGTTTGCCGTCGGCACCGCAGTCGATTGGTTCTGGGAGGTCACCGCCCTCGCGCTCCTCGCGCTCAGCCTGATCGGAGCGCTGATCGCAGCCACGCGGGACGCAGGCGCCGGCCAGACAGATCTCGCGGCACCACAACCGCTGCGCACCTGGCCGCTGCGCAGTTGTTTCGCCGCGCTCGCACTCCTTGGTGTGCTCGTACAGCTGCCTGGACTCGTCGGCACATCGGAGGTGCGCCGCAGCCAACAAGCGGTCAAGCGCGGAGCGCTCGTTGCCGCCCGCAGCCACGCCGATCAGGCGATCGAAACGATGCCTTGGGCATCAAGCGCCTACCTGCAACGTGCGCTCGTCGACGAACAGGCGGGCGCCTTCGCCGCTGCGCGACGCGGCCTACAGCTCGCGATCGACCGCGACCGGCAAGATTGGCGACTGCCGCTCGTCTTGGCGCGAGTCGAGGCCGAAGCCGGAAACTCGAAAGCAGCGTTGCAGGCCTACCGCGACGCCAAGCGACTGCGCCCCCACGGCACGTTCTTCCGATGACCTGTCAGGTCGCGCGGCGCCAAGGCGTATCCCCAATCGTGAAGAGTCGGATGTCCACCGTTTCGCTCCTGACCGGCATCGGCATCGCTGCGATGACCGCGCAGGCCTCCCCCGCCTCGGCGCAAGGCGCCTGCCAGGGCCGGCAAGGCGCCAGCGCACTCGTGCAGTACTGCGAAGCGATCCCCGATAGCGACGGCAGCTCCAAGCCACGCGGGCAAGCAAGTGGCAATAGCCGCGGGACCAGTTCGAGCACGCTGCGCGAACTGGCCGCAGGCGGCACCGACGGGGAGCGCCTTGCCGGACTGTTGGCAAGGAGCGACAGCTCGTCGAAATCCAGTGCTCGCCCCACGCCGAAGCCCACGGCAACGACGGCATCGTCCGACGCCGCTGCCTCAAGTAGCACGGCTGCCCCAAGCGTCAGCAATCCGCCCGAGCCGGATGGCAGCCCACTGCGGGCAGCCCGCGAAGCCGCAGCTGCCGGACCGACCGCCGGCGAGGGCGTGACGTGGGCGCTGCTCGGCATGAGCACCCTTGGCGCGCTGAGCGCGGTCCTGATCCGCCGCAAACCGCGCGAACGCGACCGCTAGCCGAGACACCGACCTCTACGGTTCGTAGAGGTCGTCGGCACGAATGAGTTGCACGTCGCTGCCCTCCGCTTGTCTGGCAAGCGAACCATCGAAGCCACGGGCAAAAATGTAAAGCGACGAGTCGCCTGCGTTGCGAATCGCGTCGCGTTGATGGCGCAAACGATCAAGGACGTGCGCGTCGGCCCGAGCCGACCACTTGGCACTGCCAAGCGCGTCGAATCGCTGCCCGGTCATCGCAACGACATCGATCTCGATGTCGTGGGTCCGCGTCCAGTAGCTGCCGATCTGCTGAGCCGACGCCAATGGCGTGCCGTGCGGCGCGTAGCGGCGCGCCCACTGCCGACAGGCTTGCTCGAACGCGAGGCCCATGAAATCGTCAAGCCCGGCAAGGATCTCGTCTCGCACAAGTTCGATCCGCCCGGCTTGCAATCGCGACCGGTTCGGCCAGATAAACCGGAACCAGAACCGGAAGTAGCTGTCGCTGATGCTGTACGAGCCGGTGCCATTTCCGGCCAACGGGGTGCGCTGCTGCACGTAGCCGAGTTCGATGAGCCGATGCAGGCGGGCGCTGAGCGCGGCGCCTTTCGTTGGAGCGACCGCTTGGAGGATCGCGTTGAACTGCGTTCGTCCTTCGGCGATGGCACGCAGGATCGCAAAGTAGGTGCCCGGCTCTCGCAGATCACGTTCCCCGCGGAGCAACTGAAGCGGTTCGTCATGCAGCGGCTCTCCTGGCGGGAGGATGTGCGTCTCAAGCACCTCTGTGAGTGAGCCAGTGCCTGCCCACGCCTGATACTGGGCAGTGCCGCCGAGCACGGCGTAGCGGCGCAAATTGTCGGCTGCGTTGTCGTCGCTGCCGAACTCTGCCGCAACGCGGTAATCGAACGGTTCGATCAACAGACGCGCGTCGGCCCGACCGAAAAGCGGTTGGTCGCCTTCCACGAGGCGCTCCATGAGCGTGATCGCACTGCCCGCTATGACGAGCGCGATGGGGACGCCGTCGCGCTTCCACCGATCGAAATGGCGCATGATCGTTGACGGCAGCGCGCTCTGGGCGTCCCAAAGCCACTGAAACTCGTCGAGCGCGAGCACGATCGCCTCAGACGCCGCAATCTGCGCGAGGTAATCCAGTGCCGCGTTCCAGTCCGAGAATCGCACCGGCGCGCCGGTCAGTCTGGCGCACTCCGCCGCAAGCAAATCAAGATGCATCTGCTCGGTACCCTCATCCGCCTGGAGGTACACGAAACGCGGATCCTCGCGAAATGCGTGCGAGATCAGGAAGGACTTCCCGACACGTCGGCGGCCGCGCACTACCACCAGTTGCGGAGATTCAGCCGCAGCACGCTTGAGCCGCATAAGCGCGGATTGCCTGCCAATCAGCGTGCGCACTGAGGCAGCATATCAAGGTCATGTACGAGTTAGTAACTCGTACATGACTAGCTTCCGGAGCGGCTTTGCCCCAGCGCCAGCGCTACCGGCAGCGCTGCTCGGCGGTGACGACCGGGCGCTGAGCGGTCTCGACGCGCACCACGCCATCGGCACCGCGCCGCAGCTCGCCAACGGGCGCCACCTTCGTCACGTACACCGTGTGGCAGCCGGTCGTCGCACGCGCCGCATCATCGCTGGAGTTGAGCGGTCCGCCGCCGGCAAGCGCCACCGCAGCGACGACCGCGCCAAGCCCGGCCGTCGCCCACGCTGCCGCCGGACGCATCTGCGGAATGAAGCGCCGACGCGCAGCACGCTCAGGCAGCAGCGCGCGGCGCGTCGCAGCCCGCCACGCAAGTGAAGGCGCCGGACGGGCAGCGCGCAACAACGCATCGAGCTCTGCGTCGACGCGATCGGAATCAAGGTCGCCAGCAGCCACGAGAAGCCATACGCACCGACGACGGAAAAGCTGACACCGACGCGCGCAACCTCACGCCTCGCGACCGCGAGGCCCGTTCCGCGGCGCAGAGCGCACGCCGAACCAGACCGTCGACGCCCGAACGGTGTCAGAAGACGCATCGTTGCGCCGTAAGAACAGCGTGCCTGTGTTCCGCCTTCCTGCTCTCGCGCTGCCCCTCGCGCTCCTTGCTGCCTGCGCCGCCGCCGCGCCGGCACAAGCCTTCGAACTCGGCTTCAACGACGAAAGTGCGCTCGTTTCGTATGCCGGGAAATTCGGCAAAACGCCCGATCTCACTTCGCTCGACGCCGTCGCGACACACGAACGTGAAGCAGGCGCGACAACGCAGCGCATCCTGATCGCGTGGGCCGAGGTCGCAGCCGGAAGCAGCGCACCGCAGCCGCAAACGGCCGCAGCCGACCCGGCGTGGCCTGGCTACAACTGGGCCGCCGCTGATCGATCGATTCGAGCTGCCGTGGCGCACGGCCTGCGCCCGCTGGTCTGGTTCCACAGCGCGCCATCGTGGGCCGAGCCAAGCAACCATCCCAGCACCTCCAACGGCTACCGAGCGGGGACGTGGCGCCCGAACGCCAAGCTGTTCAAACAGTTCACGATCGCGGTCGCCAAACGGTACAACGGCAGCTACCCTGACCCCGACAATCCCGGCCAAGCACTGCCGCGCGTCTCGGTCTTCCAGCCGTGGAACGAGCCGAACCTGTACGTCGAAATCACCCCGCAGTGGACCAAGCAGGGCGGCAAAACGGTGCCCGCCAGCCCCGCGATCTACCGGCGCCTACAAAACGCTGGGTACGAAGGGATCAAATCGGTGCAGCCCGACGCGACGGTGCTCGCCGCCGGCACCGCCCCGTTCGGCGGCCTGTCATCGGCCGATCCGCGCATCCCCCCGGCGCTGTTCTGGCGAGAACTGCTGTGCGTCACCACCAAGCGCGGCAAACTCGTCGCCAACCCGAAATGCGCGAAGCTGAAATTCGATGGGCTCGCGCACCACACCTACCCGATCGGCCCGCCGACCCGCACCGCCCGCAACGCCGATGATGTCGTCGTCCCCGACATGGGCAAACTCAAAAGCATCCTCGCCGCCGGCCGCCGCGCCAAGCTGCTCACCAGCAAGGTCGAGCGCAACCTCTGGGTGACCGAGATGAGCTGGGAGACGGCGCCGGATCCGGGCGGCCTGAGCCTCGACGACTACGCGCTCTACATGCAAGGCGCCTTCTACACCCTCTGGAAAGCCGGCGTTCAACATGTGCTGTGGTGGAACTCGCGCGACGACGCCAAAGGCAGCAGCTGGGAAGCCTCGCTGCAATCCGGCATCTACTATCGCGGCGCGACGCCCGCACAAGACACCCGCAAACCGGTGTGGCAGGCGTTCCACTTCCCATTCGCCGCATACCGCGTCGGCGGCGTCGCCGCACTGTGGGCCAAGCCGCCCGGCACCGGCGAAGTGACGGTGCAAGCGTCCAAGAATGGCGCTTGGGTCGATGTCGCCAAGCTCAAACTGCGCGCCGACGGCGTCGTCAGCGGCCGGCTGCGCGTCAATCCCGGCGTGCAACTGCGTGCCGTCCAAGGCAGCGAAATCTCCCTCACCTGGAAAACCTTCTAGCGGCGGTACACCGATCCTCGGGTTGCGGGGGGGCGCGGCCGCGGGTGGGGGGACCCCCCCACACACAACCACCGGGGGCGCGGGGGCGGCCCCGCCC
>JASGGQ010000004.1:0-50342 GCA_047604965.1 Patulibacter sp. | reverse complement strand
TCGACAAGGGCCAGACGGTGCAGCCGCTGACCGCCAAGCCGGTGCTGTTCGTCGCCAATGTCGACGAGGGCAGCGACGAGATCCCGGCGGCAGTACGCGCGCACGCCGCATCTCAGGGTGCGGGCGTCGTCGCGATCAGCAGCCGGATCGAAGCGGAACTCAGCGAACTCGACGATGCGGAGGCGGCAGTGATGCGCGCCGATCTCGGCGTTGCGGAGTCCGGCCTCGATCGCGTGGTGCGCGGCGCCTTCGAGTTGCTCGATCTGCTGACCTTCTTCACCGTCGGCTCCGGCGTGCGCGCGCAAAGCTGGCACCTCCGCAACGGACTCACCGTCTGGGATGCAGCTGGTGAGATCCACACCGACATCCAAAAGGGCTTCGTCCGTGCCGAGGTCGTCGGCTGGCAAGAACTGCTCGACGCCGGCGGCTACTCGCACGCGCGCGATGCAGGAACCTTGCGAATCGAAGGCCGGGACTACCTGATGCAAGACGGCGACGTGATTACCGTCAAGCACACCAACTGAGCCGCCGTCGCACAGCATTCCTGTCCCACTGCGGCTGCTTCGCCCGCGCGCTTGCACGGCAGTCCATCCGACCCCAGCGGCGCGACGCGGGCGTGCGGCAAGTAGGGTCCGGCATATGGCCGACGACGAGCAGCCGACCCAGATCCTCTCTCGTACTCCGGGGCCGCCGGGGAGCGGCGCCACGACGCTCGACCCACATGAGCCGCGCCTCGGCGATGGCGGCCCCGGCGCCGGTGGCCCGCCGAAACGACCGACCGGGTACGGCGGCAACGGCGACGGCAGCCAGTGGGGCGACGACGGAGATGGCGACGGACCAGACCGGCGCGTCGCGATCCTCGGCGCCATCGTCGGTGTACTGGTCGTGATGGTGCTGTTCCTGCTGCTCAAGCCAGGCGACGACCCCTCGAGCCCCGCGACGACCGCTGCCACGCCTACAGCCACGGCAACCACCACCGAGGCTGCCACGCCGTCGGCGACCGCCGATCAGGCAACCGCTACCGCGACGACCACCCCAACGCCAACGGCAACACCGACCGCCACCTCACCCTCCGGCGGCGCGAGCATCGACGACGGCACGAGCGGGACTGTCCCGCTGCTGACGGCCGGAAGCATCACGAAGTTCACCGCCAGCCAGGGCGACACGGTGACCTTCCAGGTGCGCAACGACGCCGATACCACGCAAGAGGTCCACGTCCACGGCTACGACAAAGCGTTTGATGTCCGCGCCGGCGCGACCAAGACGATCAGCTTCCAGGCGACGATCACCGGCATCTTCGAGATCGAGTTCGAAGCGACCGGCACGCAGATCGGCGAGCTGACGGTCGAGCCGTAGCTCAGCTGCGCCGTTCAAGCGTCTGGGCGAGCCGCTCCATCCCGCGCTCGCGGGCGGCATCGGCACCGAGCATCCAGTTCGTCTCCTGGTCGGCGGGCCGGTCGACCGGGACCGGCTGGAGCGTCGCGACCTGCTGGTAGATCCGCAGGTCGTCGGCGCTGCCGGCGATGCTCTCCGCGCGTTTCTGGCTGAGCGGACTCGCCGGCTTGGCGGTGCCTTCAGCCACGGCGGTCGCCGCTGCGATCACGCGCTCAAGCGTCGCATGTTGCCCCAGCAGCGCCGCCGCCGTTTTCGCGCCGATGCCGGCCGCACCGGGTATCCCGTCGGAGGTGTCCCCGCGCAGCGCGATGAGGTCCGGTATCTGGCTCGGCGCAACCCCAACCCATTCGGCGACGCCGGCCGGATCGACGGTCGCGACGCCTTTCTCGCGGCCCTGCGGGAAGCGCACCCGCACGTTCGCGGTCACGCACTGAAAGAGGTCTCGGTCACCGGTCAGGAGCAGGCAGGGCGCGCGCTCGGCGTGTTCGACGTTGGCGTAGGCGCCGAGCAGGTCGTCGGCTTCGAGCGTCTCATGTTGGCTGACGCGCCACCCGAGCAGTGCGCACACCTCCGCAGCTAGCGCGAACTGGTGACGGAGATCGTCCGGCATCGGATCGCGATGCGCGTGGTACGCGGGCAGCAACTCGACGCGGTAGCTGGCCTCCTCGGCGCCGAAGCAGATCACGACGGCACGCGGCCCGGCAATCCCAGCGCGCGCGTCGGTGATCGCGTCGATCTCGCCGATCACGAAACGGATGAACCCGAGGACCGCGCCGACCGGACGCCGGTCGGCACCGAGCAGGTCGGATGGCATCGCAAAGTACGAGCGGTACAGGATCGATGGCGCGTCGACGACGAGCAGCGGGCCGGTGGTCACCCGCCAAACCCTACGCCGCAGCGGCGCGCGACGCCCGATGTTCGGCTCCTGCGACCAGCTCAAAGGCAACCTTGCAGCCGCCAACCTGCGAGGATCAGGCGACCGAGGCTCAGACGACCGCGTCCGACTGCTCGCCGCCATGCCGATTCCACGCTCCCGCATCTCCCGCACCGCCAAGTTCGGCGGGATGGTGGCCGGGCAGAGCGCAAAGTGGGCCGGAACCCGGGTCGCCAACCAGTTTCGCGGTGAGGAGCGCGCGAACGAAAAGATGGAGGCGCGCGCGCTCTCGGCCGCCGAGCAAATCGTCGAGCAGCTCGGCCAGATGAAGGGCGCGGCGATGAAGCTCGGGCAGGTGCTCTCGACGATCGACTTCGATCTCGTGCCTGAGGAGGCGCGACCTGAGTTCAAGGAGAAGCTCGCGGCGCTCCGCGACCAGTCGCACCGCGTACCGTTCGGCGACCTGCGCCAGATGATGGACGAAGACTTCGACGGGCGCGTCGACGAACTTTTCGCGGAGATCGACCCGCACGCCATCGCCGCAGCATCGATCGGGCAGGTCCACCGCGGCATCACGAGCGACGGGCGCGAGGTGGCGATCAAGATCCAATACCCGGGGATCGCGGAAGCCGTCTCGACCGATCTGCGCAACGCGCAACTGCTCAACCCGCTGATCCGGTCGATGGCACCGGGGCTCAACGTCAAGGCGTTGATGCACGAGCTGACCGAGCGGATCGAGGAGGAGGTCGACTATGAGCTGGAGGCCCAGCATCACCGCCTGATCGAACGGGCGCTGCGTGGCCATCCGCTGATTCGCGTGCCGGCCGTCGACACGCAGCGCTCCACCCGCCGCGTCCTGACCACCGAGTTCGTGCAGGCCCGCACCTTCGACGAGGTGCGCCGTACCGCCGACCTCGAAGAGCGCAGCCGCTTCGGCGAACTGATCTTTCGGTTCTTCTATGGCGTGCTGATGCACGAGCAGATCGCCCTGGGCGACCCACACCCTGGGAACCTGCTCTATGACGAGGAGCGGCGACTGGTAGCGCTCGACTTCGGCCTGCTGCGGCGCATGAGCACCGAGTATCTCGAAGGCGAACAGCACCTCGGACGCGCGATCGGACGACGCGACGCCGCCGACGTCCACCGCTGGATGGCGACGCTCGGCTACCTCCCCAAACCCGACGAGTTCGACCCCGACGCGCTGCTGCAGCAAATGGTCGCCGCAACCGGCTGGTACATCGGCGACCAGCAAGAACGCACGATCGACCCGGAGCTGGTGCGTGCGACGATCGAGTCGACCAGCTCGCCACGGTCGGAGTACTTCTCGCTGATGCGCCGCCAAACGGTGCCGCCGGAGGCGCTGCTGCTGCGACGCATGGAAGGACTCGTCTTCTCGGTGCTCGGCGAGCTGGGCGCTCGCGCGAAGTGGGGCTTGATCGCCAGCGAATACCTCGGCACCGAGCCACCCTCGACCACGCTCGGCGAGATCGACGCGGCACACTGGGCGTCGCGCCGAACGAAACGCCGGTAGCTGAGAGATTCCGCGGCGGCGTGCTGTGGCTGGGCGCGGCCATCGAATCGCTGATCGCTCGGCCTCTCAGCAAACTCCGAGCAAGCTCCAGCGCGACGCTAAGGCAGCGGCGGGAGATTGGTCATGAGCGTGGCGTGCCAAGCGCCAAGCTCCCTCCGAGCCGCCGCATCCGATGAGCCTGACGCCGAAGCCCAACCGCCGCGTAACCGCGCTGGCGACCCTCGCCTTTGCCGGGGCGATGGCCGCGCCGAGCGGTAGCGACGCAGCAGCCGACTCGGCGCCGCGCACGTCGGGGCCCGCACTGCGGTTGTCGGCA
Organism: Patulibacter sp.; assembly: GCA_047604965.1. Classification (GTDB taxonomy): domain Bacteria; phylum Actinomycetota; class Thermoleophilia; order Solirubrobacterales; family Solirubrobacteraceae; genus JAGIBJ01. The sequence goes on along the minus strand of JASGGQ010000004.1, from coordinate 46,226 downwards.
CCTGAAACAACGGTCGAGCGTCCGGCAGCCAGTGCCGCGACGCGACTCGACCTGCCGTCGGGACTCGATCTCGACGCGCTCGCGGCGATGCTCGGCGTCCACCGGGGCCGGCTCGAATCGGCGGTGCGGCGTCTCGTGCCCGATGCGTCGCGGTCGATCGGCGGGCTTGATCCGATGACGGCGCTCGCGCAGCAGCTTGGCGTGCCGGAGACCGACGTGTACCTCGCGGTCGCGCGGCTCGCCGCCCAGCACTGACGGACGGCGCGAATGCTCAGCGTATTCCAAGGCTCTCTGCACGCTGCGCGCAGCATTGGCCGTCACCTTGAATGACGACACGCACCGCGATCCCACCGATCGCTCCGAGGAGGACCCACACCCCATGACGATCACCATTACGACGGCGCGCCGCGCCGCAGCCGTCGCCGCGATCGCCGCCGCTACCGCCGTTGCCGGCTGCGGCAGCTCGAACGACGCCACCGCGTCAGCCAGCAAGCAGAACGCCGCTGGCGAGGCGCAAGGCACCACTCCCGGCGGCGCTCAGGGCACCACGCCCGGCGGTGGCCGCGGCGGGATGCAGATGGACACTGCGGCACTCGCCAAAAAGCTCGGGGTCAGCGAAGCCAAGCTCAAAAAGGCCCTCGCCGCTGTGCGCCCATCGCGGCCAAGCGGCGATACGCAGAGCACCACGCCACAGGGCACCACACCACCACAGGGCGGCGCAAGCGGCGCCGGTGGCGGGATGAGTGAGATGTACGCCAAGCTCGCGAAGAAGCTCGGCGTCAGCGAAGCGAAGGTCGAGGCGGCGTTCAAGGCGGTCATGCCGCAGGGCGGCCAGGGTGGCCCGCCGAACGGTGGCGGACAGGGCGGCCAAGGAGGCCAAGGCGGACCGCCGAGCGGCGGCCAGGGCGACCAAAGCAGCGACCAGTCCTCCAGCGGGTCGCAGAGCTAACCGCAATCGGCCAACGGAGCCGGCCCGTTCAGCGCGCGACGATGATCGGGCCGGCGACGCCGAGCGCAACGACTCGGTAGCGAGTCCCGGCCGCTACCGGCGTCGCCCACCGGCCGTCGGCGGCGGCGGTCACCCGCAGCGCGGTCTTCCAGCGTCCTGCACGACGGACTTGGAGCCGCACGACGCGCCCGCCGCCGTCCGGCCATACGCGGCCACGGGCGACAGACGACCCGGCCGGCTTGCTGGCAACCGGGGCCAGCACCGGCGCGATGATCCCCAACGTCGCGCCGCCGGCCGGTGTCGTCGATGCCGGCGTGTCGTCATCCGCATCGGTCGACGTGCTCGTCGATGGGCTCGTCGTGGCGCCGTTGAACACGAACTGGACCCACGTATCGTCGAGCCCGAGGCGCGCGCGCAGCTGCGGTCCGGTGACCGTCGTGCGGCCGCTCGACCCGACGATGTCGGCCCGTACGACGCGCGGCGACACGCCCCGCTTGATGATGTCAATGGAGCGCAGCGTGCCCTTCACCCAGCCGCCAAGCTTCTTTTGCAACGACGCCCGGGTGTACTTGATCTGCCAGCGGTGCTTCGGCGACGCGGTATCCCACGGATCTTCGACGCTACGCAGGTACGACTTCGGCGTCGATCCCAGGAACGAGTTCTCGACGTTCTCGGTTTGGCCGCCGCTGGTTGAGAAGAAGAAGGTCGTGATCGGCGACCCTTGGTAGGTCACCAGCTGGCCGCGTGTCGCCGCGACCGCCGCGTCGGTCGTCGATGTCTCCCCCGCGACCCCGCGATAGACCTGGCTGCGGGTGTCGGGGTACTGGTCGAAGGCCGCCGACCGGGAGGTCGTCACCGCGTAGGTGCGCGCCGCGATCGCCTGTGCTTGCAAAGCGGCGGCCGGCCAGCTTGCCGGGCTTTCCCCGGCGACGACGCCGCGTACGTAGTCCTCAAGCGCGACTTGGTTGATGACCATCGTGCCGCGCAACTCAACGGCGCCGCGATACCGGCCGCCACGAATACCGTTGAGCGCGGTGCCTGCGACGCGCACCGCGCCACCGGACGCAGCGGCGACGCGCAGCGCCGTGTTCGCGCTGGCGATCCGCGTGCCCTTCGACGACAGCAACGTGACCTTCCCACCGGCGCTACGCAGCACGTAGGTCGTCTGCGGCGAGAGTTTGCGGCTACTGCCAACCAGCGTGGTGGCACCGCGCACGGTAACGCTTGACGCGGTGCGCAGCAGCACTCGGATCTGCCGGTTGCTGTCGCCGGTCGTCAGCTGCGTGCCTTGGTAGTAGGTCGCGAGGATCTGGCTGGCGCTGCGCCCGGCCTTTGCTTGCCCGTAGGCGCCGTACTGGCTCATCCCGACGCCGTGCCCGAAGCCGGCGCCCTTCGCAACGACGACCGTTGCCGCCCCCGCCGGGCCGGCCTCCACCGCGCCAGCGATCAGGGCGACGCCGGTGCCGACCACCGCAACGCGACCGGCACGATGGCGCGCGGCTCGGCGGCAGGTTGGCTGTGAACGGGTCGACATAACGCAGGGGTGGGGCGCGAACCACGGGAAACGATCTCAGGCATACCAACCCCACTCCGCGAAATCGGTTGCGGCGCGCACCGCTGAAGCGCTGTTCCGGCGCCACGCCGCTCAACCTCCTCGGGCCGCGCAGCACGCCACCGCACGCGGGCGCGACCGAACGACGCTAGCGTTGCCTCCGGGAGCCGTGCCGCGTGGGGCGCGGCCCATCGGCTCAGGAGTCTTGCCATGACGACCAGCACCAGCAGCCTGAGCGAGCGCGAGCGAGCGTTGCTGCGGAGCGTCCCAACCGACCTGCTGATCGGTGGAAGGTGGCGTCCGGCCACCGGCGGCGGCGCCTTTCCCGTGGACGACCCGGCGACCGGAGCCGAGCTGGCGCGCGTCGCCGATGGCACCGCCGACGACGCGCGTGCGGCGCTGGATGCCGCCGCTGCCGCACAGCCGACGCTCGCTGCGCTCTCCCCGCGCGAGCGCAGCACGATCCTGCACCGCACCAGCGAGTTGCTGACGGAGCACACCGAGGAACTGGCGCTGCTGATGACGCTCGAACTCGGCAAGCCGCTGGCGGAGTCACGCGGCGAGGTCGCGTACGGCGCGAGCTTCTTCTGGTGGTTTGCCGGCGAGGCCGTCCGGCTCGGCGGGCAGTACCGCACCAGTGCCGACGGCAACGCCCGCACGATGGTGCAGCGGCAGCCGGTCGGCCCGTGCCTCTTCATCACGCCGTGGAACTTCCCGCTGGCCATGGGCGCGCGCAAGCTCGCGCCGGCGATCGCCGCCGGCTGCGCGAGCATCGTCAAACCGGCCAAACTCACGCCGCTGACGATGCTGCGCCTCGCGCAACTGCTCGAAGAGGCGGGCCTGCCGGCCGGCGGCGTGAATGTGATCACCGGCGCGTCGGCGCGCGCGCTCACGGGGCCGCTGCTCGGCGACCGGAGGCTTCGCAAGCTGTCGTTCACCGGGTCGACGCCGGTCGGCCAGGCGCTCGCGGCGCAGGCGGCGCCGAATCTGATGCGCGTCTCGATGGAGCTTGGCGGCAACGCGCCGCTCCTGGTGTTCGACGACGCCGATCTGGAGCTGGCCGTTGAGGGCGCGTTCATGGCGAAGATGCGCAACGGCGGCGAGGCGTGTACGGCGGCGAACCGGATCCTCGTGCAGCGCGGGATCGCCGAACGTTTCACGGCGCAGTTCGTCGAGCGGATGGCGGCGGTCAAGGTCGGCCGCGGCACCGAGGAGGGCGTCGGACTTGGCGCGCTCGTCGATGGCGAGCAGCTCGGCAAGGTCGCGGAGCTCGTCGACGACGCCGTCGGCAAAGGCGCGACCGTCGCCTGCGGTGGGCGTCGTGTCGGTGAGATCGGATACTTCTACGCGCCGACGGTGCTGACCGCCGTGCCGGATGATGCGCGCCTGCTGCGCGAAGAGATCTTCGGACCGGTCGCGCCGATTCGGGTGTTCGACACGGAGGAGCAGGGCGTCGCTGAAGCCAACGCGACCGAATACGGGCTGATCGCCTATCTGTTCACGCAGGATCTCGCACGCGGGCACCGCGTCGCGGCGGCGCTCGAAACTGGCATGGTCGGCCTCAATCGCGGGGTGATCTCGTCGGCCGATGCGCCGTTCGGCGGCATCAAGCATTCCGGGTATGGCCGTGAGGGCGGCGCGGAAGGGATCGAGGAGTACGTCGAGACCAAGTACATCTCGATGCCGCAGTAGTGGACACCCGGCCTACGCCGCGCCACGCGACCCTCGATCATCCGTCGAATTTGCTTTAGGACTTGACAGCGGGCGTCACTCCGTTCTACGGTTCAACAGTCGCAACTGTGACTCCGAACACACGAAGTCCTCTCCCTTCGTCACCATCCTGTCCCAACCGAAGCCGCCGGCCCGTCCCAACCGGCAGCTTCCCGAACGTCCCACCGAGCCACGCGAACGTCCCGTCGCCAGCTCATGTGTCCCAACCGGTCCGGCGCGTCCCCCGCGCTGACCATCCCTGTCCATGTGTCCCCAACCGCTGATGGGCGCGCTCATCCGGGAGCGCGCCCGCAGCGATCTCCGTGCCACCGGAGCCGGCCGACCCGCAGTTACCCGGCCGAGCCGGCGGCGATCTTGCGCAGGTCGATCGTCTGGTCGTACAGCTCCTCGCTGACCCCATGGCGAAGCGCAACGACCTTCAGCGGCTCGCCGGTCGCGGTCGCTTCCTTGACGATCTTCGTCGCAAGGTCGTAGCCGATCGCCTCGTTGAGCGCCGTCGCCACGGCGAGCGTGCCGCCGGCCGAGGCGTCACAGCCGGCCTGGTTGGCCTTCAGTCCGTCGATGCACTTCTCGGCGAACGCGGTCGATGCGGCCGAGAGCAGGTCGATCGATTGCAGCAGGTTGCGCGCGATCAGCGGAATACGCACGTTCAGTTCGAACTGGCCCTGCGTGCCGCCGATCGTAATCGCCGTGTCGTTGCCGATCACCTGCGCGCTGACTTGCAGCACGACCTCCGGCAGCACCGGGTTGACCTTGCCCGGCATGATCGACGAGCCCTTTTGCAGCTCTGGGAGGAACAGTTCGCCAATGCCGGCGCGCGGACCGGAGCCCATCAGCGCGATGTCGCCCGCGATCTTTGTGAGGCTGACGGCGACGACCTTCAGCGCACCGGAAAGCTCAACAAGCGCGTCGCGGTTTGCCTGCGCTTCGAACGGGTCCTCCGGCGCTGCGATCAGGTCCAGGCCGGACTCGGCGATCAGGATCGCGCGGGCCTTCTCCGCGAACTGCGGATCGGTGTTGAGTCCGGTGCCGGTGGCGGTGCCGCCCAGCGGAATCTGGCCGACCTGCGGCAGCGCGTTGCTCACCCGCCGCTGCGCGAGCCGCAGCTGCGCGGCGTAGCCGGAGAATTCCTGCCCGAGCGTGACCGGCACGGCATCCATCAGATGCGTGCGACCCGATTTGACGATGTCGTGAAACTCGCCGGCTTTCGCATGCAACGACGCCTCGAGCTGCGCGAGCGCCGGCAGCAACCGGTTGGTCGCACGATCGAGTGCGGCGAGATGCACGGCGCTCGGGAAGGTGTCGTTGCTCGACTGCCCCATGTTCACATGGTCGTTGGGGTGCGCCGCACCGCCGGTCAGCGCCGAGATCACCTCGTTGACGTTCATGTTCGTCGAGGTGCCCGAGCCAGTCTGGAAGACATCGATTGGAAACTGGTCGTCATGGTCGCCGCCGGCGATCGCGGCGGCGGCGGCGGCGATCTGTTCGGCGAGCGCCGGATCGAGCTTGCCCAGCTGCGCGTTGGCCTTCGCCGCAGCGCCCTTGATCCGCGCCTGCCAGTGCACGACCGACAGCGGCACCCGCTCACCGCTGATCGGGAAGTTGGCGACCGCCTTCGCGGTTTCGGAACCGTACAGCTGCTCAGACATCACCTTCGACTCTACGCCCCGACGCCGCAACCGCGCTCAACCGGTATTGCGCAGGCCGCCCGCAATCCCGTTGATCGCCAGCGCGCTCGCGCGCCCCAACGCCTCATCGGTGTCGCCGGCGCGGGCGCGGCGCAGCAGCTCGATCTGGATGAAGGAGAGCGGATCGACCGTCGGGTTGCGGCGGTCGATCGCACGGCGCAGCGTCGGTTCGCGGTCGAGCAGCCGTTCGCAACCGGTGACCGCCGTCAGCTGCGCGCAGGTGCGGTAGTACTCGGCCTCCAGCGCCGCCCAAATGCGGATTCGCACCGCATGGTCGGTGCACAGTTCGGCGTAGCGCCGGCCGATCGTCAGATCTGCTTTGGCGCACGCCATCTCCGCGTTGCTAATCAACGCCGAGAAGAACGGCCACCGCTCGTCCATCTCTTGCAACAGCTCCAGGCCATGCTCATCCTGCGCAGCGGCGAGCGCCGTCCCGAGGCCGTACCAGCCGGGAAGCACGATCCGCGACTGCCCCCACGAGAAGACCCACGGGATCGCGCGCAGATCCTCGATCGCCTGGCTCTGCTTGCGCTTCGCTGGACGCGACCCAAGCCGCAGCCGGGAGATCTCACCGATCGGCGTGACCTCGTCAAAGAAGCGCGGGAAGTCTGGGTCGCCGTACACCAACGCGCGGTACGCCTGCGCGGAGCACCGCGCCATCTGCTCGACAACCGGTTCGTAGCGGCGACGGCGTTCGGCGGGGAGCTGCGCATCGCCGCTGCCGGCGCCACGCAGCAACGCCGCGCCAGCGGTCAACTCCAGTTCGCGGTGTGCGATCTCCGGCACGCCGTACTTGTCGGAAAGCACTTCGCCCTGCTCGGTGACTTTCAGCCGGCCGCCGACGGTGCCGGGCGGCTGCGCCCGGATCGCAACGATGCTCGGCCCGCCGCCACGCCCGACGGCACCGCCGCGCCCATGGAAGAAGATCCACGCCAGGCCGGCGTCGCGCAGCACCTCGGCGAGTTCCAGCTGCCCGCGGTAGATCCCCCAGCCGGAGGCGGTGTACCCGACATCCTTGTTGGAGTCCGAGTACCCGAGCATCACCTCCTGCTCATCGCCGACCGCCGCGACCGCCCGCCGGTAGCAGGGGATCGCGAGCACGGTGCGCATCGTTTGCGCCGCCGCCGCCAGCGTGTCGCCAGCTTCGAAGAGCGGCACGATCCGCAGCCGTGCGTCAGCGCCACCCGCGCGCGAAAGCCTGCACTCCTTCATCAGCAGCAGCACTTCGAGCAGGTCGACCGGTCCGGTCGTCCCGGAGATGATGTAGCTCTGGAGCGCGTCGTCATGCTCGGCAACGCGCAACTCGTCGAGGACACGGAAGGTGCGGATCACCTCTTGCGTGTCCGCCGAAAAGCCGGAGATGTCGCTCGGGATCAGCGGGCGACGATCTTCTATCAGCCGTTCAAGCAAGGCGAGCTGTTCGGATTCCGGCAGCGCGCCGTAGTCCGCCTGGAGATGCAGTTCTTCAAGCACTTCGGCGAGCGCGGCGTGATGGCGGGCGGCGTGCGCACGAATGTCGAGCCGCGCGAAGTGAAAGCCGAACACTTCGACCTGGCGGATCACGTCGTGCAGCAGCTCGTCGGCAACGTAGCCGCCACCGCTGCTCCGCAGCGCCGCGTCGCAGACGCGCAGTTCGGCAAGTAGTTGCGCTGGTTCGCAATAGCCGGCGCCGGCCGGTTCACCTTCGAGCGTCGCCCGCAGGCGCCGTGCGATCAACCCGAACGCCCGGCGGTACGGCTCCTCGGGGCTGCGGCCGAGCAGTTCGGCGGCGGTATCGGGGAAGTCCCGCTCGCCGGCGGCCAGCAGCGCCGCGAGCGGAGGCGGCGGCTCGCCGGTCAGCCGGCTGGAAAGCGACACGCGCGAAGAGAGTTCGATCACTTGGTCGCGCAGGAAGGTCAGGCAGGCGTGGCGCATCGCCGCCAGCGTCTGCTCGGTGACCTCGGGCGTGACATACGGGTTGCCGTCGCGGTCGCCGCCCATCCAGGTGCCGAACCGCAGCAACGGCGGAACGGTGATCTGCGCGCCGGGGTAATGCTCTGCGACCGCCGCCTCCAGTTCACGGTAGATCGCGGGCACCGCCTGCGCGATCGTCGTGCGCAGGTACGCCAGGCCGGTCTGCACCTCATCGATCACCGTCGGCGACACGGCGCGAATTTCGTCGGAGGCCCACAGCTCCTGCACGGCGCCGGTCAGCTCCTGCGCGGCGACCGCTTGATCGTCGATCGTCGGGCGCCGCTCGTCGAGTGCGCGTAGCGTCGCGAACACCCGCGCGAGCTTGGCGAGCGTGGTGCGGCGGCGCGCCTCGGTCGGGTGCGCGGTCATGACGAGATGCACGTCGGCGCGGTCGAGCAGCCGGGCCAGCCCGGCGGCGTCGACCCCGTCGCTCGCGATTTGGTGGATCGCGTCGCGCAGCGAACCGCCGCGTGGGCGCGGCGCGCGTTGTAGCTCCCGGTGGCGCAGCCGACGGACGCGGTCGTTGTCTTCGGCGAGGTTCAGCAGCTGAAACCAGCGCGTCAGCGAGCGGGCGAGCGTCCCGAGCTCGGTCGCGCTGAGGCCGGCGATCACGCCCGCCAGTTCGGCAGCGGCCGCTTCGTCGCCGCTGCGCAACCGCTCACCGAGCCCGATCGCGAGGTGGTGGGCGCGCAGTAGCGCCTCGCCCTCCCCCGCACCGATCACTCGATCGAGCACCCCTCGCAGCAGCGCTCGGTCGTCAGCGAAGCTGCGCAGCTCGCCGGCCGCCGACGCCGTCTGCTCCACCGGCGCGCTCAGCGTGCCTCACCCACCGCAACGGTGGCGAGAGACTCAGACAATGGGTTCAACGTGCGACCTCCAGGCGGCGTGGTGCGAGGGAGGGCCGTCAACCGTGAGAGCGAGCGGCGGACTGCTTGCCTGTCATCTTGCGGGAGCCGGCCTCCGGATGCAACCGGTGGCGCGCGGCGCCCGCACGGTGGGCGATACTGCGCGCAACGCTCGTTCTCCGACTCTCAGGAAGGCCCGTCGTGGTCGCGCTCATCATCGTCATCGCCATCATCGTTGTGCTCGCACTGATCTTTGTGGCGATGTACAACGGACTCGTTTCGCTGCGCAACCGCACCGACGAAGCGTTTTCGGATATCGACACGCAACTCAAGCGCCGTCATGACCTGATTCCGAACCTCGTGAGCACCGTCAAGGGCTATGCGACGCATGAGCGCGAGGTGTTCGAAACGGTGACGGCAGCCCGCAACGGCGCCGCGAACGCGAACGGGCCGCAGGCGCAGGCGCAGGCCGAGACCGCGCTCACCGGTGCGCTCGGCCGGCTCTTTGCCGTCGCGGAGGCATACCCGGACCTGAAGGCCAACCAGAACTTCCTGCAACTGCAAAACGAACTGACCGACACCGAGGACAAGATCCAGGCTGCACGCCGCTTCTACAACATGCAGGTCCGCAATCTCAACACGAAGGTGCAGTCGATTCCCACGAACATGATCGCGGGCATCGCAGGGGTGACCGAGCGCGAGTTCTTCGAACTGGAGAACCTTGAGGAGCGCGCAACCCCGCAGGTGTCGTTCTAGCCGGCGCGCCGCTGACGCCCGCCAGGCGCTGCGATGTACGAGCAGATCGCCAGCAACAAGCGCAAGTCGGTGGCGTTGTTCGCTGGCTTCCTGCTGATCTACGCCGCGCTCGCGGGGGCGCTGTACCTGTATGCCGGTGAGGGCGCTGCCGCAGCGATGATGGCGGTCGCGGTGGTGATGACGCTGATCGCGCTGTTCGGCGGCGACGACCTCGCCGTTCGCGTTGCCGGTGGCCGCCAGATCGAACGCAAGGAGCAGGCGCCTGAGCTGTGGCGGGTGGTGGAGAACCTTGCGATCACGGCCGGCGTGCCGATGCCCCGGTTGTACGTGTCGCCGGACCGGTCGGCGAATGCGTTTGCGGCCGGTCGCACGCCTGAGCAGGCGATTGTCTGCGTCAATGAGGGGCTGTTGAACGTGCTCGACGATGCCGAGCTCGAGGGCGTGATCGCGCATGAGCTGACACACATCCGCAACTACGACGTGCGGCTGATGACGTACGCGACGGTGCTCGCCGGCTCGATCGCACTGCTCGCACAACTGCTTGCCGAGGCGGCACGTTGGGGCGCACTGACTGGGGGCGGCCGCCGCAACTCGCGCGATTCCGGCGGCTCGTCCCAACTGATCGGACTCGTTGCGGTGCTGCTCGTCGCGATCCTCGCACCACTCGCAGCGACGATCATCCAGCTCGCGATCAGCCGCAAGCGGGAGTTCGTTGCCGACGCCGGTGCCGTCGAATTGACGCGCTACCCGCAGGGACTCGCGTCGGCCCTGGAGGCCATCAGCGGCGATACCACGCCGCCGCAACGTGACGAGCGCACGATCGCGCACATGATGATCGCGCCGCAGGCGCTGCCGAGCGGCGGCAGCTCCAAGTTGTTCGCGACCCATCCGCCGACGGCGGACCGCGTCGCGGCGCTGATGGAGATGGCCGGCGGCGTGCGACACGAACGCCGCGCTCCAGTCGCCCAAACCTTCCGCGAGCGTACCGTCACCGGAACACCGGACCCGTAGCGGCGTTGCCCGGGTGGCCGGTCCGGCACCGTCACCGCACCGACCAACGCCCCCACGCCAACCACCGGACGGCGTGGCGTGGCGGGGCCGTTCACTCGGAGGCTCGCAGGAAGGCGGCGATTTCGCGTGCGAAGCCGACCGGATCGTCGTGCGCGAGGATCGTGGCGGTGCCGGGCAGGGTGCGCAGCAGCGCGCGGTCGATCAGATCTGCGGCTTCGTCGGCGGCACGGCGCGGCGCGCCCGGCGCATCATTGCCCCACAGGATCAACGTCGGACAGTCAACGTTGCCGTACGCGGCGATCAGGTCGCGAAACGCTTCGGGATCCCAGTGGGCGATCACGCGCCGCCAGGCCAGGCTGCGTTCGCTGCTTTCGAGCATCGCGGTGCGAGCGCCAGCAGCGAGTGCCTTGACGCGGCTGCTGGCCTCCGGCCCGACCAGTTCGGCGCGCACCAGGCCGCGCGCGAGCTGGCGGGCGGCGAGCGGCCCGGTCGGTGCAGCTGCGGCAGCGGTTAGCCGCGCGAGCGTCCCGCTGAGCCGCAGCGCGGCGGGCCGGTGCAACGCACCGGGCAGCAGGATCACACGGGAGGGCGCAAGCCATCCGCGCTGGATCGCCCGCAGCAGCAGCTGCCCCCCCAGCCCGCTGCCGCCGACCCGCGGATGCGCTCCGCCGATATCGATCGTGCACTCGGCCAGCAGCCGTGCGGCCCAGTCGAGGTCGTAGCTAAACGCCGGACTCTCTTCGGAGTCGCCGTGCAGCGGCAGGTCCGGCAGCATGACGCGCGCGCGGTCAAGGAGCTCACCGGCAGCGGGAGCAAATTCGCGGTGGTTGAGCCCACGGGAGTGCCACAGCACCAGCGGCTGCCCGGCGCCGCCTTCGCGGTACGCGATGCGCGCACCATCGGTGGCGTGGAAGAGGCGCAAGCGCAACATCACCCCATCGTGCCAGGAGCGCGACCCTTCGGGCGTCATCGACGACCACCACGGCGAGTGTCGACCTCGTCGCCAGTAGCCGGCTGCCGGGCCGTGCAGGGGGGCGCACGACCCGGCATGAGACCGGCTTCGGGGAGAAGTCTCCAGTAGTCACTTCAGAAGACGAAGCGGCTACGTCCCACAGGATGACAGAAATCGCCGGCGCGCGTCACGGTCGCGAAACATTCGCGCCGGCTGCCACCGCTGGCGGCGTCGACGATCCGGCGAGTCCGACCGATGGCGCGAGCGCTGCGACGGCGAGCAACGCGCCGGTCACCGCTCGCATGCGGCGCCGATCGCGCAGCACCGGAAGGTGAAGCGCGAGCCACGCGCGAGCACTCACCGCACCCGCCATCGCCGTCAACGCGCAGGCCCCACACATGCCGTCAGCGTACCACGCACCCACCGCCCGACGCGAATCGTTCGCAATATAGATGCGACTAATTCTCATGGGTCGCGGTGTTGGGTGTAGGCATCGCCAGCTGCCCGTTGCGAGAAGATCTGTGTCGTCGTGGTTCTCTGGGGGAGGGGGGCGCCGGCGCGTATCATGGCCGCGTGTCCGCTGTTGCCGTGTCGCGCGCGTCGCTCGACCGGCGGGTCGCGGCGATTGCGGTGCCGGCGCTCGGGAGCCTGGTCGCCGAACCGCTGTATCTGCTGGTCGATACGGCGATCGTCGGGCATTTGGGGCGGCGCGAGCTGGCGGCGCTCGGCTATGCGTCACAGGTGCTGCTCACGGTCGTGAGCCTGTGCGTGTTCTTGGCGTACGGAACGACGACGGCGGTGGCGCGCGCCGGTGATGCGCGGGCGCGCGGGACGTTGGGTGCGCAGGGCGCGTGGCTGGGCGTCGCGACCGGCCTGCTGGTGGCGGTGGTGTTGGTGGTGTCCGCCGGCCCGGTGACGCGGCTGATGGGCGGCGACACGCCGACGGCAGCGCTCGCGGCCCGGTATTTGCGTTGGTCGGCGGTCGGTGTGGCGGCGCAATTGGTGGCGATGGCGGGGCAGGGTTGGCTGCGCGGGCAGGCACAGCTCGGGTTGGCGTTGCGGCTGGTGGCCGCAGCGCAGGTGGTGAACATCGTCGTTGAGGTGGTGCTGGTGTTCGGGTTCGGGTGTGGGCTCGACGGGTCGGCGCTCGGGACGGTGATCGCGCAGGTGGCGTTGGCGGCGGTGTCGGTCTGGTTGGTGGCACGGGCATGCCAGCGGACGGCGGCGCCGTGGAGACCGGATCGCGCGACGCTGCAACAGTTGTCGTCGTTCGGTGGACTGCTGTTCGCGCGTTCGGTCTCGCTGTCGCTCTGCTACCTGTTGGTGGCTTCGCTGGCGGGACGGATTTCGGATGTGGCGCTTGGTGCGCATGTCGTGGCGAACAGTTTGTTGTGGCTTGGGGCGCTGGCACTCGACGCGCTGGCGATTGCCGCGCAGGTGTTGGTCGCCGAGGCGCTTGGGCGCGGCGACCGTGGCGCGGCGCGGCGGGCGGCGGCGCGGGTCGTGTGGTGGTCGTCGGGCTTCGGCGTGCTGATCGGCGGGGTGCTGTGGGTGGCCGGTCCGCAGCTGCTCGTGCCGTTGTTCAGTGGCGATCGAGCGGTGCTGGATGCGGCACGGGAGTTGTGGCCGTGGCTCTGTGCAATCCAACTGGTCGGCGGCGTGGTGTTCGCGCTTGATGGCGTGCTGATCGGCGCGGAAGATGGGCGGGTGTTGGCGCTGACGATGGTCGCGTCGGCTGCGGCCCTGCTGGTGACGCTCGGTGTATGCGGCGGCGGTTCGCTGTCGGCCTTGTGGGGCGCCGTGCTGGTGATGTTCGTCATGCGCGCCGCCACGCTCACCGCACGTGCCCGCTGTGGGCCGCTGCAAGGCACATGAGGCGGCGTGGGCTCGGGGCGGGCCGGTGGCATCTGCGGGCGGCAGCGGGGCGACACGGCCGTTGGGCCGCCGACGCGCGACAGCGTCAGCGCGGACCAACGCCTCCCCAGCGGCGCCGCACGGCCGCTCGTCGTCTGGAGCGCAGCCGCTGACGGCCACGATGACGGTGCATGCGCGCCGCATCTACGCTGCAACCATGACCGATCGCCATCGAGCCCGACGAGCCTGGGACGCCCTCCAGCGGGCCGGTGGAGTGGTCACCCTCGGCGACCTCGCCGACCGCTGGCAGGTCACCAGGCAGCGCGCTAGCGCGCGCGCCAACACCCCCGGGTTCCCTGAGCCGGTCGTCACGGTCGGCAAGTCCGGTATCTGGCTGAGCGCGGAAGTTGACCACTGGACGCACGAGGTCGCACACCGTGACGGGCGTCCCGGACCGCTGCCACGTCACGCGCAGCGGGCAGAGGAGCAGGCATGAGAGACGCACCCGAGCGAGCGCGCGGTTATGCCCGCGACCTCGCAGAACTGTTTGCTCGGGACGGCGAACCGTGCGCCGCGGTGGATCTGCTGGCGGTGTCGGCGTCGACGCGCACGCACCCAGCTTCGGTGAGCGCGTCGGTCTGGAGATCGAGCCGCTGGTCCGCGGTGGAGACGCGCGCGTAGCCGATCGAGCGAGCCATCCCGTCAGTGTCCGAAACCCGCCGGACGGCCCAGTTTCGGGCCGCAGGTTTCGGGCAACGGTTTCGGGCAGTCGTCGGGTGGCGATCGGCGGCCGGTCCGGTGGGTGCCCGGAAACGGTCGAATTCTGACTTCCGATCCCGTTTGTCATTGGGTGACAGCTTCGTCCGGTGGTACGATCCGCGCCATGAAGTCGTCCCGCATCGGTCAGGCGTCGGCGCTCGTCCTTGCGCTCGGCGCGCTGTCGCACGCCGCCTAGGCGGCAGGCAAGGGGGCGGCAAGGGTGGAGGCGGCAAGACCTCCGACGACGTGGTGGTCGACGGACGGCTCAACCCGATCAAAGTCTCGCCCGATCCCGTCACAGCTACCCAGAGCTTCAAAGTCTGGTTCAAGGCCCCTGAGACCATCAAGAAGGGCTGGTGGTGGCGAGTCCAAGTAACTCTCGACGTTGAGAACGCGGCTGGCGGCGGGGAGTGTGAGCGCTTTGTTCTCGCGCCGAGTCAGTCCTACGGGAAGAAGATCACCACGCCGAGACGCAAAGGCAAGCGCGTGACCCTCAAGGTGGCCCTACCTGCCGGAAAAGCCTGGTGTCCATTGCCGGAACCGCGGCCTGGGTGGGTCGACGTCAGGAAGCAGAACCGGAGCTTGCAAAACGACGGCGACGGGGCGCAGGGCGTGGCGTTCCCCTATGCCCTCGCCAGGGCGCGCCACCAGAGGGTGTTTACCGTCGTCGCCTCTGACTGACATCCGAGGCACTCGGGCGTCACACGCGACACGAGGCCGCTGTGTGAACGATCCTGAGGCGTGCAAGCGACTGGGGCGAGTCCGAAACCTGTCCGGTTGCGCGGGCCACGTCACCCCACGGGGCGGTGTCCACAAACCCTGATCACCTGCGAGCTCCGTCGAGCTACGGACATCCCTTGCGTCCGCGCCTGAGGCAACGTCGCTCGCGCCGTCAGCTACCGGTCGGTTTCGAGCGGGTTCGATGGGGTTCGTTCGGTCGCTAAAGAGAGTCGGTACTCTCGCGGAGTGCCACAAGATTCGACACGTTCCCCATCCGGGAGTCACAGGTCGCTGCTTCGTGCCTCGTTCGTTGGTGTCACCCTGTTGCTGGCGTTCATCGCGGGGCCGGCTGCTAATGGCGCGGCGGGATCTGCCCGAGTCGTCAACGACCTCCGAGTCCATGTTTCGGGGTTGCCTGCCGGCGTTAAGCCGCGCGTCGAGGTTAGGGGGCCGGGTGGGGCTCGATATCGGTCGAGCAAGCTGCGTTCTACGTGGAGGGTGCCGGTCGGTAGGTACACGATCACGCTCGGTGATATCAGGATGAAGCGCTCGCGGTCTACCGGGGAGCGTGCTGGTCTTCGAGCGGAGGGGTGGCAGCGATCCTGGTCCAGGCAGGTCTTCGGCGTCCGCGACTGCGGCGGACCATGCCGTGTGACCGTGGCGTACCGCTCGCCTGTGCCCTCGCAGCGGACGCGGTTCTCGGGTGTTTTGGCAACCAGCAATGGATACAATTGTGGTCTTCGGATCGATGGGACTCTCGCGTGCAACGGGCCCGAACTCTGGAACACTGGATCGCCTGCTGGGGTGTTTGTTGAACTCGGGATCGGCGGAACCGATCCCTGCGGGATCCGTGCCAACGGTCGTGTTGAGTGCTGGTACGGATCCGGGGTGGCGCGGATCCCGCGGTTGCGTATCGTTGGGTCGGCTATCAGCTTCAGTGGTGACGGTTGGGTCGGCACGTGTGGCGTGACAGCCGCCAATGATCTGGCTTGCGAGGGAACCGCTGGGATGCCGCGCAACGCTCTTCCTGTCCGACACGCCGCAGGGCCGTTCCGAGCACTTGGGCGCATGCACGATGAGTGGACGCTCTGCGCGGTCCGGGCGAGCGGACAAGTGGACTGCTATCGCGAGGGCAAGCTTGTAGCAACAGCACCCGGCAGCTGGACAAGTCTCACGCCGGATCCCGCGCCGGGCGGGCCCGGAAACCTCTGCGGAGTGACCACCACCGGAATCGCTTCCTGTGTATACGTCACGGGTCCCGTGTTGCCCGTCGCCTTGCCTGCCGATGAGCCGAACGCTTCGAGCGCGACCTCCAACTCAAGCTGCGTGCTGCGAGACGACAGTCTCTTGTGCCGGGACCTGTTCGACGGATCAAAGAACCACAGCTTCCGAAGCGTTGCCACGGGCGTGACAAAGGCCTCAAGCAACGGTGAACGCGCGTGCTACATCACGACCGAAGAGCTGATGCGCTGCGTGTCGCTCCTGTCGACGGAGCGCAAGTTCACGCTGCCAGCAGCCGACCTGCGAGCGCCGCGCTAATCACGGCGCCGCTGGTGCAATCGCCGGCATCTCCCACCCTGCCCGCGTCCAAAACCGTTCGAAACCCCGCGCCGCGTACCACCGTCAAGCGACGTCCAAAACCCGTGTCCGTTGTGAGGGACCGTCGTTCGCCACCCGGTTTCGAACACGTTTTCGGGCGCATCGCCCCGGAAACCGGAGAGGGTTTACCGGAACGGTCGTTTATGGGCGACCCGCCACTTGACATTATAAGCCGTAGCCGATATGCTGTGTACAGCATAGAATGGGAAGTGGAGTTCACCGACGCGTTCGGGGCGTGGTGGGGCGATCTGAGTGTGGATGAGCAGGAGGCGATCTCCGACCGGGTGGACATGCTCGCTGAGCATGGCCCGGCGCTCAAGCGCCCGTACGTGGGGAAGATCGAGAGTTCCCGTCATGCGCACATGAAGGAGCTGATCGTGGAGGAGGGCGCGGCGAGCATCCGCGTCTTGTTCGCGTTCGATCCGCGCCGCGCCGCGATCTTGCTGATCGGTGGCGACAAGGCGGGGAACTGGCGGCGGTGGTGCGTGGAGTACGTGCCGATCGCCGACGACCTGTACGACGAGCACTTGACCGAGATCAACGAGTAAGGAGCCGACGATGGCGACCTCTTGGAAGACCCTCCGCGCGCCCCTGGTGGACACGCCGGAGAAGGCTGCGGCCCGCAAGGCGGCGGTCGAGAAGCTGAACGACGAGTACGAGGCGTACCAGCGGACCCTCGCCGAGCTGCGCAAGGCGCGTCAGCTCACGCAGGCCCAGCTCGCCGACGAGCTGGGCCTGGCGCAGAGCGAGATCAGCCGCGTCGAGCGCCGCGAAGACCTCTACCTCTCCACGCTCGCGCGGTTCGTCGGCGCGCTCGGCGGACGGCTGGAGCTGCGCGTGACTTTCGACGACGACGCAACGCCGACTGTCTTGCAGCTCGGCGACCTCACCGACCGCGGCCACGAGGTCGAAGACGCCAAGCTTGCCGCTTAGCTGGCCGAGCTTGCGGCGGGCTCGGCCGCCGCTCCGGTGGACGCCTCACCGCTGAGCGTCGGGGTGTCCACCGGCGTGTCTTGGGCGCGGGCGGTGGCGATCGTCGAGCTGGAGACTGACGTGCGGCCACCGATTGGGTCGAGGAGATGGGTGCGCCAGCGTCACGATCACTCGAGTACGAGGAACGTTGGCCTCACCACACCAAGGACGCATGTTCGTATACGCGCGTCCGTCGAGCGACCGGTGCCGATGGCCCGTGCTATCGGTCTTGATCGGCTCGAGCCGATCGCGTATCAGCACGGCCGATGAAGTGAGAGCGACGGCTTCGCTTGGCCCCGGCGCGACGGCTTGAAGTGGCCCCACCTCGCGCTGGTTGTTGTGAGCGTTGGATAGTGCCCGCCAACTCGCGGGTCCTTGGTTTCGGCGGGGGTCAGGTCTTGTTTCGTAGTCCGTGGCGGAAGCGCCAGGACTCGTCGCCGGTATCGATGATGTGGGCGCGGTGCGTGAGCCGGTCGACGACCGCTTTGGCGAGGCGTGCGTCGGGGAAGACCTTCGTCCACTCGCCGAACGGCAGGTTCGTGGTGACGATCAGCGAGCCGCGTTCGTGGCGTTTGCTGAGGACCTGGAAGACGAGTTCTGCCGCTCCGTCCGGGAGAGCGAGGTAGCCCAGCTCATCGAGGACGACGAGTTCGGTTCTGGCATAGCGGCCGACGACCCGGGCGAGCTCGCGGCTGGTCTGCGCCTCCTGCAGCTCGTTGGCCAGCGCGGCGAGCGTGGTGAACCGAACACGCCGTCCTTGCTGGCAGGCCGCGATGCCCAGCGCCGTGGCGAAGTGTGTCTTCCCGTTCCCGAGCCACCGATCAGGATCACGCTGTCGCGGTCGTTGATCCAGGAACCCTCGGCGAGATAGGCGACCGGCGTCTGCTGCTCGCGGCTGGCCTCGTCGGCGAGTGCCTTGAACCGCTGGCGAACGGTCGGCAGCTTCAGCTCGGTGGCGTGCGCCTCGATCAGCGCTTCCATCGCCGCATTCCGCGCGTTCTTCGTGGCGCTCATCGATGGCCACCGATCTGCTGGTCGTAGCACGCCAGATCGGGATCGGGTCGATCGTGCGCGATGAGACGCTCGTCCAGTCCGGTCAACGGCTCGGGCTGCCGTGACGGTGCCATGCGGGCGACCAGGACCGCGACGGCCTTGCCGTCGATCGCCCCCGCCGTGTGAACGCGCCGCAGACCGCCAGCTCCACGCGCGCGGGCCCGTGCTCGCGCGCTAGCATCAGAACGTCAACCATCTGCAAGGCAGCTTCCGAGGCGCCGTAGCGCTCGCGCGGGGAACACAACGATTCGTCGTCCATGCTCAGCCCCTCCCCTGGTTCACCCCCCGCTCAGGCGCGGAACACGCCCCGCCGGCC
Source organism: Patulibacter sp. (assembly GCA_047604965.1). Taxonomy (GTDB): domain Bacteria; phylum Actinomycetota; class Thermoleophilia; order Solirubrobacterales; family Solirubrobacteraceae; genus JAGIBJ01. The sequence goes on along the minus strand of JASGGQ010000004.1, from coordinate 27,516 downwards.
GCTAAACTTCACCCCGTCAATACGAGCCAGCACCTACAGGTGCCGCCTCGCACGAAGCCCCGGAGCGGTCCCGAGCGCTCCGGGGCTTCGCTGTCTCTGTGGCAGCGACGAGCGCGCCGGGGACTGGCGCCGCACCCTGAAACGACGAGCGCCCCGAGCCGTGAGGTCCGGGGCGCTCGTCGGGAGAGGCGCGGGGCCGCTCACACTGACTCTGCCAAGTCTACGGCCTTGGTCACTCACGGTTCACCCCTGGTCGCGCGGGGAACACAGAAACGAGATCAGGAACTGAATCGTGCGGGACGGTTCACCCCCGCTCGCGCGGGGAACACCCGTAGACCGCAGCTTCAGCGCCCACTCAGCATCGGTTCACCCCCGCTCGCGCGGGGAACACGCGTCCACGTCGTCAGCCACACTGTCTGCTGGCGGTTCACCCCCGCTCGCGCGGGGAACACCTCAAGCAGGCTGAATGGGCGCTCAATCACGACGGTTCACCCCCGCTCGCGCGGGGAACACGGGGATACGAGGTGAACGAGCCGGCCGCCCTCCGGTTCACCCCCGCTCGCGCGGGGAACACGGTGCCGACAACCCGAAAGCGGAAGGGCCTTCCGGTTCACCCCCGCTCGCGCGGGGAACACGTCTCAAACAGATGCAGGACCGCCAAGCACGGCGGTTCACCCCCGCTCGCGCGGGGAACACCACGCACCCACCACCGTCGACGGGTGCGCGCACGGTTCACCCCCGCTCGCGCGGGGAACACGCCATTTGGGACCAGGCGCGGGCTCGCGGTGAGCGGTTCACCCCCGCTCGCGCGGGGAACACGACAACTTCGTACCCGTGCAGCGTGGCGTAGGCGGTTCACCCCCGCTCGCGCGGGGAACACCGTTGCGCTGCGCCTCGGCACCGTTCGCACCACGGTTCACCCCCGCTCGCGCGGGGAACACTCAAGTTCGGCGTCGAGCGCGCCCACGCCGGCCGGTTCACCCCCGCTCGCGCGGGGAACACTTGCGTGGGAGGACGACGTACAGATCGTTGAGCGGTTCACCCCCGCTCGCGCGGGGAACACTCTTGCATGCGCGGAATCGCATCTACCGCCGCCGGTTCACCCCCGCTCGCGCGGGGAACACTTCCCCGAGTTTTTGTAGTGCGGCTATAAGGGCGGTTCACCCCCGCTCGCGCGGGGAACACCGCGTGCGAGTACCAACTGCTTTCGCGGCACGCGGTTCACCCCCGCTCGCGCGGGGAACACTCGCCGCCGCCCGAGCCATCGTCAGCTTTCTGCGGTTCACCCCCGCTCGCGCGGGGAACACGTCACGAACCGGCGCGAGAGTCCGCCAGTCCACGGTTCACCCCCGCTCGCGCGGGGAACACTGGACGTTGCGCGCCGGATACGTCGAAGATCGCGGTTCACCCCCGCTCGCGCGGGGAACACTGGTCCTCCGCGCGCGACACGCGCAACGTCCTCGGTTCACCCCCGCTCGCGCGGGGAACACGTTGCCACGTCCCTCCGTATGTCTACGAGCGACGGTTCACCCCCGCTCGCGCGGGGAACACATCGGCGCGGCACGCCGTCATCGCATCGATCGCGGTTCACCCCCGCTCGCGCGGGGAACACAGCAGCGCGTAGGTGGCGACCGAGTTGACCGCCGGTTCACCCCCGCTCGCGCGGGGAACACCTGTAGCCGTTCGTTGACGTGCGCGGCCCACACGGTTCACCCCCGCTCGCGCGGGGAACACTGTCCGGCGACTCCAGGCAGACAACCAGCCGGCGGTTCACCCCCGCTCGCGCGGGGAACACGCTTCGACCTCGGCGATCATCTCGTCCGGCACCGGTTCACCCCCGCTCGCGCGGGGAACACGTCCAGGCGGATACGCTCGCGCGCCACGAGCGCGGTTCACCCCCGCTCGCGCGGGGAACACTCGTCCGCAGCATCGTTCACGACGACTACGTACGGTTCACCCCCGCTCGCGCGGGGAACACGACTTTGCGCTACTTCGCGTTAGCTGGCAAGACGGTTCACCCCCGCTCGCGCGGGGAACACGCGCGGTGGTCCTTGAGTGCATGGAAGACGTGCGGTTCACCCCCGCTCGCGCGGGGAACACTTGCGGATCACGAGCAGCCCGCCACGCAGCACCGGTTCACCCCCGCTCGCGCGGGGAACACCAAGGGCTGGTGATCTAGGCGATGACAGACGTAGGTTCACCCCCGCTCGCGCGGGGAACACTCAGGACGTTGCCCCAATTCGCGAAGGCTTGACGGTTCACCCCCGCTCGCGCGGGGAACACATCGGCCCGCGAACGCGGGCGGTGATGCCAGGCGGTTCACCTCCGCTCGCGCGGGGAACACTCCGCCGTGCGCTGGAACGCTCGTCAGGCTGACGGTTCACCCCCGCTCGCGCGGGGAACACCTGGTCAGCGTGCCGCGCCCGGAGTCCATCTGCGGTTCACCCCCGCTCGCGCGGGGAACACGGGAGGCGCGGCGGTGCTATCGGCCGGCGGTGCGGTTCACCCCCGCTCGCGCGGGGAACACGCAGTCGCACACGCCGGAATCGCGCTCAGCACCGGTTCACCCCCGCTCGCGCGGGGAACACAAGTGCAGGCCGGGCACTCCAACACCAAACAGCGGTTCACCCCCGCTCGCGCGGGGAACACGGCCGGCGGTACTTGCGTGCCTGCTGGCGGAGCGGTTCACCCCCGCTCGCGCGGGGAACACTGAAGAGCGGCGGCCGTGAGAGAAAAAGCCGGCGGTTCACCCCCGCTCGCGCGGGGAACACAGATCCTCACCGGTCACCGGTCAGCTCGTCTTCGGTTCACCCCCGCTCGCGCGGGGAACACGTCGATCAGCGCGCGCAGGTGATGCAAGATCGCGGTTCACCCCCGCTCGCGCGGGGAACACCAAGACGCGGAGGCTCAGGTCTGATGAAGAATCGGTTCACCCCCGCTCGCGCGGGGAACACTTCTCGCGCGGGATTTCTTGGAGTCCACCGAGCGGTTCACCCCCGCTCGCGCGGGGAACACCAGATGACGGGGCTATGTGGGGCCTCGCTGCCCGGTTCACCCCCGCTCGCGCGGGGAACACTCGCGGTTCGCTGCTGTATCGACTTGGCGGTCGGTTCACCCCCGCTCGCGCGGGGAACACGCACCGCAAGCACGCGAGCGGCAGACCGCCCACGGTTCACCCCCGCTCGCGCGGGGAACACATCGAAGTCCGCGAGCGACGACAGCAGGATCGCGGTTCACCCCCGCTCGCGCGGGGAACACGGTGTCTCCGAACAGGTCGCCGGGTTCGCTGGCGGTTCACCCCCGCTCGCGCGGGGAACACGCACAGCAAATCGGCCGGGTCTCGGTGGCGGCCGGTTCACCCCCGCTCGCGCGGGGAACACGACCATGCTCGCGCGATCGAGTCGAGCCGGCGCGGTTCACCCCCGCTCGCGCGGGGAACACCCACCGGTCGTCGATGTCACCGACAACCCAAACGGTTCACCCCCGCTCGCGCGGGGAACACTCGCTTCATGACCTCGACGACGATCTGGCCGTCGGTTCACCCCCGCTCGCGCGGGGAACACGCCGCATGCACGAACGTCGGCGTGACGCCTGCCGGTTCACCCCCGCTCGCGCGGGGAACACACTTCGCGTGTCGCTGATTATGCCTGAGTTTTCAAGGTTCGCGCGTTTTCGGGCGGCCACCGCAGCACTGAGGTACGGTCGGCGCCCGTCCTAGCGTGGCACCGCGTCGTGCCAGCCTTCGATGCCGGTCGCCACACCGAGTTCTTCAAGCGCGCGCAAAGCCTGTATTCGCACGAGGCCGATTGCCCGAGCCGCACGGATCGCGTCGTCCACACCCGCAGGAGTCGGATTCCACACTCCGTCAGCCGCCAGACTGGCAACAAGTTGGCGCTGCGACTTCGTGACAGGAGTAACCGGAACGACGTGCTCAAGACCGTCGACCAACGACTGCCACGGCCCTGTGCTCACCTGCGCCACCGCCCGTCGGCGTATCGGCGCGACGACCGCCAGCCCTGCGACCGTGTCGACCTGCCGGTCCTCTGCCAAACGCTCCAACGCACGAACGGCGGACGCAAGCGTCAGCGCATCGCCCATCGCCGTATGCGGAGCCGAGACATCGACCTTCAACGCTTCGGCAAGGTCGCCAAGTGAACGACGCCCGGCCAGATTAAGCGTACAAAGCCACCGTGGCGGATGCGCCACGCCCGTCGCCGCAAGCTCGGGGACGGCCTCCAGAAACGCGAGATCGAAGTGAAGGTTATGCGCGACCAGGACACCATCCCCGAGCAACCCGACCAGGCGCTTGGCCCACGCCGTCAACGCGTCGCCGCCTTCGTCTTGAGTCCACGCGAACCGCTCGACCACCGCGAGCTGTCCGTCGCAGACGATCGCAGCGGCTTCAGTCAGCCGATCGCGAGCAGGATTAAGTCCTGTCGTCTCGGTATCGACGAACGCCCACCGCCTGATCGCCGCTCGCCGCACCCCTCCCAGCCCTGCCGAGCACCACGCCGTGGGACGAAATGTCTCTTTACTCCGAGACGCCATCGCCCACGCCACCTCGGCTCCTCACCGACGTCCTCACGGCCGCGAAGCCATCGAGGTCAACCAGCTCCCGTGCCCGGTCCCCACGCTGACGCAACTCGAACCCCTGCTCGTTGCTGGCGTGCGTGACCATCACGCACGCCCCAGCGTCGCGGTATTCACAAACCCGATTCCACAACCGCTCGCGAACCTCCCGACTCAGGTCGGCGACAAATACCCCCGCAGTCGGCTGAAGCATCCAGCGGGACAGGTCGCCCTTGAGCCCTGGAGGGACACGTTCCAGCGCCAACACCGCGAGCGCCATTTCCTACCGTTCCTCTCGGTTCTCATCCGAGGCATGATTCACGCCACCCTCCACCAAACCGCTCGGATCCCAGATGCCGCCAGGACGAGCCAGGTCTGCGTCGCCTTCCCCGACAGCGTCCGCAGCATCGTCAAGCTCGAACAGCGCAGCCAAATCGTCGACGATCCTCCCGAGTAGCCGTGTCTCATGGAACTGGTCCCGGAGCACATGCCGAGCGGCACGCTCAACATCTTTCGCGCCGCTCTGGCATGCCCGAAACGCCGCTGGGATCGACGTCTCCGTCTTGTACAGATCAGCGACGTCGTACACGAACGACAGCGCCTTACCTGTATGCACGAAGCCGAGCCCCGGGCTGTAGCCCGCGCTAAGGATTGCTGCGTGCGCGATGCCATACAAGCAGGCGTTTGCTGCCGACAGCGCCCGATTCACGGGCGTCGCGGAATCCCAGGAGTCCCGCTGGTATCTGCGTCCGCTCCACGGCACGCCGGTCTGCTCGCTCCAGGATCGGTAAGTGTCGCGAACCCGAGCGCCCTCCATCCCGCGTATCTGCCGCAAGGTGAGACCGGTCGGCAGCGGTTCCGAGAAGCGCATCTCGTACATGCGCCGGACGACGCGCAGCCGCAACCCATCGTCAGCCTGCCACTGCGCCTGCCTCAAGAGCTGTCGACCGCTGCGTGTGTCTCCCAGACCCCCGGCGTAGAGCCGCACCCCCTCCTCACCTGCCCATGCGATCGTGCATCCGCACTCAGCAGCGTTGACGACGGCGCGGTGGGTCACCGTCATCCCCGGGCCGAGCAGCAACAACGAGACGTTCGCCACCGGAATCGCGATGCGTCCGTTGACCGTGACGTAGGCGACCGAACGGTCGTCCTGCTCCAATCGCCCTCGCTCCAGGTAGAGAAAGCTTCCTGAATCACGGACTTTCGGGAGGAGATGGAGGTCGGCGATGCGCATCAGCCACCTACCGGGGACGGGCCAGGCTCAGCAATCCGCAGCCGTACGCCTTCGCCGGGCCGATGCCGTCTCGAAGCGCACCCTTGAAAGCGTCTGGGTCTTCGACGGTCAGACGCCCGTCGAACTGCACCGGCTGCACCGTCACCGCGGAACGCCCGCTTCCCCCCGTCGGCGCGAGCTGCGACACGCGGATGTCCTGTGATTCGGCTGAGAACCCCGCAAGCGCCGCACGCCGCTGGAGCCAATCAAGCTGTGCGTCCTCGGCGAGCAACGCAACCCGTGCGCTGTGCTTGCGCACCGCAGTATCGCCCGGCAGCGCGGCTACCTTCTTCGTCGCATTCGCGGTCAGCCGAAAGGCGAACTGCCCGCCGGGAACAGCTGTATCCAGCAAGGCCGAGGCGTCGCGGACATCGCAGGCAAGCGTGTATCCCTCGGGCAGCGAGCTCCAGTCCGGCTCGACCTGAGACTGTACGAGCACCACCGGGGGCTCCGCTCCTGCACGCGGCTCAACGCGGAACAGCACGCCAAAGTGCGCGCGCGGCGTCGGGCCGTCGTGCTGCGGAAAAGCCGACATCACCGTCCGGTGCAGCTGCGTCCAGTCACCGACGTCTCTCAGCACCAGCGGGTCACGAGGGTGCAGCTTCAGACGGCTGAGCCAGATCACGCTGCCCGCTCCTTGCTCTCGGGGATTCGGTAGAGGTGGCTGACCCGCCGCGCCGCGAACGTCCGGTCAGCGAATGCGGCCCCCATCGGCTGGTCAGCGACTTCGATGGTTCCGTCGTCATCCTCGACCACCAGCGTGGTGAGCCGGCGATCAGCGGCAAGCGCAAGTGTTGAGACACCCTCGATAGCAACGAGCCTCGGCAACGGCGAAGCGAGCCCCGGGGGGCGCCAATCAGCCGCCAGTGCGTCGACGAGCGACTGCTCGACGATTGCCCCCGGCATCGCGATCGGTACGCTCGGCGGGCACGAGCGCCTCCCCAAGCCAAGTGGCCATCGCGGCCGGGCGACGGCAACATGCAGCGCATCGAGCCGAGGGCGATCCGAGCTCTCGAACCCGACAACGAACGCCGCGTCCTGCAGGTAGTAACGCTCAGTGACGATGCCTCGTCCCTTGGCGCCTGACGCCACGGCAACCCCGTCGCTGCCGGCACCAACCGCCTGATAGTCCCTCAGCACGGACCCGCTGCGGACCACGCGAACGCCGAACCGCATCGCGGCTAGGTCACCGACAGGCTCGCTCCGCGTACGCCCCAGAGCAGCGGCGAGCAGGCCGACCACGCCAGATTTTGAGGGCACCGGATCGGTGCTGCGAACCTCGAAGCGGCTCGCTGTACCCCACGCCTGCATCGGCCCTTCCAGCCAGAGCCGCAAGGTCGACACGTCGCTCACGCCCCACCACCCACGTGATCGACGATGGACGCAAGCCCTTCGACTCGAACGACACCTGCCGGGAGATCAGCGTCCAGTGCGCTCGAGGCGAGCAGCGCACCGGCGATCTCGTCACGCGGCTCTCCGTACATCTCGTTCAGCGAACCGAATTGCGCCAGCATCGCGTGAGTCGCCTCGGCGTCGAGGGCATCGCCGGCAAACTCGAGGGGCCGCAAGAACGCGTTTGCCAGGTTCCACTGACCTGCGGCACGCGTGATTGCCAGCACCGCCGTCGGTGGGTTGTGGGCGGCGAAGGTGTTCTGCTTCCCCGTCGGAATCGACTTGACGAACGCCCGGGTGAACGCACCCACCGCGGTTCGCACTGCCTCGTCGCCGCCACCAACGCCGAGGTTCTCCGCGAGCTGGCGAATGTCGACGGCGGCATACCGGTAGAAACAGCTTGCGTTGTAGCTGATCGTGCCCATCATGTCCGCGCCTTCCGTCTCCTCCGGACGAAGGTCATCGACGGCGGTGTAGAAGTCGTCTTCCCCGGAAAGCGCATGAGTGCCGATGGCATGCGCGACCTGGCAGCTCGCATCGACGTTGCCCTCCGGCAACTCGGCGACCATCCGGCCGAACAGCGCGACGTCCACCGCATCGGATGGCGCAGTCATCGCCTCTTTGACTTGCCTGGCCGCCTCCTTGGAGAGCTTCCCTTTGCCAGTCTTGCCATCGAGCAGCGGGTTGCCGACGCTCGAGACCTCCGCATCGATCTCCGCTGCGTGCGCTGAGGCAACCATCGCCAACGCATCGAGGTCCGCCGCGCGGAAGAAGAGCAGCTGACCGGTCTTGGTCGACACGTTCTCCTTGACCACGAGCTTCAGCTTGAGCGGTTCCGCTTCGAGCACGACCGCTGCCCTGTGCTCCGCCAGGCCTTCTTCCAGGCTCGGCTCAGCTGCCAGCAGTCGTTTGACGATCTCCTCGTGCGCGCGCTTCGTGCGCGTCGCGAGCTTGAGGTCGCCGAGGTCGACGCGGAACTGCTCCCGCATCGCGCGCTTCCACGACTGGCTGCTCACACGGGCGCGCCGGACACCACCGAAGGTCACCTCCTTCGGTAGCCCGGTGTCGTCCCGGTTGAGATTCGCAGCGGTGAAGCTCTGGATGGCGTGCAGCTCGATGATCATCGAGTCTCCTCCGACTCGGGGGTGGCATCCGAAGGCTCGGATGCGGGAGCGTCGCCGCTGGATTCGTCCCAACGCTCGACGAAGAACTGGTAGGCCCAACGGGCCTGGACCGGACGCGCGGGCTGGTCCCACTGGCCGAGGTCTCGCACCAAAGCAGCGATATCAACGCGAGCTGGGCTGCCACCCTCCCCGGCCTTGGCAAGCAACGCGAAGAGGCGCCGCAGCTCGCGGGGAAGATCCTCGCGACGGGTACTCAGCAACCGGTCGACGCGCTGATCGATCGCGGACGGCCGCCGGCCAGCTCGATTCTCCATGGGGTCGGATGGTGCGCTGCGCAACACGCGCAGGTCGTTGCCGAACCCCGCCTGGTGCTTTTCGTCACGCCCCACCTGCGGTCGATGCCACGCCACCAGCCAAGCGACGAGCATCAAATCATCGAGCTCGCGCTGCGGCATCGCAGCGCGGTCGCGCATCGGTGCCGACGCTTCAAGCAGGGCTAGCAGGCGAGAGCTTGCTGGAGAGCCATCGAACAGCCCCTCTCGAGCGCGACGCAGCTCGGCGAGAATGCGCAGCGAGGGCGATTCGTGACGTCGAGCCCCCTCGACGTGGCGCTTGAGTTCCCGATGCAGCACAGCCCGCGCCGATATCCGCTTGCCTTCACCCTCTTGCACAGCTCCGGTCATGCTTGCTCCTCCCGAGGTGACGTCTCTATTGGTGGCGTTGGCCGGCTCCGTGCGCGGATGCCTGACTTGCGCAGTGCGGCGCGGAAGACGGCTCGCGACTCGGCCATGACGCGCGGCCGGCCGATCGCGACGGTTGAGAGCGCGGCGAAGCCATCGAAGGTGTCGGTCGCGGCTCGATGGACGACCGCCCCCCAGTCGGTCATGGTCTCGGAGGCTGTTGCTGGCTCGGTCGTCAAGACCTCCATGTATGCGGGGAAGCTCTGCCCGACCGCGGCCCAGAAGGGTTGCTGCCAGCTGCTGATGCGAGCGCTGCCGGCCTCGCTGCCCACGAGCTCGCAGTACTTGGCCAGGCCAGCGTAGAGCGCGCGGGCACCACCGTCAGCAAGCTCGATGCCACGTTTGACCCACGCGAGCTGAGCGGGGTCGTCAAGCATGGCTTCGCTCACCGGCAGTCGCGCCATCTGAGCGTCGCCGATCTTGGCCTGGTCGACACGCAAGCCAACGAACTCCAGCTGCGGATGCCTACCCTGCCGCGCGAGCAGGCGGCAGGCACGTGCACCGACCGTCTCGCCTTCGCGAGTCAGCCCCTGGATCAGCACTTCAGCGGCTTGCCACAACCGCCTGCTGCTCTGGACGCGAACGATCAGCGGCTCGTCGGTCTTGGGGTCGGGCCGCGTCGGCACGAACGGATCGTGGTAGCGCCCCGCGAGGAGCTTGCGATGCTGCTGCAAACGCAAGCTGCGGACCCTCCCGTCGCCGTCTCGGCGGAGCAGCACCGCTCGCGACTGCCACGTCAGCAGGTCCAGCAAACCCGCTGGGGCGGTGCCGCTTGCCACCGGCGGGGGCTCGGCCGCCGGATCACGCTCCCACGCAGGCGCATCTGCTTCCGGAAACGCGGCCGCCCAGCTGTTGAGCGCGAGCGTCTCCCACAGGTCTCGACCTTCGGCGAACACCATCACCGGCTTCGCCCCCGGCGAATCGGTGCGATTGAACGGCTTTGCCACACCACCGCCGGGCTGGTAGAGGAGCGTGACCAGCAATGCGCGTGTGGCTTCGGCCGGCGTCAGCGCCGGTGGTTGGCGATCGACGTGGTGATCGAACAGCGTCACGTTGTTCCCTGAAGCCCAGTCGATCCGCAGCGCTGCTATCGAGCCGACCTTCGTCGCGGGATCGAGATCGGTTCGCTGTGCAAACGGGTGGTCAGGCTCGAACAGATCGAAGCGACTCGACCAGCGTTCGAGGTACTCATCCACGCGCTTCGCGGCGTCAGCGTGACCGGTCAGCAGCGCGCGTTGCTCCGGGATGCTCGTCGGCCCGCGAAGCGCGGCCTGCAGCACCGCCACCAGCAGCCGCGTCAGTGCGGCTCGCTCCGGCGCGAACGTCGAACCGAGGCGCTTGACCTCTGGCGCCTGCTGAAAGAGATCGCGCAGTGACACCTCCCGCGCGACGTTGTCGGCATCGATGACCGGTATCCACCGTTCAGTCGTGAGGTTGAACTCGCTCGCCGCGGGTACCTCGGGCGCTTCAGGAGGCAGGTACGTGCGGGGCATGGAGAACTCCCAGGGTTTGGTGGTAACGCAGTGGCAGAGTCTGCCCGTCGCTGAAGGGCGTCGCGCATCCTTCAGCGTCGAGCGCGACGAGCACGCAGTCACGGAGATGGCCGTTCTCGCGCCATGCTGGCGGCTGGAAGCGTGGGATCGAGCTTCCCGACTCCAACGCGACTCGCCACGCTTCTCGGATGGGACCGACGATGCTTGGCGTCGAAACCGATACCGCGCGGCGCAGCAGGTCACGGATGTCGTCTCTGCCTGGACATAGCCGCGCACGACTAGGCAGCTCGTCCGGGTAGAGCAGCACGAGCGTGATCGATGGAAGCTCGGTCCACCTCGTCTGCGCGGCGAACGAGGGAGCTGCGAATCCGTCGGCATCCGCGAGGTGCTTGAGCGGCGCTTCCCACGGCGGTTCACCCAGGGCGACCGACGTCAGGCAACGCTTCTCCGCCTCACGCTCGAACTTCTTCCGATCACCTTCTGCGGTGTCATCGGCGAGCTGAATCGCAGCGACCTCGCCTTCACTGCACCCAGCTGGCAGGCCTGCGCCGTACACCGTCTCGATCAGCTCATCGAGATCGCGCGGCTCCTCTACCCAATCACGGCCCCGCAGCGCAGCGCGTGTGCGCTGCAGGACCGCAGGCACGTAGACCTTGTCGGATGCGCGCAGATACTCGCGGTCGATCGTCTCACCCGGCGTGTCGAGCACGGTCAAGATCGGCTCGCGGTGCGCATGCCGATCCTTTCCCGGCCGATCGTGACGATGCACGCGCCCTGCCCGCTGGATCAGAAGATCGATCGGCGCGAGGTCGGTAAACATCCCATCGAAGTCGATGTCGAGCGACTGCTCAATGATCTGCGTGGCGACGACCACCATCCTGCGAGGACGACGCCGATCGGCGGCCGGCGGCCCCGCCGCGTCCAGCAGTTGACGCTCGATCTCATCACGCTCATGTGGCCTGAGTCGTGCGTGCAGCAGCACGAGCTCGATCTCGTCTCCCGACAGTGCGCTTCTCAGCGCGTCGTAACGCTCCTGCGCAGAGGCCACCGTATTGCAGACCACCGCGACGACCCCGCCGGCTTCGACGGCGGCACTTACGACACCGGCGAGATCTTCTGCTTCGTGGCCCGGCGACAGCGGCATCTGGCGCAGCAAAACGCGTCGCGGGTCGCGATCATCAGCAACGGCAACGACCTGTGCGCCGTCAGCGTCGACGCTGAGCACCCTTGGATACGGCGCGTCGGCCACCACCACGTCAACGCCAGCAATCGATGAACCTTGACCAAGGCCGGTGGCGAAAGCCGCAGCGAGCCGCTCGCGCGTCGCACGCGGCAGCGTCGCCGAGAGCAGCACGACGGTGCTGTCGAGTGCCGCGAGCCACTCGACAGCCCGCTCAAGAAGCGTCAGCGTGTAGGCGTCGTACGCGTGTACCTCGTCGAAGACCACGACTTTGCCCTGGAGGCCCCAGAGCCGCACGAAATGATGCTTGGAACGGAGGATCCCCAGTAGCGCTTGGTCGATCGTGCCCACGCCAGCCGGCGCCACCAAACCGCGACGTTTGCCGGCGAACCAGCTAGCGGCGTCGCCACAAGCCTCGGCGCGTACCTCGCGGTCTGGAGCGTCATCGACCGTGGGCACCGGCTGCGGCTCGCGCAATCCAGCGCTGCTGTGAAGCAATTGCGGAACGACATCAGCCCCAGGCCACAGTGCCTCGCCGAAAGCGCTGGCTCGACGATGAAACTGCTCAGCCGTAGCCTTGGTCGGCAAACCTACGTAGAAGCCTCGCGCACCGTTGAGCAGACCGTGGCGGATCACCCAGAGCGCCGACTCGGTCTTCCCGGAGCCCGTACGGTCTTCCACGACCAGCAGACGAGGTCGTCCGCCCACTTCTTGAGCCAGCAGGTCGATCACGGCTTGCTGCGATGCTCGCGGCTCTCGCTCGCCAACGCCTCCGAAAACTTCACCGAACTCTGCTTCGGGATCTTCGACCTGGGGCAGCATCCACGCTTCGAGGTCGACGCCCCCTGCGTGCTCCGCTGAGGTTTCGGGACCACGGCTATCGACAGGAAAGCTGGCAACGTCGGAACCGAGCCAATCGGCCACCGAGATCAAACCCGCGAGCGCGAGGATGGCCGCGAACGTCTGCGGAGCCTCGGAGTCGATTCGCTCGGGCCACGTCACAACCTTCCGCGCGGCGCGGTCGAGCAGCGCTCGCTGCGCCCACGACCACTCACGGTGCTCGTGGGCGAACGTGAAGGCGCGTTCTCGCGCCGCGAACGACGCGATCGCTCCGTGGTGCCCGGAGAACGTGCTGACGATCAGGTCAGCGACTACCGGTCCGATGCCCTGTTCACCCAGCCAGCTCGCGACGCTGGCAGCGCCGACGACGTCGTGGCGCGCACCAACTCCGACGCCAGGCCCGGGGGCTACGTAACCGGGGTTCAGCAGCTCGACCAGGTCGGGCCGAAGGCCCTGGAACCTCGCTGTCGCCTTTCCGACGTCATGAACCTCCGCGACCCACCTGATCAGCACTCCCGCTTCATCGACGCCGATGCCGAGCGCGCCAGCGACCCAGCGGCGTTGCCGTGTCGTCAGAACCTCAAGCCAGAGCCGAGCGGCTATCGCACTGACGTCGCTGGAGTGCGTGAGCAGCATCAACGGCGATGCGTCGCCGGGACCCGATTTCGCCCAAGGCACCAGCATGAGGTCGGCGCACTCAGCGCTCAGGCCCCGAGTCCGGCCTGCTGAAGCTCTCCCCTGCATGCCTCACAGCCAACTCGAGCAAGCGGACGTCATGCACCCGCAGTTGCAGACGGGAGGCCCGAGCAGCAAGGTTGACTCAACCGATCGGCAACCTGCGGATTCGGATGCGATCCTCGGTGAGCACCACCACCGCGCCCTGCGTCAGGTCGTCCGCTACCTCGGCGAGGTTCGCGAGCAGAACGGCGGCTTGCCCGACGGGAGACCGGCGGAACAGGATGACGCTCGGCCGAGCGCGACCCGAGGTCGCAAGCAGCTCGCCGAAGTCGGTGTCGGCTGACACCAAGATGCGGTCTTCGCTGGCCGCCACGTCGAGGACGACCTCGTCGGGACTGCCCAGCAGCCCGAGCTCGGCGATTCGGACGACATCGTGCCCGGCCTCGCGAAGCTCATCTGCGAGCCGAGCGCTGAGACACTCGTCGAGCAGGAATCTCATGCGGTCAGGCGGAGCGGCAGCTGCCGCTCCGCGACGGCTGCCGCAGCGAACGCCAGCGCGGCACGCACATCCTCCTGCGAGAGCTGCGGGAAGTCAGTGACGATCGCTTCGACAGCCAGGCCTTCCGCGACCAACCCAACGATGGTCGCTACGGGGATTCGTGTGCCGCGGATCACCGGCACCCCACCCATCACCCGGGGATCGATTGCGATGCGTTGGGCAGCCACCCCTCAATGGTAGTCGGTGGCCTCTCCTCGCCGTGAAAAACGGGCAAGAGGCCCCGAGGCACAAAGATGGTTCGTTCGTCCACCCCCGCTCACGCGGGGAACGCCTCAGGCCACGAACGTGGTCAGTGGTTCACCCCCACTCACGCGGGGCCGGAGCAGAGGATACACTGCCTGGCGAATAGTTCTCTAAGTTGACGACGTTGGGTGAAACCCAATGATGGCCGTGGCACCGTTCCGCGACGGTCCTGCCATCATCGGCCGTTTCTCGCCCGATCTGGGCATACTGAACGGGGGTGACCCACCCCCGTTTCTCTCCCCAGCAGTCTTTCCCGGCCTTGGAGGAGCAGGTTCTCGCGCGGTGGGCTGAGCGGAACGTGTTTGCGCGTTCGGTCGAGCAGCGTGTGGGGGCGGAGCCGTGGGTGTTTTGGGAGGGGCCACCGACCGCGAACGGCAAGCCGGGGGTGCATCACGTCCTCTCGCGCGTGTTCAAAGACATTTTTCCGCGCTTTCAAACGATGCGCGGCCGGTACGTTGAGCGTCGCGGCGGGTGGGACTGCCACGGCCTGCCAGTCGAGATTGCCGTCGAGAAGCAGCTCGGGCTGCACAGCAAGCACGACATCGAGAACATCGTCCCCGGCGACGTGCGTGCCTCCGTCGAACAGTTCAACGCCGCGTGCCGCGACAGCGTCTTCACCTTCCTCGAAGACTGGGACCGGCTGACGCAGCGCATCGGCTTCTGGGTTGATCTTGACCGCGCCTACCGCACGATGGACGCGCCGTACGTCGAGTCGGTTTGGGCGGCGCTCAAGCAAACCCACGAACGCGGCCTGCTCTACCAAGGCAACCGCGTCGTGCCGTTCTGCACCCGCTGCGGAACCGCGCTCTCCAGCCACGAAGTCGCACAAGGCTACAAAGACATCAAGGACACGTCGGCGTACGTCCGGCTGCCCGTCGTCTTCGCAACCGACGCCAACGCCGACACGCCCAACGCCCCCGCAGCGCTTCACCCCAACGCCAACGCCGACACCCCCCACCCCGCCGCCGCGCCCGGCACTCCCGCCGGCTCCCCCCTCAAGCCGGGCGACCAGCTCGTCGTGTGGACTACCACGCCGTGGACGCTGGTCGCGAACGTCGCCGCTGCCGTTCACCCCAACGTCAACTACGTGCGCGTCCAACCGCTGACCGGCGGCGAAGATGGCGACGATGCGGCGCTCGTGCCGGCCGGCAACCCGATCGTCGTCGCCAGCGCGCTGATCGAAGCGACGCTCGGCCCCGACTTCCTCAACACCGGCGGCTACGAAATCCTCGGCGACCCGTTCCCCGGCGAGCAGCTCGTCGGCACCGTGTACGACGCGCCGTTCGTTGCGTACGGCCGACGCGCGGGCGGTCGCGGCGCCGTCCTCGCCGCCGATTTCGTCACCACCGACTCCGGTACCGGCATCGTCCACCTCGCGCCGGCCTTCGGCCAAGACGACTTCACTGCCGTCGCCGACGCGGCCGCCGCCGGCACGCTCCCCGCCGGCCTGGACGCCGCCGCGTTCGACCCGCGCGACCCCGCCACGCTGCTGAACCCCGTCGAAGAGAACGGCACGTACGCGGCCGCCGCACTTGGCATCACCGCCGCCGACCTCTCCGGCCGCTTCGTCAAAACGCTCGACGTCGATCTCGTCAAAGAGCTCGCCGCGCGCGGCCTACTGCTGCGCTCCCAGCGGTACGAGCACAGCTACCCGCACTGCTGGCGCTGCGACACCGCGCTGCTCTACTACGCGCGCCCCTCCTGGTACCTCGCGACCGCCACGCTGCGCGACCAGCTCCTCGCCGCCAACGAGCAGATCACCTGGCATCCGCCGCACATCAAGGACGGCCGCTTCGGCGAATGGCTGCGCGGCAACGTCGACTGGGCGATCAGCCGCGAGCGGTACTGGGGCACGCCGCTGCCGATCTGGCGTTCGACCGACCATCCCGCCGGGGAGGAGCCGCGCACGATCGTCGTCGGCTCGCTCAGCGAACTGGCCGCGCTCTCCGGCGCCACGCTCAACGACCCGCACCGCCCGTACGTCGACGACATCATCTTCACCGCGCCGGACCCCGCCGCCACCGACCCGGCGAACGCGACGCCGCTGACCTTCCAGCGCGTCCCCGAAGTGCTCGACGTGTGGTTCGACTCCGGGGCGATGCCGTTCGCGCAGGACGGCGCACCACACGACCCGGCCGGCACCGCGCACTACGAAGCGCACCGACACGCCGATTTCATCTGCGAAGCGATCGACCAAACGCGCGGCTGGTTCTACTCGCTACTGGCCGTCTCGGTGCTGCTGACCGGCGAAGCGCCATACGAGAACGTCGTGTGTCTCGGCCACATTCGCGACGAGCACGACCAGAAGATGAGCAAGTCGCGGGGGAACATCGTCGCGCCGTTCGACGTGATCGACCGGTTCGGCGCCGACGCGCTGCGCTGGTACTTCTTCACCAGCAAACAGCCGTGGGATGGCTACCGCTACTCCGACGAGGCCGTCCGCGACGGCGTGCGGCTCTTCCTGCTGCCACTGTGGAACACCGCCGCGTTCTACGCCCAATACGCCGCGATCGCCGCCAGCGAAGGCAAGGCCAGCCCCTTCACCGGCCAGGGCACCGCGATCACGCTCGCCACCGGCGCCACCGCCGATGCCGGCGCTAACCCGGTCGAGTCGTTCACCGAACTGGACCGCTGGATCCTCAGCCGCACCGAAGCGACGACGCTGCTCGTCACCGAAGCGCTTGAGCAGTACGACGTGACGACCGCCGGCCGCACAATCGGGCAGCTCGTCGACGAACTCTCCAACTGGTATGTGCGCCGCTCCCGCCGCCGCTTCTGGGACGGCGATCCGTACGCCCTTGAAACCCTGCGGGTCGTGCTCGTGCGCCTCGCGACGGTGCTCGCGCCACTCACGCCATTCGTCGCCGACGAACTGTTCGAGCAGCTCGCACCGGATGCCGCCGACTCCGTCCACCTCGCCGACTGGCCGGACGCGCCGGTCGACGTGATCACCGGCGCCGGGCCCCGCGCCGAACGCTTCCACGACGCCAGCCTGGAAGCCGACATGGCAACGGCACGCGAAACGGTGCGCCTGGGTCTCGCCGCGCGCGCCGCCTCCGGGATCAACCTGCGCCAGCCGCTACGTGCCGCCGTCGTCGTCGCAACCGGCCGCGAACGCGACGCGATCGAGCGCCTCGCCGATGTGATCGCCGACGAACTCAACGTCAAGCAGCTGCGGTTCGTCGCACAAGCCGACGAGCTGGGCAGCGTCCAGCTCAAGCCGAACCTCAAGGCGCTCGGCCCGCGCTTCGGCAAAGCGATGGGCCAGGTCCGCGCCGCGATCGACGCACTCGACGGCACCGCCGTCGCCGCCGCGCTACGCAAAGGCCAGCCGGTCGTCGTCACCGTCGACGGCGCCGATCACCAGCTCACCGAGGACGACCTCCTCATGAGCCTCGAAGCCCCCGACGGCTACCAGCTCGAACGCGACGGCCAACACGCCGTCGCCCTCGAACTAGAAATCGACGACGCCCTCCGCGCCGAAGGACTCGCCCGCGCCGTGCTGCGTCAGGTCCAAGTCGCCCGGCAGAACGCCGGGTTCGACGTGACCGACCGCATCACCCTCACCCTCAGCGGTAGCCCCGAGCTGCTCGATGCCGTCCGCACCAACGAGACATACGTCACGAGCGAAACACTCACCACCGAGATCATCTACACCGACCCCGCCACCCAGCCCACCACCGACCCCGTGACGATCGACGGCCTCCCGCTCCATCTCACCGTCACCCGGGCGTAGCCCGCCCAACCGCCGAGTAGCCCACCCAACCGTCGAGCGTCGAGATTTGGCCCCTATAGGGGCCAAATCTCGACGCTCGACGGGCAGGGGCGATTCGGAGCGCGCGCACAGAGCCTGCTTGACTGATCCGCATGACGACCACCGTGTCCGCCGTCGGCGCCCGCAGCGCCACCTCGCCCCTGGCAGCGCTGACGATCACCCGCCGCACCGTCGGTCCCAGCGACGTGCAGATCGCAATTCGCTACTGCGGAATCTGCCACTCCGACATCCACACCGTGCGCGGCGACTGGCGCGAGCAGCAGTACCCGCTGGTGCCCGGGCATGAGATCGTCGGCATCGTGACCGCCGTCGGCGACCAGGTTCGCCACGTCGCACCCGGCGACCGGGTTGGCGTCGGCTGCATGGTCGACTCGTGCGGCAGCTGCGAACATTGCGCCGCCGGCGAGCAGCAGTACTGCCTGCCCGGCGCGACCTTCACCTACGGCTCGACCGACCGCGATGGCACGATCACCCAGGGCGGATACTCGACCCAGATCGTCGTCCGCGACACCTTCGTGGTGCGCATCCCCGAGGCGCTGCCGCTCGATGCCGCCGCCCCGCTGCTGTGCGCCGGCATCACCACCTACTCGCCGCTCAAGCGCTGGGGGGCCGGCCCCGGCACGCGGCTCGCCGTGATCGGGCTCGGGGGCCTCGGCCATATGGCGGTCAAGCTCGGCGTGGCACTTGGTGCCGAGGTCACGGTGCTCTCGCAGTCGTTGCGCAAACGCGACGACGGGCTGGCGCTCGGTGCCGCCGAGTACAGGGCGACCAGCGATCCGGCGACGTTCGACGAGCTGGCCGGCCGCTTCGACCTGATGCTCAACACCGTCAGCGCGCCGCTGCCGATCACCCGCCTGCTCGGTTTGCTGCGGCTCGATGGCGCGCTGGTGAACGTCGGTCTGCCGAGCGAACCGTTGAGCGTCAATGCCTTCGCGCTGACCCACGCGCGCCGCTCGCTCTCCGGGTCGCTGATCGGAGGGATCGCCGAAACGCAGGAGATGCTCGACTTCTGCGCCGAGCACGGGATCACCGCCGACATCGAACTGATCGGTGGCGACGCAGGCGCGATCAACGCGGCGTGGGAGCGCGTCGTCGATGCCGACGTCCGCTACCGCTTCGTGATCGACACCGCGACGATCGGCACCGCGACGATCAGCACCCCAGCCGCCGACAGATCGTCTTGACCGGCCACACCCGCAACGCACCGCAACGCTGCCTGGGCGTAGATCAGCCTGCATCTCCACTGCCGGCCGGTCGATCCACCGGTCATGCGACGGATCGATCAGCTGCTCTTCCGCGATCCTGCGGCCCGTGCCGCCACCGACCGGTTGCGTGACGTTGCCGTCATACCGGGTGCTCGCGCCGAAGAACATGCCACGATCTCCTGTATGGCCGAAAACCGGTTCCATACGTCACCTCGTCTCCCCGGCCCCGACGCAGTCGAGCGCGCGGCGGCATTTGCAGTGATCGCCGACGATCGCGCCACCATCAACCAAGCGCCTATCCCTGGAGAGCGGCGGAGGCCGTCCGACCGGTGATCGACGCACTCGTTCCCAAGTTCTTCGGGCGCGTGTCGCGGCGCGACGTCGCGCTGAGTCCCGCCGTGTGGCTCGTCGTGTGGGGCACCTTTGTCCTGTTCGGGCTGCTGTGCGTCGGCGTCGTCCTCTTCGACTTTGGCTTCAACGACACGCGCGTGCTGACGCTCGCCGTTGTGCTGTTCGTGATCGCCGCGCTGCTGGCGCGGATGCCACCACCGGAGCCCGATACGCGCCGCACGCATGCGCTGCTGGCGCTCACCTACGTCGGTCCGATGAGCGCGATCGTCGCGTTCGGGCCGCACGGCTCGGCCGTCGCGATCACCGCCGCGTTTGCCGGCCCATTGACCGCCGTCTGGAATGTCGAGCGCCGGTTGATCGCGGCGCATCTGACAGCGGCGACGCTCGCGTTGTTTGTGCCGTCGCTCCTGGGCGTCGTCGATGCGGCGACGCTCGCGACCTGCATCTGCATCGTGCCGACGATGTGGATGCTCGCATTGACCGTCTCCGCCGTGCTCGACGCGGCCGAAGCGCAAGGCGCCGAACTGGCGCGACTCGTCAAGCGCGACCCGCTGACCGGCACCGGGAACCGCCGGCTGCTCGACGAAGAACTCGAACTCGAGCTGGCCCGCCACCCACATACGCACCGCCCGTTCTCGCTGCTGACCTTCGACCTCAACGGCTTCAAAGCGCTCAATGACACCGTCGGCCATGCCGCCGGCGACGAGCTCCTCAAAGCAACCGCCGCCGTGTTGCTGCGCAGCGCACGGCCAACCGACACGGTCGCGCGCCAAGGCGGCGACGAGTTCTGCATGGTGCTGCCGAACACGACGACCGAGGACGCCCGCGCGCTCAGCGAGCTGATCCGCGCGCGGCTGCAAGCGGTGCGCGCGTTCGGCTCCGGCGTGAGTACCGGCATCGGCATCGCCACCTGCCCGCATGACGGACGCACCGCCGACGAGCTGCTCAGCGTCGCCGACGCGCGACTACGGATCGACAAGGCCGGCGCGCCACATCGCAATTCACCGGAGTGGCATGCCGCCGTTCCCGAGGTCGTGCCTCGCGCACCGGCCCCAGCCACCGGCGCGACCGCCACGGAACTGCCGCCGGAGTGGACGGTCGACGGCGTCAGCCGCCGACATATGGAAGGGCTCATGCTGACGTGGCGGATGGCCGCGCTCGCAGCCTTTACCTACGCGGCACTCGGCACCGGCATCCTCGCTTGGGCACCAGAGCTAGGCCGGGAGGGATTGCTCGTGATCACCATCGCGTCGTTCCTGGGAACGATCACGCTGCTCTGCACCCGGCCTCCACGCATCGGATCGATCGTCAACCACGGCTACGTCGCGATGGCGTACCTCCTACCGCTGGGCTTTGCGGTGGCGACGCGCCCCGGCGCGATCGGTGTCGGCCTGTCGATGTTCGTCGGCCCGCTCGCCGCCGCGCGGCTGATCGAGCGGCGGCAGATCGTCGCGCACCTGTCGCTGGCGACCGTGCTGTTCGCCGCGCTGATGGTGCTGCGCCACCACGAGCTGGAAACGCTCACCGCCGGCGTCATCGTCATCGCGAACCTGTGGGTCCTGGGCGCCTCATGCGTGTTCGTGCTCGAAGCGACCGAAGCGCAGGGCCGCGAGCTGGCCGGATTGGTGCGCCGCGACCCGCTCACCGGCCTCGGCAACCGCCGCCGCCTGCGGGAACGGCTCGATCTGGAATTGCCGCAGCACGCGGAAGCCCGATCGCCGCTGACGGTGCTGGTGCTCGACCTCAACGGCTTCAAAACACTCAACGACACGGTCGGGCACGCCGCCGGTGACGACGTGCTGCGGCGCGTCGCCAGCGCGCTGCGGATGATCGCCGCCGCACCGGCCGAAGCGATCCGGCAAGGCGGCGACGAGTTCGCGATCCTGCTGCCGGACACGAACGCCGTCGAAGCGCGTGCCGTGACCGCCGCGATCACCCGCACGCTCGGCACGATCGCCATCCAAGGCTGCACCGTCACGACCGGGATCGGCCTGGCGACCTTCCCAGAGGACGGCACGACCGTCGAGGCGCTCCTCGATCGCGCCGATCATCGGCTGCGCCGCGACAAGTACGGGGATCAGGCCGCGCCAAACACGGCTGACCTCCCCGCACCGGACCGCGCCGCGCACGCCGATCCGCAGTAGCCAGCTTTTTGCGCCTGGCGGCAGCCACCGCTGCCGGAGTGCAAACAATCGGTCGACACCGTGTCAGAGCCGCGTAGGATGTTGAGGTGCCCCAGTCCGCGACGACGCAGGCTCCGTAGCGGAGCATAGCGCTGGCGGGCGGCCGGGCACCTGAGGAACCGCACCATGCACCTGAGACCACGACTGTGACGGGCGCGCTCACGCCCACGCTGGCGCGCGTGTCGCGCCGGGAGCTTGCGCTCAACCGCTACGTCTGGCTGGCGACCGGCACGATGTTCGGGATCTTCGCCGTGGCCACAACGGTCATCGCGCTCGCGCCAGCCGACTTCGTCGCGTGGCGCCTGCTGACCTTCGCCGCCGTCCTTGCCGTCATCTGCATTGGGCTGCTCACCAGCGAGCCGCCCGCGATCGGCTCCGCCGCGAACCACGTGGTGCTGTCGCTCACCTACCTCGGCACCGCCGGCGCGATGCTGGCGTACGCGCCGCAAGCTTCGGCGGTCGTCGGTGCCGCGATGTTCGTCGGCCCGCTCACCGCGATGCGGCTGATCGACGTTCGCGAAATCACCGCGCATCTGCTCGCGGCGACCGCCGTGATGGCCGCGCCGGCCGCCTTCGGGCGGTACGACGACGCGACGCTGCTCGCACTCGCCTCGGTGCTGCCAGCGATATGGGTGCTCGCCGGCTGCTGCGCAGTGGTGCTGCAAGCTGCCGAAGCCCAAGGCGAAGAGCTCGAACAGCTCGTCCGACGCGACCCGCTGACCGGCGTCGGCAACCGCCGAATGCTGACCGAGACGCTGACGGCCGAAATCGCACGCGCCGCCCGCACACGCCGGCCGCTCTCAATCGTCGCGCTCGACCTCAACGACTTCAAAGCGCTCAACGACACCGTCGGCCACGCTGCCGGTGACGAGCTGCTGCAAGCGGTTGGTGACGCACTCCAAGCGATCGCGCGCCCCGGCGATACGGTGGTGCGGCAAGGCGGCGACGAGTTCTGCCTGGTGCTGCCCGACACCTCCGCCGAACACGCCGATCGTGCCGCGAACGCCGTCCGGGCCGCGCTCGCGAAGATCGATGCGCACGGTGCCCGGGTTACCGCTGGGATCGGCGTCGCAAGCTTCCCGAAGGACGCCGTCCACGGCGGTGTGCTGCTGCACGTCGCCGACGAACGCCTGCGTGCGCACAAACCCGGCCGGACGGCCGGGGCGTCGCCACCCCGCCGACCATCTGACGAGCTCGGCTCGCCGATCAGGATTTATCGGGGCCGGTCATGAGCAGCGTCTCCCCACCGCTCGGCCCGTTGAGCCGACGCATGTCGCGCCGCGAACTGGCGGTCAACCGCACCGTTTGGCTGGCGACCGGCGGGATGTTCCTGTTTTACGCGCTGCTGATGCTCGCCGCGATCACCACGACCGACCTGTTCGCCGCGCACCGGTTCCCCTACGTCGCCGCGTTGCCGTTGGCCGTCTCGCTCGTGCTGCTACGGCTCGAACCACCGGCGATCGGCACGACGAGGAACCACGTCGTCGTCTGCCTGGCGTACGTGCTCACCGCAGCCGGCATGATCGCCTCCTCGCCAACCGGGGCGTTGACGATCGGCGCGGCCTTTTTCATCGGTCCGCTCGCGGCGGTGCGCCTCCAGAGCCGCCGGCAGATCGCCGCACACATCACTACGGCGAACATCCTCCTGGCCGCGACCGCGATCATCGCCGAGTTCGACATTGCCGGACTGGTCTCGGTCGCACTCTTCAACCTCGGTTCGTGGGCGCTGTGCTTCTCCTGTGTGATCGCACTGGAGACGATCGAAGCACAAGGCGCCGAACTCGAAGTACTGGTCCGCCGCGACCCGCTCACCGGCGTCGGCAATCGCCGGCTGCTGCTCGAAGTACTCGACGACGATCTGGCACGGCACGGCCGTACGAACGGTGAACTCTCGGTCATCGCGCTCGACCTCGACGGCTTCAAGAACCTCAACGACGACGTTGGCCACGCCGCCGGAGATGCGCTGCTGCGCAAGGTGGCGACCACGCTGACGAACGTCGTCGAAGCGCGCGACACCGTGGTACGGCAGGGCGGCGACGAATTCTGCGTCGTCCTGCCCGATACCACCGCCGAGCGAGCCGAACGCACCGCCGCCGCGATTCGCAGCGCGCTCGCGCAGATCTCTACGCCGGCAGGCGACCGGATCTCCTCGGGCCTGGGGATCGCCAGCTTCCCGAGCGACGCGCGAACCGGCGAAGTGCTGTTGCAGGTCGCCGATGAGCGGCTGCGGCTGAGCAAAGGCGAAGCGCTGCGCGCGACCGAGATGCCAGCCAGCGATCGCCGCTTCGGCCACGCCTAGCGCGGTCACGCCCGAACCGGGAAACCCACCCCGAAAACACACCGCGCAGCACCGGTCGTGCGTCCAATGGACGCGATGCAACGCTCCGCTTGCGCGTTGATCTGCCGATTTCTGGTGCGTGACGAGTCACAGCTCACTGTTCTTGGTCCGCGTGTCGAGGCACGACCTTGCGCGCAACCGGTACGTCTGGCTGTCGACCGGCTGGATGTTTGCCTTCCTCGGACTCTGCACGCTCGGCTGCGCCTTGCTGCCATTGGGTTATCACCGCAATCAGATGCTGCTGTTCGGCGCGTTGCTGCTGCTGATCGCCTTGGCCCACCTGCGCAGCGAACCACCAGAGCTCGATTCGCCGGCGAACCACCTCGGTCTGTTCGCGCTCTGGGGCGCGGTCGGCCTGGGCTTGTTCGCGTGGACGCCGGCCGGCATGCCGGTCCTCGCCAACGCGATGTTCATCGGCGCATTGGTCGCAAGTCGACTGATCGACCGTGAGCAGATCGTCGCCCACCTGCTCGGGGCGTCGGCGGTGATGGTCGCACCGGCTGCGCTCGGCTTCACCGACCAGCGCACCACCTTCGCGATCGCGGCCGCCCTCCCGACGATGTGGATCTTGTGCGCCTGTGTCGCGATCGTGCTGGAAGCCGCCGAAGCGCAAGGCAACGAACTCGAAGCGCTCGTGCGCCGCGACCCGCTCACCGGCGTCGGCAACCGGCGACTCCTCAACGAGCAGCTCGCCGAGGACCTCGACCGCCAGGCGCGGCTGCAGCGGCCACTGTCGGTGGTCGCACTCGACCTCAACGGCTTCAAAGCGATCAACGATGAGATCGGCCACTCCTCCGGCGACGAGCTGCTGCGCCAAGTCGCCGCAGCACTCGTTCGCGTCGTGCGCGATCACGGCACCGTCGTGCGCCAAGGCGGCGACGAGTTCTGCATCATCCTGCCGAACTACGGGCCGAGCGACACCACCCACTTGATCGACGCGATCCGCGCCGAGCTTCGCACGGTGCAGCTTCCAGCCGGTCGAATCTCGACCGGGTTCGGTGTCGCGTCCTATCCACGCGACGCGGTCCACGCCGGCGTCTTGCTGCACGTCGCCGACGAGCGCCTACGCGAACAGAAAGCAGGCGATCTGACCATCATCGGCGAGCCGATCCCAATGCCTGGGCCGGTCACCGAGGACGCCACCTTCGGTCGCCCCGAACTCTACCGACGCGCATGAGTGCGCTCCCGCTCCAGCCGGCACCGCTGCCCGCCGCCGCCCCGCCGATCCGCCAGTCACGCGAGATCACCCGCGCGGCGATCGCCGAAGATCGCACCGTCTGGCTGGCGACCTGCGCGATCGTCTGGGCGTTCTTCGTCGTGCATCTGGGCGTCCTGCTGTTGGTCGCCGCACCGCTGTCGCAAATCGTGCTCGTCGGCGTCACCTTCGCCTATGCCACCGTCATCTCCCGTAGCGAGCCACCGCCCGCAGAATCGATCGCCAACCATCTCTTGCTGGCGATGATCTCGTGCGGCGTCGCACTCGCGCTGATCGGCCCCGGTGGGCCGGGCGGTCTGATCGGAGCGATGTTCATCGGCCCGCTGTACTCCATGCGCACGGTCAGCCGCCTTGCGCTGACGCTCCACCTGGGCGCCAGCAGCTTGCTGCTGTGGACGCTCGGCGGCCTGAGCGTGACGAAACTGGTGCCGATGACCGACCAGCCGATGGCGCTCGGGATTCTGCTGCTCGGCGTCGCCCAGCCGGTGATCGGCTTCGCCTGCATGATTACGTTCCAAGCCGCCGAATCACAGGGTGCCGAGCTTCAGCGGCTCGTACGACGCGACCCGCTGACCGGCGTCGGCAACCGCCGCCTGCTGCTGGAGACGCTCGACGACGAACTCGGCCGCCATCATCGCCAGAACAAGCCGTTTTCGATCGTCACGCTCGATCTCAACCGCTTCAAGGAACTCAACGACGAGCACGGCCACGCCGCCGGCGACGACGTGTTGCGCGCGGTCGCGGGCGTGCTGGTGGCCGTCACTGCGCAGCGCGACCTCGTTGCCCGGCAAGGCGGCGACGAGTTCTGCGTGATCCTGCCGGAAACCGGCGCTGACGCGATTGCGCCAATCGTCAATGCGATCCGCGTCGGCCTGCACGGGATCGAAACGGCCAATGGACCGATCAGCGCAGGCACCGGCTGGGCAACCTATCCCGACGACGCGCAGTCGGTCGGCGAACTGCTCGACGTCGCCGACGCGCGGATGCGCGCGAACAAGCCGTGGAGCCGCAGCGTTCGCATCGCCAAGCAGCGCCAGCTCGCAGGGGAATAATCGGCGGGTCAACGCTCGCAGCAGCAGCGACGGGGCGACGCGATCGCGCGTGGAGACGGTGCAGTGGCGATCAACCGCGGCCGCTGGCGGCCGATCACCATGCTGATGGCAGTTCGGAGCGGGCACGCCGCCAGCGACCTCGCGCTGGTACAAGGCATCGCGCATACTCGCGAAACGCTGGCCGGCTGGCGCGCTGCCCCCGGGGAGGTGCTGCGCGACTGGTTTGCCGCGAGCTTCCTCGTCGCCGTCGGCCTGCTCACGGCGGTCGTGTTGGTCGCGTCGCGTTCGACGCCTGACCCGGGAGTCAGCGTGATGCCAGGGATCTTCACGCCGGTAGCCAGCGGCGATGCGCTGCACGTCGTGCTGCGCAACCTGCTGGTGCTGGCACTGCACTCGCTGGCGTGCGTCGCGGGCTTCATCGCCGGCAGCTCAATGCCGCTGGAAGCCAAGGTACGCGGCGGCTGGTTCGGCGCGATCCACGACTACGCCGGCCGCTTCGCGATCCTCTTTGTCTCCGCAGCGACCACCTTCTCGCTGCTCACGCAGGCGCTGGTGCTCGGCGGCCTGACGGCCGACATGGCCGCTAGCCTACGGCTCAGCGACACGACCTTCGTCGTCCTCCTGCTCCCCCATGCACTGCTTGAGCTGACCGGCCTCTTCCTGCCGCTCGCCGCGTGGCTGATCGCCAGCCGCCGCAGCGAGTGGCACCAACTACTGGCCGCGACGCTCGTCACGACGACGATCGCGCTGGCGATGGTCATCGCGGCGGCGCTGATCGAGACGTACATCACGCCCGGCGTGATCCGCTCGTACGCCGGCCTCTGAGCGCACAACATGAGGGGTCGGCCGTCTCTTGGCAGCTGTCCCTGGGCGCCCGCGACCCACATACTTCAGTTTGTATAGTGCGCGGTACACCACGCGAAGGAGCCTTCATGGGCGCGATCAGCGAAGTCACCGACACCAATTTCCAAGCCGAGGTCATCGAATCCGAGCAGCCGGTGCTCGTCGATTTCTGGGCGCCATGGTGCGGCCCGTGCCGCGCCGTCGCCCCCGTGCTTGAGGAGATCGCCGGTGAGCGCAGCGACGTGAAAATCGTCAAGCTCAACACCGACGAAAGTCAGCAGGCCGCCGCGAAGTTCGGCGTCATCTCGATCCCGACGATGATCCTCTTCAAGAACGGCGCGGAGGCCCACCGCATCGTCGGCGCGTACCCGAAGGCCAAGCTGCTCGGCGAGCTGGAACCGAAGCTCGGCTAACGCCGGCTGTGGCGGATCGCAGGTTCGTGGGCGTCCGCCCCAGCGAACC
>JASGGQ010000003.1:0-50460 GCA_047604965.1 Patulibacter sp. | reverse complement strand
CCCGGTCGGCCCGGTCGCCGCCGGCGCGTTCACGAGCCTCCCGCGACGCGTTGTTGCGGGGCGCGCCGCGACCCTTGCGCGGCCCGCCGCGACCGCCTGGCCGGCTCATCGGCGGGCGGCGGCGACTTGCTTGGCCACCGCCTTCGTCGCCTGCTCTGCCGCTTCGTCAACCTTCGGCGTGTGCGGGTCGTCCGCCGCGTTGACATCCGGCTCGATGCCTTGGCCACGGCTGACATCTTTGCCGGAGGTCACGCCCGCGCCTCCGAGGTTTCGGCCATTTGGGGTGAAGTATTGCCCGACGGTGATGTCAAGTGCCCCACCGGAGCGCAGGTTGATGATCTCCTGGAAGACGCCTTTGCCGTAGGTGCGGGTCCCGTAGACCTTGGCGCGCCCACGGTCTTGCAGCGCACCGGTGACGATCTCCGCAGCCGACGCGCTGTTGCGGTCGACCAGCACGACGAGCGGCAACTTCGGGAACTTCGGGTCGTCACCGGCGTTGAGCGTGCGGGTTCGCACGGCGCGGCCTTTGGTGGTGACGATCGGTCCGCCGTCGAGAAAGAGGCTCGCCGTCTCCTGTGCTTCTGCGACAAGCCCGCCGGGGTTGGACCGCAGGTCGAGCACGATGCCGGTCGCGCCGCGCTTCTTGAGCGCGTCGATCGCCGACGCGACCTGCGTGTGCGCCCCTTCGGAGAAGCTTTCGAGTTGGACCGTGCCGACCTGCTCGTCGGCGTCGTAGTGGGAGCTGACGAGCGGAATGTGAACCTCGTCGCGCCGCACCTGCCTGGTCAGCGTGTCGCCGTCGCGTTCGATGCCCAACTCGACACTGGTACCTTTCGGCCCACGGATCAGCGCGCTCGCGGCGGTCGATGAGAGCCCAGAAAGCGTTTTGCCGCCCGCTTTGACGATCACGTCGCCGGCGCGGAGCCCAGCTTCGCGAGCGGGCGATCCGGCGTAGACCCGCATCACTTCCAGGCCACGTTTGACCGGTTGGATCTCGACGCCAATCCCCTCGAACTTCGCGTCGGTGACCTCGTTGAAGCGCACCAGATCTTTCGGGGCAAGGTACGACGAGAACTGGTCGCCGAGGCTCTCGACCGCAGCGCTGAGCGACGCGTCGGCGATAGCCCGCTCGTTCGGTTCGCGGAAGTAGCGGCGCTGAAGCACCCCAAGCCCTTCGCCGACGATCGCCACATCCTTTTGCACGAGCGCATCCCGCACCGCGCCCGGGAGCCGGTCGGGATGGCCGCCAAGCCAGATCCCCGCGACCAGCGCGAGCAGCAGGCAGGCGATCGGTGCGAGCAGTCGCCGGAGCATCAGACCACCCAGCGTAGAGTGCCGGGGAGCCCGGCCGCACCGTGCAGGATGCTCAGACCTTCAAGAAGCGGCGCAGCGAGAGACCGGAGCCGATCGCGCTCACGGCAACGGAGGCAAGCATCAGCACCACGGCGAGGACGGCGAAACTGAGCGTTGAGAGACCCTCGACGACCGGCACCGTTTCCAGCGGCCCAAGCAGCGCCGTCTTCGCGACGAGCAGCACGAGGATCGCCATCACGCCACCGAGCAGACCGACGATCAATCCTTCGAGTACGAACGGCCAGCGGATGAACCAGTCGGTTGCGCCGACGAGCTTCATCACTTCGACTTCGCGGCGCCGCGCGAACAGCGAGAGGCGGATGGTGTTGCCGACCAGCAGGATGCTGGAGCCGATCAGCAGGAAGGCCAGCAGCCCCGTCCCCAGGCGGATCGCGTTCATCACGCCCAGCAGCTTCGGGGTTTCGCGGGCGTTCTTGACTTCGTCGATCTTCGGGTCGACCGGTGCCTGGACGCCGGCGGAGTTCGACGGGGCAAGCGCCGCCATGATGTCCGGGATCTTGTCCGGGTCTTTCGGCGTGATGCGGAAGGCGTCGGGCAGCGGGTTGCTGTCACCGAGCACTTTGAAGGCGTCGGGGTCGAGCTTCTTTTGCTCTTTGAGCGCCTGCGCCTTCGGGATGAACTGCACCGATTTGACGTTCGTCGTCGCTTCGATCCGTTCGCGTACGCGCGCGGCATCTTTGCTGGTCGCATCGTTCTTGAGGAAGACGGAGATGAAGACGCGGTCGCGTGTTTGATCAGCGGCGGCGTTCGCCATCTGCATCACGGGAATGAAGGCGCCGAGCACGAGCATCGTGACGAGCACCGATGCCATTGCCGCGAACGACGGCACGGCGTTGCGCGAGAGCGAACGCCACACCTCGCGCATGAAGAAGGAGAAGTTCATCGGTCGATCTCCGGCCGGTCGCCCCACAGCAGCTCGTCGTCGCTGGCGTGTTGCAGATGGTCAAGGCGCTCGCGCACGCGGCCAACTTCGACCTCGCGCATCATCGCGCCGAATTCGTCGGTCGTCTGCTCGCCTGCGGCGTACATCCCGGACGCTTCGTCGCGCACGATCCGGCCACGATCGACCTCGATCACGCGGCGGCGCATCTCGTCGACCATGTGGTGGTCGTGCGTGGCAACGAGCACCGTCGTACCGGCCCGGTTGATGCGGTACAGCAGTTGCATGATCCCGATCGACGTTTGCGGGTCGAGGTTGCCGGTCGGTTCGTCGGCGAGCACCAGCGGCGGGTGATTCACAAACGCCCGCGCGATCGAAACGCGCTGCTGCTCGCCGCCGGAAAGCTGGTCGGGGTACTGGTGCAGCTTCGTGGAGAGGCCGGTGAGCCGCAGGATGTCCGGGACTTTCGCGCGGATCTCTTTGCGGCCGGCCCCGGTCGCCGAGAGCGCGTAGGCGACGTTGTCGTACACGGTGCGGTTCGGCAGCAGCTTGAAATCCTGGAAGACGACACCGAGGTTGCGCCGGTAGTACGGCACGCGCTTGCGGGTGATCTCGGCGAGATCGCGGCCGGCGACGGTGATCGTGCCGTGCGACGGTTCGAGCTGCTTGGAGAGGAGCTTCATGATCGTCGACTTGCCGGAGCCGGTCGTGCCAACGAGGAACACGAACTCGCCGCGGCGAATGTTCATCGTCGCGTCTTCGAGGCCGATTGTGCCGTCGCCGTAATGCTTGGCGACGTGCCGGAACTCAATCACGTTGCGCGGGTCGTGGGGCAGCGCGGCCGAACGGGCCGGCGGGCCGACGGGCTGCATCTGGCGCCGGCGGCGCGCGGGCAGGCGGCGGGTGCTGGAACTCTCGATCGGCGAAGCCATCCCACGGAAGGTACCGCGACTTCGGCCAAACCCCTGCCGGTTGCAGCCGGTGTTGCAGCGGCGCGTGGCGTGATGGCGGTGGCGGGCGATAGCGTGCAGCACTGTGACGATCGACATTTCCTCCGCCGTTGCGCCAAAGGGCCTGCCGATTCACAAGGTCGTGCTGCCTGGGACGCGCGCCCTGACGATCATGGTTGCGTTCGATGCCGGCTCGCGCGCCGAGCGCCCGGAGGAGAACGGCATCGCGCACTTCCTCGAACATCTCGTCTTCAAGGGCGGCGAGAAGTACCCGCATTACCGCGATGTGAACGGCACCGCCGAGCGTATGGGCGGCGTGCTCAACGCCTTCACCAGCCAGGATCTCGTCGCGTTCCACATCACGGTGCGCGCCGAGCGGGCGCCGGAGGCACTCGATCTGCTGACCGATTTCGTCGGCCGCCCACAGATCGACGCCGGCGAGCTCGACAAGGAGCGCGGCGTGGTGATCCAGGAGATTCAGCGGGCCGACGATCAGCCGTCGTCGGTCGCGAGCGATCTGATCGACAAGGCGGCGTTCGGCAGCCATCCGCTGGGCCGCACGATCCTTGGCCCGGAGGAGCATCTGCGCAACTTCACGCGCGATCAGGTCGTGGCTTTCCGCGACCGTCAGTGGGCGCCCTCGCGCGGGGGCGCATATCTCGTGGGGAACCTCGATCATCTGCCGGATGACGTGGCACTCGGCGAGTTGTTCGATCGTTTCCCGGCCCCTGAACGGCCCGCTCCGAACGTCGGCTTCCCGGAGCTGACGGTGCGCACGCTCGTTGAGGAGCGCGACACCAACCAGTCGCATCTGCGGCTGATCTATCGGCCGCAGATCGATCCAGTCGATCCGCGCGAGCGTGCCGCGCTGCGGCTCTACGGGTCGATCCTCGGTGGTTCGATGAGTTCGCGGCTGTTCGACGAGTTGCGCGAGCAACGTGGCCTCTGCTACTCGGTGTGGGGCTTTGAGCATGTGCATGCCGACGGCGCGCAGCTCGCGCTCGGTGCCGGCCTTGAATCGGGCAAGTGCGTTGAGGCGTACCGGCGGATGCGGGAGATCGTCTGCGAGCTGCGGGCCGACGGGCCAACGGCTGATGAGCTGGAGCTCGCACGCGCCTATGCGTCCGGCCGGCATATTCTCGCGACGGAATCGTCCGGTGCGGTCGCGCGGCTTGCGGCGTCGCAAACGATCATCTTCGGGGAGCAGATCGACCCGGACAAGGTGATCGCGCTGCTCGATTCGATCACGCTCGACGAGGTCCGGGATGTGGCGGCGCGCATCCCGGATGCGGCGGCGGTCGCGTGCGTCGGGCCGCACCAGGTCGACGAGTTCGCCTGGTAGGCACCGGCCAGACGCAGCACCTGCGCCCGCCGCAGGAGTCCCGCCAGCGAATCGGTAACGCTCGCGCCAACCCGTCCGCGGCGCAAGTTGGCGCGATCGACATGCACGGGCTAGCGCCTCGCTGCCGAGTAGTCGAGCTATGAGCATGTGGCTGCGGGTTCGTGTCGGCGTCGTCCTCGCGTGTGCGTGGGCGCTCTGCTCGGCCCCGGGCGTCGCGCTGGGTGCTGTCGGCGACCTCGACCCAGCGCTCGCAACCACTGCGACGGGCTCGGCACCACGCGCCATCGCGATCTCACCGGATGGCGCCTTTGCCTACGTCGCGAACGCCGGTGACGCAACGCTCTCGATCTTCACTCGCGATACCACGACCGGCGCGCTGACCGCGAGCGGCTCGGCCGCAACCGGCGTTTCGCCGTGGTCGGTCGTTGTCTCACCGGAGGGCGATTCGGTGTACGTCGCGAACGCCAGCGACGATACGCTTTCGACGTTTGCCCGCAACACCACGACCGGCGCACTCACAGCCGGCAGCTCGGTGTCTACCGGCTCCGGACCGCAGTCGCTGGCGATCTCGCAGGACGGCAAATCGGTGTATGTCGCGAACCTCTACGACGAGACGGTTTCAGCGTTCACTCGCGATACCACAACCGGCGCGCTGGCCGCGAACGGCTCGATTGCGACCGGCTCCGCACCGGTCTCGGTGACGGTGACGACGGACGGCCGATCGGTCTACACGGCCGATCAGGGTTCGGACTCCGTGACGGTGGCGACGCGCGACGTCGATACCGGCCAGCTGACCGCAACCGGCTCGGTCGCGATCGGGTCCGATCCGTCGGCGATCGCCGCGTCGCCGGACGGACAGTTCGTGTACGCCACCAGCTTCCATGACCACAAGCTTTGGACGCTGGCACGCGACCCCTCCACCGGCGCGTTGACCGCCGACGATGACCCGATCGCGACCTATGCTCCGGTCACGGTCGCCTCCGCACCCGACAACGCCTCCGTCTATGTCGCGAATTCCGACAACAGCGTGAGCGTGTTCGGTCGCGACTTCGCAAGCGGTGCCCATACGTTTCAGGATTCGGAGAACACCGGCGCGACGCCGGCCGCGATCGCCGTCTCGCCGGACGGCGCCCATGTCTATGTCACCAATCGCAACGACGACACCGTGTCGGTCTTTGCGCGCGAGCGTGGCGCCGACCTTGCGATCTCAGCCGTCGGAGCTCCCGAGCCGGTCAGCGTCGGAGACGTGGTGACCTACACGGTGACGGTCGACAACGACGGCCTCGCCGACGCCACCGGCGTCACCGTTCAGGCCGCCGTACCGGCTGACGCGTCGTTCGAATCGAGTGGTTCGTCGGCGAGCTGCACGCTCTCGTCAGGGGTGGTGAGCTGCGCGATCGGTGCGATCGCCAACGGTGCGAGCGACGAGGTCGAGATCGCGTTGCGAACGCAGCAGATTGGCACCCTGAACAGCACGTTCACGGTGTCCGGGGACTTGGACGACGTGAACGCGGCGAACGATGAGACGACGGTGCAAACCACCGTCGAGCTTGCACCGACGCCAACGCCAACGCCGACCCCAACCGACACCCCAACGCCGACCGCAACGCCAGAGCCGACGGCCACGCCGACCGCAACCGCCACGCCGACCGCAACGCCAGAGCCGACGGCCACGCCGACCGCAACGCCGACGCCCACACCAACGTCAACGCCAACGCCGACGCCATCGGTCAGCGACTTCACGCAAACGCGCCGTGCGTGGCGGGTGCGCGCATCGCGGCGAGATCGCCGCGCGTCGATCGGCACCGAGTTTGGCTTCACGGCAACCGGAACGGTTCGCGTGCAGCTGGTGTTCTCGCGGTTGACGAGCGGGCGGCTCGTCGGCGGCCGGTGTGTCGCGGTGACGCAGGCGAACCGCAGTGCGAGCCGCTGCACCCGGGTGTCGCAGGTCGGCCGGCTCAACCGTGAGTCGGTCGCCGGTCGCAACGCCGTCCGCTTCTACGGCGACGTGCCCAGTGGCGAGCGTCTCTCCCCCGGCCGCTACCGGGCGGCGTTGCGCGTCCATGGTCGTACGGTGGCGACGCCGCTGACCTTCACCGTCCGACCTTGAGTAGCGCGGCGCCGCCCTTACCGGATCATTTTGAGACAGCGCCTCACTCGCCGACGAGTGGGATGCCGGCGTCGCGGCCGATCGACACCATCCGCTCGATCGGCAACCGCGCCTTCGCCGCGATCTCAGCCGGCACCGTCACGATGCCGCTCATGTCGCGCAGCGCGTCACGCAGTTTCGGCAGCGTAATCATCTTCATGTAGGTGCAGGCCGCCTGTTCGTTGGCGGCAATGAAGTCGGTGCCGGGCGATGCTTGACGCAGGCCGTGCAGCATCCCGACCTCGGTGGCGACGATCGCGGTGCGGTGCGCGCCGGTGGCGGCTTGTTCGTGCGCGTAGTCGAGCATCCCGCCGGTGGAGAGCATGTGCACACCGTCGGTGTCGACGTCGCCGCTGGCGACGTATTCCATGACCGAGGTCGAGCAGCCGCATTCGGGGTGGATCAGGAAGTCGGCGCCGGGGTGCTCGCGCCGTACTCGTTCGATGTCGCTCGGGCGAATCCCGGCGTGAACGTGGCATTCACCGTCCCAGACGCGCAGCCCTGGGGCGCCGGTCTGCTTGGCGACGTATGAGCCGAGGAACATGTCGGGGCCAAAGAGGATCTCGGTGTTCGGGCCGTGCTCGCGCAGAATGTGTTCGATGACCGCGACGGCGTTGCCGCTGGTGACGCAGTAGTCGGTCAGCGCTTTGACCTCAGCGGTCGTGTTGACGTACATCACGGTGATCGCGCCGGGGTGTTTGGCTTGCCAGCCAGCGAGTTGCTCGGCGGTGATCGAGTCGGCGAGCGAGCATCCGGCGTCGACGTCGGGGATCAGCACCGTCTTTTCAGGGCTGAGCACCGATGCCGTTTCAGCCATGAAGTGCACGCCGCAGAAGGCGATCACCGGGTTCGGGACGTTCGCGGCCTCTTGGGAGAGATAGAGCGAGTCGCCGATGATGTCGGCGACGCCTTGGATCTCGGGCAGTTGGTAGTTGTGGGCGAGGATCACCGCGTCGCGCTCGGCGGCGAGCGCCCGGACCTCTTGGGAGAGTGCGGCCAACTCGGCCGGCCTCAGCGGCGCGGCGGCGGTGGGGGC
Source organism: Patulibacter sp. (assembly GCA_047604965.1). Classification (GTDB taxonomy): domain Bacteria; phylum Actinomycetota; class Thermoleophilia; order Solirubrobacterales; family Solirubrobacteraceae; genus JAGIBJ01. Next base: position 42,729 of record JASGGQ010000003.1, on the reverse strand, counting down.
TGCGGCCATCGGCAGGTCGATCACGCCCCGGAGTCTATGGGGTTCTGGTGACCCGGCGTGCGTGCGAGGCGCGTCGCTCAGATGGGGGCCGGTGGATGGTGGATCGGGCGTGCGATGAGCCGCACGCAAACGCAGGTGGGCCTCTGGCCCATTGAGGCTTGCGGGTGGCTCAGCGTGCGTGCGAGGCGCCGCCCACCGGCCCCCATCAGTGCAGCTCGATCAGCATGGAGAGATCCAGGGCCGGCGCGGAGTGGGTCAGTGAGCCGAGTGAGAGCAGGTCGACGCCGGTTTCGGCGATTGGGCGGAGGTGGCCGATTTCGAGGCCGCCGCTGGCTTCGGTGATCGCTTTGCCGCGGCTGCGTTCGACCGCTTCGCGCAGGACGGGGAGCGGCATGTTGTCGAGCAGCACGCGGGGCGCTCCGGCGGCGAGTGCTTCGTCGAGTTCAGCGAGGTCGCGAACCTCGCATTCGAGGGGGAGGTCGGGGGCGAGTTGGCGGGCGCGGGTGATCGCGTTGGCGATGCCGCCGGCGACGGCGGCGTGGTTCTCCTTGATGAGGACCATGTCGAAGAGGCCGATGCGATGGTTGGTGCCGCCCCCGTCGAGGACGGCGCGTTTTTGGAGGTGGCGCAAGCCCGGGATGGTTTTGCGGGTGTCGAGGATTTTTGCGCCGGTGCCTTCGATTTCGCGAACACATCGGGCGGTGAGAGTCGCGACGCCGCCGAGTTGTTGCAAAAAGTTCAATGCGGTGCGTTCTGCGGCGAGCAGGGCGCGGGCGTCGCCGCGCGCTTCGAGGACGGGGCCGCCGTCGCGCCAGACGCCGGTGTTGGCGAGCAGTTCGATTTGGACGGCTGGGTCGCAGGCGCGTAGTGCGTGGACGGCGCAGTCGAGGCCGCTGAGAACGCCGGGTTCCTTCTGGATGACGCGCGCTGTGGCGGTGGTACCTTCGGGCACGGTGGCGAGGGCGGTGACGTCGCCGGCGCCGAGGTCTTCGGTGAGAGCTGCGGCCACCGCTCGTTCGAGTTCGGTGCGCAGCAGGGTGGCGTCGTCACTGGTCTGACTCACGGCGCGAGCCTATGCGATGGGAGTGTGTCGCGTCTGGTGGTTTGCGTCAGCGGGGGTAGCGGGGCTGGCGGGCGGCGTTGTTTGGCGTCAGGATCTGGGGGTCGGGACCGCGCGCGAGTTGGCGCGTTCGGGGACTCATGGCCTGGCAGGTGGATGCCGATGAATATGGAGGCGTTCCCCGTGGCACGCATGTCCTGCATCCCGTTCTCTGTCGCCCGCCGTTTGGTGTGGCTGACCACGCTGGTCGTGTTGATGGTCGTCGCTCCGGCGCAGGCGGTGGTGTGGTGGACGCCGTCGAAGGTGTTTGGCGGCAAGGTCAGCGATGGCGCGTATCCGTGGACGGTGTCGATCGTTCCGGCCGGCGTGCCGGCCTACCAGGGGCATTTTTGCGGCGGCACGATCGTGGGGCCACATCGGGTGCTGACGGCGGCGCACTGCATCGACCCGGCGGGCGCCTATCAGGCGTCGGCGTCGTCGATCGAGGTCGTCGTCAATGCAACATCGCTCTGCGCTGGAGAGAGCAATTCAACCGGCTCCGCAGCGTATGGGTACTGCACCGATGCCGACCTGTACCACGACCGGGTCCTGCCGTATCGCACCGGTAGCCGGTTGCCGGTGACGGCGATCAGTTTGCATCCGCAGGCGAATGTGGCGACCTACGACGACGACGTGGCGTTGTTGACGGTCGCTGCCGATGCGGCGCATGGGTTTCCGGACGGCTTTCCGTCGTCGTCGATTGTGACGCTTGCCTCCGCTGCCGGTGGCGCGCAGACGGATACGTTGCGCAGCAGCGCGCCTGAGGGCTGGGGGCCGGGGACGCCCGCATACGTGTTCGGTTGGGGCACGACCAGCGCGGGGAGCACGAGCCAGCAGAATGTGATGTATATGGCGGGCGGCGGCTATGCCGGCGTGTCGCACTTGCCGCTGGTCGCTGATGAGGTGTGCGGGGCGGCTGACCGTCTCGGCAGCGCGTTCCATGCCGACTCGATGCTCTGCGCCGGCAGTCCCGATGGCTCGACGCAGAAGGCCGATGCGTGCCAGGGTGATTCCGGCGGTCCGCTGCTCAAGCGTGCCGATGCGAACGGTGATCTGTTGTCAGTGACCACCGAGGCATCGCATTGGCGGTTGATCGGGGTGGTGTCGTGGGGGATTGGCTGTGCCGATCCAAAGTATCCGGGCGTGTATGCCCGAGTCGGGGCGCAGAGTTTGCGCGACTACATCCTGTCGGCCGATCCGCCGTCGATGCCTGCGGTCCCCGATTTCGCGGCCGGCCCGTCGGTCACGGCGGTGTATCAGCGCGGCGGGTCGGTGACCTGTAACGCCGGTACTTGGACTGGCGCGACGAGTTTCGAGTTCACGCTGTGGCAGGACAACGGCGACGGGTTGCGCGATGCGAACACTGAGCCGCCGGTTTCGACGGTGGTGGCGGGCGATGGGCGCAGCGCGTCGCATCTGCTGTCGTCGACGGAGCTGTCGGGCAATGCCGTCGCGACGACGGTGTCGTACGCCTGCCGGGTGATCGGCAGGGGGCCCGGCGGGTACGCGGCGTATTCGGCGCCGACCGCGAGCTTCTCGACGGCGTTGCTCTCGAGCGAGGCGACGCCGCAGTCGACGGTAACGCCGGAATCAGATGGTGCGACGGCGACGGCGGTCGATACGGCGCGGCCGGCGATCGCGCGGCGTTCGATGGTCTGTTCGGCGTCGACCTGCCGGGTGGCGCTGGTGATCGGTGATCGTGGGAGCAGCGGCGTGACCTCTGGGTTGGCGAGCGTCACCTTCACGTTGGTCACGCGACGCCGGACGGTCTGCAAGGTTTCGGGTGGCAGCGGCAAGACGCGCTGGCGTGCCTGCACCAAGACGGTGGAGAAGGTCGTGCGTGGCAAGCAAACCAAGACGCAGTACGTCGTGCAGCTCGCCAAACTCAGCCGCAGTCAGCAGCCGGCGTTGCGGGTCGTCGTCCTCGACCACGCCGGCAACCGCGCCAGCAACAAGTTCGCCTTGAAGCTGCGGACCGGCCGCTAGCGCGCCGGTGCTATGCCTCGTCGCGCAGCGGCGGGCGTCCGCTGACTTGGCGTTCGAGTTCGGCGCGCACGAAGGCATCGAGGTCGCCGTCGAGGATGCGTTGCGCGTCGCCAGCTTCGACTCCGGTGCGGTGGTCTTTGACCATCGTGTAGGGGTGCAGGACGTAGGAGCGGATCTGCGAGCCGAAGTTCACGTCTTGCACGCCGCCTTTCTCCTTGGCGAGTTCGTCCTTGCGGGCGCGCTCTTCGCGTTCGATCAGTTTGGCTTTGAGCATTGCCATCGCGGTGAGCCGGTTTTGCGTCTGCGAGCGTTCGTTCTGGCACTGCACGACGATCCCTGTCGGCCGGTGGGTGATGCGTACGGCGGAGTCGGTTTTATTGACGTGCTGGCCACCGGCGCCGGAGGCGCGGTAGGTGTCGACCTGGAGGTCGTCGGCGTCGATTTCAACGTCGCCGACATCGTCGAGGATCGGGGCGACTTCGACGCCGGCGAAAGCGGTTTGGCGGCGGCCTTGTGAGTCGTATTTGGAGATGCGCACAAGGCGGTGGACGCCTTTTTCGGCGGAGAACAAGCCGTAGGCGTTGGGGCCGGCGGCTTTGAAGGTGGCGGACCGGATGCCGGCTTCGTCACCTTCGCTCACTTCGAGCAATTCGGCGGCGAATCCGCGACGCTCGGCCCAACGCATCATCATGCGCAGCACCATTTCGGCCCAGTCTTGGGCGTCGGTGCCGCCGGTGCCGGCGTTGATCGTGACGAGCGCGTCGCCGGCGTCGTATTGCCCTTGGAAGAGCCGTTGCTCTTCGAGGTCGGCGAGGCGGGCTTCGAGACTTTCGAGTTGCTCTTCGAGTTCGGCGGCGAGGTCGTCGTCCTCTTCGACGAGTTCGACCAGGCTGTCGAGATCGCCGACGTCCCGCTCGACGGAGCGGTAGGTCTCGAGCCGGCGGTTGACCTGCGCGTGCTCTGAGGAGACCTTCGTCGCTTCGGCTTGGTCATCCCAAAAGCCAGCTTGGCCCATTTTGCCTTCGAGCTCGGCGACTTCTGCGGCGAGCGCGTCGGGGTCGACGTACTGCCCGAGCGCGGCGAACTGCTTGCGGACGGCTGCGATCCGCTGGTCGGTTTCGAAGGCGAGCGGCACCGGTTATGCGCCGCCGCGTTTGGCCTGCTTTTTCTTGTCGCGCTCAAGCTGGCGCCGCTGCTCGCGGTTCAGCGCAGCGGCATCGTCCGGCGCGCTGGGCGTCGTTGCGGCCTGAGCGGCAGCCATCGGGTCGACGCCGGCTGCCATCGCGGCGAGCGCTGAGAGCCCAGCGCTGCCGCCCGATTCGTAGGTCACGCGCGCCGGCTTGTTTGGCGAGCCGGCGACGCGCGACGGCGGCGTCTGCGGGATCGGCTGCTCGACCTGCACTTGGACGTTGAAGATCAGCTGGGCGAACTGCGTCCAGATCGCTTTGATGAGTTCGTTGAAGAGTTCGAATGCTTCGTTCTTGTACGCGACGATCGGCTCGATCTGCGCGAAGCCGCGCAGGTGGATGCCTTCGCGCAGGTAGTCCATGTCGTGCAGGTGCTCTCGCCACGCTTCGTCGATGATTTGCAGCAGCAGGAAGCGTTCGAGGTCGCGCATCACCTCGGGGGTTAGCTCCTGCTCGCGGTCACCGTAGTACTCGACGATGTCTTCGGTGATCCGGTCGGTCAGCTCCTCGCGGCCGGGGCTGCCGTTGAAGTCGTCCGGCTCGATCGACACCGGGTACAGCTCCAGCAGGCGGTCCCACAGGCCGCTGATGTCCCACTCGTCGTAGAACTCGCCTTGGGTGTATTCGGCGACGAGCCCTTCGACGACACCGCGCAGTTCGCGGCGCGCACGTTCGCCGATGTTGTCGCCTTCGAGGATCTGGTCGCGCAGTCTGTAGATCACGCGACGCTGCTCGTTCATCACGTCGTCGTACTCGAGCACGCGCTTGCGGATCAGGAAGTTCTGCTCCTCGACCTTGCGCTGGGCCTTTTCGATCTGCTTGCTGAGCAGCCCCGCCTGGATCGGGATTTCGTTGCCCTCCTCGTCGGTGTCGCCCCAGCGGTCGAGGATGTTGTAGATCCGGTCGCCGGCAAAGAGCCGCACGAGGTCGTCTTCGCCGGAGAGGAAGAACTGCGAGCGGCCGGGATCGCCTTGGCGGCCGGCGCGACCGCGCAGCTGGTTGTCAATCCGGCGGGATTCGTGGCGCTCGGTGCCGATAATGCACAGCCCGCCGAGTTCCATCACCGCCTCGCGTTCCTTGCTGACCTGCTCTTCAAGCCGTTCGAGCGTCGGCCCATACGCCTCATCGAACTCCGGGGTGCCCGGCTGCAACCCCTGCTCGGTCAGTTCGGTACGGGCCAGGTGCTCGGCGTTGCCGCCGAGCTTGATGTCGACACCGCGGCCGGCCATGTTCGTCGCGATCGTGACGGCGCCGAGGCGGCCGGCTTCGGCGACTGTTTCACCTTCGCGTTCGGCGAACTCCGGCTTGGCGTTGAGCACGGTGTGCTTGATGCCGCGCTTGGTGAGCTTGCGCGACAGCAGTTCGGACACTTCAACGGAGATCGTGCCAACCAGCACCGGCTGCCCGGCTTCGTGCGCCTCGGCGACCTCCTGCGCGACGGCGTTCCACTTGCCTTCTTGTGTCTTGAAGATCTGGTCGTTGCGGTCGTCGCGGATCATCGGCCGGTTCGTCGGAATCTCGACGACCTGAAGCTCGTAGATCTTCATGAACTCCGTCGCCTCGGTCATCGCCGTGCCGGTCATGCCGGCGAGCTTGTCGTAGAGGCGGAAGTAGTTCTGGTAGGTGATCGTGGCGAGCGTTTGGTTTTCCTCTTGGATGCGGACGCCCTCTTTGGCTTCGATCGCCTGGTGCAAGCCTTCCGACCAGCGGCGGCCGTCGAGGATCCGGCCGGTGAACTCGTCAATGATCTGCACGTTGCCGTCGACGACTGCGTAGTCGACATCGCGCTTGTAGAGCGATTCGGCCTTGAGCGCTTGCTGGAGGTGGTTGACGAGGTGCCCGTGCTCGGCGCTATAGAGGTTGTCGATCTTGAGGAACTTTTCGGCTTTCGTGACGCCCTGCTCGGTGATCGAGATCGTCTTGTGCTTCTCGTCGAACTCGTAGTCGAAGTCGGCGACGAACTCCTTCTTCATCCGCGGGTCCATGCCGTCGGGCGTCTCGCCGGGCTTCAGCTGACGGGCGAGCTTGGCGAAGGTGACGTACAACTCGGCGGCCTGCTCCGGTGCTCCGGAGATGATCAGCGGCGTGCGCGCTTCGTCGATCAGGATGTTGTCGACCTCGTCGACCATCGCGAAGAAGTGCGAGCGCTGCACCTTGTCCTGGAGCGACGGCGCCATGTTGTCGCGCAGGTAGTCGAAGCCGAATTCGGAGTTGGTGCCGTAGGTGATGTCGGCGGCGTAGGCCGCGTGCTTGTTGTCGGTCGAGTCCTGGTTTTGCAGGATGCCGACGGTCAGCCCGAGGAAGTTGTAGAGCGGCATCATCCACTCCGCGTCGCGTCGGGCGAGATAGTCGTTGACCGTCACCACATGGACGCCTTTGCCGGACATCGCGTTGAGGACGACCGGCAACGTGCCGGTCAGCGTCTTGCCTTCACCGGTGCGCATCTCGGCGATCGCGCCGTTGTGCAGCGCCATGCCGCCGATCAGCTGTACGTCGAAGTGCCGCATCCCCATGACGCGGCGGCCGGTTTCGCGCGTAATGGCGAAGACTTCGACCAGCAGATCATCGAGTGAGCGGCCGTTTTCGGCCTCTTGGCGGAGCGCTGCGAAGCGCGCTTTGAGCTCGTCGTCGCTCTCGAGTTCCAGCTCCTCGGCGTACGCACCGATCAGCTGGACCTGCTTCTGGAAGCGCTTGAACTGTTTGTTCTCGCCGATCCGGAGGGCGCGTTCGAGGATGCTCATGAGAACGGTCACACTACCAAGGGGGGTCGCCGCAAGCGCCCGCGAAACGCGGCGATCCCTGCCGTGCCGCGCACCGCAGGGATCGCCTCGGGATTTCTTGGAGCCGGCGCGTCGCCGGCTGCTGCTTCGCCTCGGTCCGCCGGTGGGCGGGCGAGGCCTAGATCGTTGCCGAGGCGCCGCGAAGATCGCGGGCCACAATGCGTGCCTCCCGAATGTGGCGGCGCTTTTCTCGCGTCGCCTTGACTTGACGCCCCAACTCCTCGGAACAGAGCACGATTGCGTGGCGCATGCTGTGCGAGGCTTCGTCTGCGCAGAGCGTGCGTCCGTGCATCTTGAGCCGGGCCTCGACGACCATGCAGTCGGTGATCGCAGGATTTCGCTCTTCCCGGATCTCGACCTGTAGGCGCGCGTCCTCTGACAGCTGGGCGGCTACGGTCCGGAATCGTCGCTCGACGAGCGCACGAATCTCGTCGGTGACCGGAGTGTTGCGACCCTTGACATCGATCTTCACCAAAGACCTCCTCGAAAGGTTGGTGTTGCCGGTATGCCTGGTGAAGCTGATCTTCCTCTTGTGAACCGACGGTAACGCGCCGCGGTGGACGTTCCTATGATCTGAGTCGTGCTATCGGGGGACACCGACCGCGCGGTCGCGACGCTGGCACGACCAAAAACTGCTGGATCCAACGGCGATAACGGAGCCGTGTGGCTCCCCAAAGGTGGCGCACCCACAGCACTACGGCGCACCAGCAAGGGCGACCGTGACCCCCATCACATGTCGAGCGCCGGCCTCGTGCAGCAGCCGCGCCGCAGCGTCGAGCGTCGCACCGGTCGTCCGCACATCATCGACAACCACAACGGCAGCCGGCGGCCGGCCGCGCACCCGCAGACCGAGCCGCTCGCCAGCTCCCCGCCGTTGCTCGCGGTCGCGCCCCGCCTGACGCCGCCCCAGTGGCGAGCGGCGGAGGAGGCGGTCAACCGGGGCACCCTCACGCCGCGCCAGCGCCAGCGCCAGCGTCTCCCCCGCGTCGGGGCCCAGCAGCGCGCGCCGGGGATGCGCCGGGATCCAGGTGATGGTCGCCTCGCGCGGCAAACACTCCGCCGGCAGGCGCGCAAGCAGCAGTTCGGCGATGCCTTCCGGCGCACCGCGCTTGGCCGCCAACACGGCACGCCGCACTGCGCCTCCGTAGCGCGCTGCCGCCCAGCCGGCAGTGCCACCAGGTTCAGGCTGCCACCATCCGGGCACCGTGCCCCACCGGTCACGGCAATAGGTACACCACGCGCCGCAGCCCCCATGCTCCGCAGCGAACGCGCGACCGCACCCGCAGCACGCGCGGGCCAGCAGCGGAGCACAGCGACATGACAGCATCCCCTGAGCCTGTCAGGGCGCCACACCCGAAAGGTGCGCGCACTGCGACAATTCTCCGCGCGCATGCTGGCTCTCGCAACCACCAACGCCGTCGGCTGGACCTTCTACCCGGGACCGCTGCTGATCCTGGCACCGGTGAGCATCGCCTACCTACGGCGCTGGTGGGCGGTGCGTGCGCATCCGATGCGGCTCATCTCGTTCGCACTCGGGATCGCGTGCGCGGTCGTCGCACTGTACTCACCGGTCGACGCGCTCGGCGAACGACACTTCACGATGCACATGGTCCAGCATCTGCTGCTGCTCGACGCCGCGCCGGTGCTCTGCCTGCTCGGGTTGACGAAGCAGATCTTCCGCCCCGCGACCCGCCGCGTGATCGCGCTTGAACAGCACGCTCCGTGGCTGATGTCACCGCTGTTCGGGCTCGGCGTCTACACGTTGGCCATGTGGGTGTGGCATGTACCGGCGATCTACGACGCCGCCGTGCGGCACACCGGCGTCCATGCGCTCGAACACATGATCTTTACCGTCGGCGGCGGCCTCTACTGGTGGCACCTGATCTCTCCCGTCCGCGACCAGCGCCAGCTCTCGGGGATGGCCGCCGTGCTGTACATGCTCACCACCAAGGTGCTGGTCGGCATCCTCGGCATCGCGCTGACCTTCGCACCGAACGCGCTCTACGGCGTCTATACCGACGCCTCATGGGGGCTGACGCCCCGCGAAGATCAGCAGATCGGTGGCGCGCTGATGGCGCTCGAGCAAACGATCGTGATGGGGGTCGCGCTGGCCTGGCTCGTGATCCGCGCGATCGATCGCAGCGAACGCGAACAGCGGCGCATCGAGCGATACGGCGCCCCGCCGGCGCGCAGCGGCAGCCGAGCGGCCGGCAGCAGCTCAGCACGCGAGCTGTACTGACACCGTCGCGCGCAGGCGTCGGCGCCGGCGAGCCTCGTGCCAGAGCGTCGCCGGCGCGGACGCTACGAGGCAGCCGGCTGGCGGCGCGGCGTCATCGCCGGAATAATCCCGGCACGCCCGAGCGTCGCACCGATCACGATCGAGCCGGCCTCGACCACCGTGCCGGGCAGCACGATCGAGTCACGGATCATCGCGCCGTCGCCGATCACGGCCCGATCGCCGATCACGACCGGGCCGGTCAGGCGCACGCCTTCGCCAATCGTCACGCCGGTTCCGATGTAGACCGGGCCCTTGATGTCTTCGGCGCCGTCGACGCTGGAGCCTTCGCCGACGATCACGGCGTCGGGGCCGGCACCATCGATCGCCGGAAGGGTCAGCTCGCCGGTCAGCGCATCGAAGGTGCCTGCCTTCAGCTCGGGGAGCGAACCGACATCGTTCCAGTAGTCGTCGCTCGCGCGGTGGATGTGGAACGGCACGTTGTTCGCGAGTAGCGCCGGAAACACGTCGAACGCCCAGTCAACCGGGTCGGACTGCGGGAAGTAGTCGAAGATCTCGGGGCTAAAGAGATAGATGCCGCAGTTCCCCAAATCGGATTGGGCGTCCTCGGGCGCCGGCTTCTCCTGAAAACCGAGGATGCGGTCCTGGTCGTCGTGGATCACGACCCCGTACTCGCGGGTATCCGGCACCTGCTTGACGGTCAACGTCGCAACGCCGCCGAGCCGGTCGTGGGTGGCGCGCAGCGCGTTGACATCGAGATCGGTCAGCGCATCACCGGAGATCACGAGGAATGGTTCGTCACCGAAGAAGTCGCGGCAGTTGCGCACGCCGCCGGCCGTGCCGAGCAGTTCCGGCTCGTAGCGATAAGTGATCTCGTCGCCGAAGTACTCGCGGATCGTGTCCGGGAAGTAATGCAGGTTGGCGATGATCTCCGTCACGCCCTGCGACTTGAGGTGATCGACGATATGCGCCATCACCGGCCGGTCAACCACCGGCACCATCGGCTTGGGCAGCTCGTAGGTGAGGGGACGCAGGCGGGTTCCGAGACCTGCGGCGAGGACCATGGCTTTCACGTCAGGAACCGTACCGTTCTGTCAGTGGCTGTGCGTACGAACCGTCGACACTTCGGTATGAACGAGGTCAAATCGAGTGAAATCCGGTGCTCGGTGCCGGCGACCAACTCGTCAGATAGCGCCGCTGCTGATCGCTGAGTTCGTCGATCCGCACGCCCTGCGCATCGAGCGCGAGCCTCGCCAGGTCGGCGTCGATCGCGCCGGGCACAGCATGAACATCGCGCGTGAGCCCAGCCCCATGTTCTGAGAGCCAGGCGGCGGCGACGGCCTGCCCGGCGAAGAGCAGGTCCATCACCCCGGCCGGATGCCCGTCGGCCGCCGCGAGGTTGATCACGCGGCCCCCGGCCACGAGCACGACCGTCCGCCCGGCAAGGTCGTACTCATCGACGAGCGGGCGGACCGTGCGGCGGGCATCGGCGGCTTGCGTCAGCGCCGCCACATCGATCTCGACGTTGAAGTGACCGGCATTGGCGAGAATCGCGCCGTCGCGCAGGACGGCGAAGTGCTCGCGGCTGAGGACGTCGATCGCGCCGGTGGCGGTGATGATCACGTCGGAGTCTTCCGCAGCCTCGATGCCGGGAACCACGATGTGGCCGTCCATCCGCGCTTCGAGCGCGCGGATCGGGTCGACCTCGCAGACGATCGTCGTCGCTCCGAGCCCGTGGGCACGCAGCGCGATCGCACGGCCGCACGCGCCGTAGCCGAAGACCGCGACGCGACTGCCCGCCAGCAGCACGCCGGTCGTACGCAGCAACCCATCGAGCACCGACTGACCGGTGCCGAGCGAGTTATCGAACAGGTGGCGAATCGGCGTATCGTTGACCGCCAGCACCGGGTAGGCAAGCTCGCCGCGCTCGGCCAGACTGCGCAGCCGCAACACGCCGGTCGTCGTGCCCTCCGTGCCGCCGACGACGCCCGTCGCTTCGGTCGCAGCGCGCGCATGCAGCACGCGCGCGAGATCGGCGCCGTCGTCGATGACGACCGTCGGCGCGCGTTCAGCGACCGCTTCCAGCGCCCGCTGATGCGCAGTCGGCGTCCCGGCGGCGAGATGCACGCTGACGCCCTGCTCGACATCGAGCGCGGCCATCACCTCGCCGTGTACCGCCAGCGGATTGGACGGCACGACATCGACACTCGCGCCGCCGCGCACCAACGCGCGCACCAAGACCGCCGTCTCAGCAGTGCCGTGCAGGCAAACGCCGACGCGGGCGCCGCGCAGCTGCCCGCCCGCTTGAAGGCGGTCGGCAACGCGACGCAGCACCGGCATCCGGCGCTCTGCCCACGAGATCGCGCTGCGGCCGGCCGCGACACGCTGCGCGCTGCGCGCCATCTCAGGATCCCGCCGCTCGGCCGTGCCGTTCGCGGCGCGTCCGGCGGAGCTGTGGCACGGCTCGGTCGCTCACACGGAAGCATGCTACTGCGGCATGCAGGCAGCTCTGCGTCGACCCCCGATCGCCGCCCCCACCAACCACCCCGTTCCGGGATCGGTTCAAAGTTCTCCACGACCTGGCGCACCCGTCCGGTACCGTGTGCGTAGCGCTTCTGCGCGATTCCGAGGATTTCCTCACCCGCCCGGTCATCACACGCCGCGCCGCGACGCTCGCGGAGGGTGAGCCCAAGCTGACAGGCCGCAACGCCTGTCGGGACCAGCGCGCGTCGGGACAGCGCGCGCCGGTTGTCGGCCCGGGCGCTCCGGCGCTCGGGCCGGCAATGCCGATGCGTGGCGTCAGTGGGCGCGTCCGACCGGTCCGAGCCCCATCCGCTGCATCGCTCCCATCACCAGGTCGGTGCCGCGCGCCGACACGGCATCGCCGATATGCGCGAGCGTCACGATCGCCGGTTCAACGCGCGAACCGCGCCCGATCGCCGCGTCGGCGATCAGCTGCGCCGCCTCGTCGGCGCTGAGCGACGGCATCCCGCGATACGCCGCGATCGCCGGGGTGATCATCGGCGTGCGCACCAGCGGCAAATGCACAGAGGTCAACGTGACGCCGGTACCCAGCAGCTCGGCCGCAGTGCCGCGCGTAAACGCATCGAGCGCCGCCTTCGATGCGGTATACGCAACGTACTGCGGCGATGGAAGTTGGGTGGCCCACGTCGAGACGTTGATGATCTGACCGCCGCCGTGGTCGAGCATCTGGGGCAGCAGCCCGAGCGTCAGCGCAACCGGCCCGTAGTAGTTGAGCGCCATCGTGCGCTCGAAATCATGGAAACGATCGAGCGAATCGACGACGGAGCGGCGGATCGAACGTCCGGCGTTATTGACGACGATCTCGATGCGCGGGTAGGCCGCGAGGAGCTGTTCGCTCAGCGCTTGGATCGCCGCGCGATCGGAGAGGTCGCACGGCACCCGCTCGGCGTTGCCGCCGTCGGCACGGATGTCGCCGACGACCCGGTCGAGTTCGTTTTCGCGGCGGGCAACCAGCACGACCTGCGCGCCGGCGGCCGCGAACTGCCGGGCGGTCGCTTCGCCAATGCCCGACGAAGCCCCAGTGATCACGACGGTCCGCCCGCCAACGGTGCGACGCAGCGATTCGATGCCGCGCAGCCGCCGGGCGATCCCAACCGGTGAGAGCAGCGGATGCTTGAGTCCCTGGCGGATCGCGCCGTCGGCCACGTCGAGTGCGGCCCCGCGTAGGCGACGCGCGGGACCGCGGCGGCTCGGGGCGTTGCGCTGCGGGTGCTGATTCTCGACCACGCGCGTACCGTACAGGGGGGTAACCGAATGCGGGCGGTATGAGCGGCAGCGTGGCCGCCAACCGATTCCGAGTCTGCGGACGCACGGGCGATATCACCCCGGGGCCACGCCTCATAGACTGCGGGCGTCGCTGAGCATGGCGTTCGGCCGGTCGGCGATGCCTTGCATGTTCGCTGCGTTCACCCGCCTTTCCACGCGCCGCACCGTCGCCGTTCTGGTTGGCGCAGCGGTGTTCTTCGTCGTGTCGACGGCGTTCGGTGGATCGCTGGCGTCGCGCCTTCAACCTTCGGATGCATTTGTCGATCCCGCTTCAGAGTCTTCGCGGGCGGGCGAGCTGTACGAGGATCTCACCGGCAGCCGCGCCGCACCAGGTGTGCTGCTGCTCGTCGATACGCCGACGGGGGCACGCAGCGACGCGGGGCTGCGCCGCGTGCGAGCGATCGCACGGCGCGCCGCGCGCGATCCCGATGTGTCCCGCGTGCTCGACCTGCGCGACGCCGATCGGGCGATCAATGCAGCGAAGCGTCGTGGTGAGACGGCGAACACCGCAAGTTTCGTCTCGCGCGACGGCCAAAAGACCTACATCGCTGTCTTCGCCAAGCCCGATACGGAAGAGTCGCTGATCGGCAAGCGGCTTGCGCAGGCGTTCTACGGGCTCGACTACATCACCGTCGGCGGCCCGGGGCCGGGCGCACAAGCGATCGGCGATCAGGTGACGGCCGATCTCGCGGCGGCCGAGCAGATTGCCTTCCCGGTGCTCTTTGTGGCGATGCTGTTCGTGTTCCGGGGCGTGATCGCGGCGCTACTGCCGCTGTTCGTCGGCGGGCTGACGATCGTCGGAACACTGGTGCTGCTGCGGGTCATCAACGGGGTCGTTCCGTTGTCGATCTACGCGCTGAACTTGACGGTCGCGCTTGGGTTGGGGCTCGCGATCGACTATTCGCTCTTCATCGTCTCGCGTTACCGCGAAGAGCTCGACCGGGGGCTGCCGCCGCAGGTGGCGATCAGCCAGACGATCCACACTGCTGGCAAAACGGTCGCGTTCAGCTCGATCACGGTCGCGGCAGCGCTCGCGTCGCTGATCGTCTTTCCGCAGCAGTTCTTGTATTCGATGGCGATCGCCGGGGCGATCACGGCGCTGCTGGCGTCGGCGATTACGTTGCTTGCGCTGACGGCACTGCTGGTCGCGCTCGGCCCGCGCGTCAACGCGCTCGCTCCGAAGCGTTGGCAGCGGCGCCGGCAGGATGAGCAGACGGGGTTTTGGTATCGCTGGTCGCATTGGGTGATGCGCCATGCCGTTGCCGTGACGTTGCTCGGCAGCGCGATCTTGTTGCTGGCCGGCACGCCGTTCTTGCGCATTGAGTTCACCGGCATCGATACGCGCGCGCTGCCGAAGGACAACATCGCGAAGATCGTCGACGACACGCTGCGATCGGAGTTCACGAATGCCGAGACCGAGCCGATTTCGGTCGTCGTGCAGCAGGTGCCATCTTCCGATCGCAGGCAGGTGCAGGCATTTGCCGATCGGATCGCGGCGCTGCCGGGCGCCAAGAGCGTCTCAACGCCGCAGTCGGTGGCGCGCTTTGAGATGTGGCAGTTCGATGTGAACTCCAGGTATCCAACGCTTGATAAGCGGTCGTTGGCTTTGGTACGTCAGATTCGCGAGCTGCGAGCCCCGGGGGTGACCTTGGTCGCCGGGCAGGCACCACGGTTCATCGATGAGGTCGACGCGATCGCGTCGCGGGTGCCGCTCGTGCTCGTGATCATCTCGCTGGCGACGGTCGTGATCCTGTTCCTGATGACCGGCAGCGTGCTGCTGCCGATCAAGTCGCTGATCATGAACGTGCTGGCGATTTCGGCGGCGTTCGGCGTCATGGTGTTGGTCTTTCAGGACGGACGGTTCGAACAGCTGCTGGGCTACGAAAGTCAGGGGGGGCTTGAGGTGTCGCAGCCGCTGCTGCTGCTCGCGATGGCGTTCGGCCTGTCGACCGACTACGGCGTCTTTCTGCTGACCCGGATCAAGGAGGGCCGCGACGCGGGGCTTTCCAATCAGGAGGCGGTAGCGCTTGGCGTGCAGCGAACCGGCAGGATCATCACGGCGGCGGCGATGCTGTTCGTGATCGCAATCGGCGCGTTCGCGACCTCGAAGATCATCTTCATCAAGGAGGTTGGCGTTGGCACTGCGGTCGCGGTCGTGATCGACGCGACGTTGGTGCGGGCGCTGCTGGTGCCGTCGCTGATGCGGTTGCTCGGTGAGTGGAACTGGTGGGCGCCGGCGCCGCTGCGCCGGCTGCACGATCGCCTGGGCGTCAGCGAGTCTGCCCCACCCATCCCCGGCGAACGCTCCGTCGTGCCGGCGACGCCACCGCCAGCACCAAACGCGACGACCGCCCCGCCGCCGAGCAGCTGAATCTCGCAGCTCGCGGTGCCGCGAGATTCAGCCGCTCCGCAAGCCGATCACATCCGCGATCCACGCACACCCACGGCACCCCGCCGTGGAATCAATCATCTAGACGCCAGCTTCAGCGAGCTACGGCTTCTCGCCGCTGCCGAGCCTACGCAGATCGTCATCGAACGACAGCACGCGCGTGCCACGTTGCTCAGCCAGCGCGTGCAGGTAGCAGTCGTGGAGGTCCACCGAACGCGCTCGGTAGTGCTGCGCGGCCTCGCGGAGCGCTTCGCCATGCTCGCAGGCAAACGCCGGCTCGTCGACGATCGCGTCGATCGCCGCCGCCACATCGTCTCGCGCCCACCCGTAGCCGGTGCGCTGGCTCTGCAGCACGAACGCGACCTCAAGCACGGTTGCCGCGAACACATGGAGAACCCGCCCGGAATCTCGCGCATCCCGAACACGCCCGCGCGCCGCCACCGCGTGAGCACCCTCCTCTCCGTCGAGGATGCGCAGCAGCACGTTGGCGTCGACGATCACGACGGCTTGCCGGAACGACGCTGCGCGCGCTCAGCACGTGCGATGTCGCGCAGCTCCGACCAAGAGCGCTCCGATGCAGACTTCGCAGGAGGCTCGAACTCGAGCACGCCTCGCGCTCGCCGGACGACCACCTCATCCCCGCGCGCTTCAACGATGACCGGATCCCCGATCCCGATCCCAGACGCCTGCCGGACCGCCTTGGGAATGGTCACCTGCCCTTTGCCGTACACCCGCGCCATACTTCTTAGGAGGGTACGGCATATTCACTGAGACTGGCAAATGCCTTGGCCCAGTCCTTCATTCGCTGCCAAACCCATCGCCCGGCGCTTCGTGCGGCCGCCGCAGCCGGCGGCCGCCAGCAGCGACGCCTAGTAGCGGTAGTGATCCGGCTTGTACGGGCCTTCGACCGGCACACCAATGTACGCGGCCTGATCGGGACGTAGCTCGGTGAGCTTGGCACCGAGCGCACCGAGGTGCAGGCGCGCGACCTTCTCATCGAGGTGCTTCGGCAGGACATACACCTGCTTGTCGTAGTCGTCGTTCTTGGTCCACAGCTCGATCTGCGCGATCGTCTGGTTCGCAAACGAGTTCGACATCACGAACGACGGATGCCCGGTCGCGTTGCCGAGGTTCAGGAGGCGGCCTTCGGACAGCAGGATGATCGAATGGCCGTCGGGGAACTTGTATTCGTCGACCTGCGGCTTGATGTTGATCCGCTGCGCGCCAAGCTCGTCGAGGCGGGCGACCTGGATTTCGTTGTCGAAGTGGCCGATGTTGCCGACGATCGCGTTGTGCTTCATCGCCGCCATATGTTCGGCGGTGATGATGTCTTTATTGCCGGTCGTCGTGATGAACACGTCGGCGCTGGCGACGACATCTTCAAGCGTCTTGACGTCGTACCCCTCCATGCAGGCTTGCAGCGCGCAGATCGGGTCGATCTCGGTGACGGTGACGCGCGCGCCCTGGGCGCGCAGCGAGGCGGCCGAGCCCTTGCCAACATCGCCGAAACCGCACACGACCGCGTGCTTGCCGGCGAGCATGACGTCGGTCGCACGGAAAATGCCGTCGACGAGCGAGTGGCGGCAGCCGTACAGGTTGTCGAACTTGCTCTTGGTGACGGAGTCGTTGACGTTGATCGCCGGGAAGAGCAGTTCGCCGTTCTTGGCCAACTCGTAGAGGCGATGGACGCCGGTCGTCGTCTCCTCGGTGACGCCCTTGATATTCCGGCCGATCGTGGTGTAGCGCTGGCCATCCTCGGCGAGCGACTTCGTCAGCAAGCTGAGGAAGACCTCGAACTCTTCGGATTCCGCGCCGGCCGGATCCGGGACGGCGCCGGCCGCTTCGAACTCGGTGCCCTTGTGGATCAGCATCGTGGCGTCGCCGCCATCGTCGAGGATCATGTTTGCCGGTTCATCGGCGGGCCAACCGGCGACGATCTGCTCGGTGCACCACCAGTACTCCTCAAGCGTCTCGCCCTTCCATGCGAAGACCGGCACGCCCTGCGGATCGTCTGGCGTGCCGTTCGGGCCGACGGCTACGGCGGCGGCAGCGTGATCTTGCGTTGAGAAGATGTTGCAGGAGGCCCAGCGAACCTTCGCGCCCAGCGCGACCAATGTCTCGATCAGCACGGCGGTCTGGATCGTCATGTGCAGCGAACCGATGATCCGCGCGCCGGCGAGCGGCTGCTGCGCAGCGTATTCGGCGCGAATCGACATCAAACCGGGCATTTCATGCTCGGCAAGTTCAATCTCTTTGCGGCCGAAGGCGGCCAGAGAGAGGTCAGCGACTTTGAAGTCGGTCTCGGTGAGAGTCGGGCTGCTCATGGGCGTGCGGCTTTCGTCGTCGCGGCGTTGCAGGGCGTGGGCAAGCCGCAGGTCGCGGCGCACCGTCAGCGAACCTTACCACGGTTGTGTCAAGGTTCGGTGCGGCCTGGACGCCGTTGGGGATCAGCTGACGCCGCGAGCCCGCTGCGGTAGTCAGCCGGCGTCGCGTAGCTCTTCAAGCAGCCGCTGGTGCTTCGCCTGCTCCCAGCGCAGCCACGCGGAATCGTCGGCAACCTCGTCCGGTCGCGCCACGTCTTCATCGAGCCAGCCTTCGATCCGGTCGGCGAGCATCCCATCGCGGCGCATCCGCAGGGCGAATGCGAGGTCGCTGATGCCGAGGTCGTGTTCGCTCAGCAGTTCGCGGAGCGTCCGCAACCGCTGGAGTTCGGCGGGACCGTACACGCGGTAGCCCGATGCGGTCCGTTCGGGCGTCACGAGGCCGACGCTTTCGACGTACCGCAGCATGCGAGGCGACCAGCCGGTGGTCGCAGCCGCCTCATGAATCGTCAGGCCGCCCGCGTCCATGCCAGCAACGGTAACGGGCCGAGAAGACCGGAGACGCGCCCTGCCCTCGCCGGCCTTCTCGCTCACCCCGCGCTGGGGGCTCAGCTTGCGAGTGCGACTTTGAGTGTGTCGATCCCGGCGATCGGCGACGGGTCGACGCCTCGCAGCGCTGCGAGGTAGATCGACGTGAGATCGCCGAGCAGCGTCAGCGAGAGCAACCGCTGCACCCGGGAACCGCTGCGTGGCGCGACCAGCACGTTCGCCGCCGCCTGCCCGCCGATAATGTCGCGAGTTACTTCGATCCGGCGGGCGATCCGCGGGTGAAGGTCGGTGTCGTCGAGGAAGACCGCGCCGAACGGTGCCTGCTCGGCGGCGCGTTCCCATCCGATCAGCTCGTTGTGGTCGAGCTCGGGCAAATGGTGCGTGAAGGCGTGCAGTTTGGCGTTCTCGTTGAGCTGGCACTTCCAGCGGTAGGCGACCGGCCGCGTCGGACCGGCGCCATAGATCAGTGGCGTGGTCCCGTGCAGCGCACGCGCGAGCTGCTTCGGTTCACTGTCGGCCGGTCCGTTCGGACCCCATTCGCGGGCGAGCACTTCGAGGTGTGCGGCCGCGACGTCGATCTCCGGAGTGCGGCGCGGCGCGACCCCCGCCAGACCGGCAACTTCGATCGCGGCGGTGAAGACATATCCGAGCGCGGCGCGCGGCTGAAGGCCACCGGCGATTGGGATGACCGGCACGCCATCGCGGCGCGCGAGGCTGCCAAGCTCGCCGCCGGTCGTCGCGACGATGCGGCGCGCACCGACGGCTCCGGCTGCTTCGTAGCAGGCAAGCGTTTCCTCGGTCCCACCGGAGTAGGAGGTGCAGAGCACCGTCGTGTCCGGCGTCGTCCACGATGGCAGCTCGTAGCTTTGCGCGAGGCTGATCGACCGGGACGCCTCATCGCCGATCGCGGCGACAGCCAGCGCCCCACCAACGCCGGAGCCGCCCATACCGGCGAAGACCAAGCCGCCCGGCGAGTCCCACGGCGACAGGCCCGCCGATTCGACCTTCCAGACCGCGTCGCGCAACTGGTCGGGGAGCGACAGCGCATCGGCGAGCATGTCGCGCGGGTCGTTCGCGGCGAGCGCGACAGGACTCAGCAAATCGACATCGGTGTCGGTCACCTGTGTGCCTCCACGCCGGCTTCGATCTTGGACTGCTCGGGCACGACGCTACCGACTGCGACGATCGCGTGGGGGCCGATCACGGCCAGCTCGCCGATCCGCACCTGCGCTTCGACCTGGGCATCGTGCGCGACGATCGCGCGCTGAAGTTCAGCTCCGGCGCCAATCGTCGCCCCGGCGAGCACCGCTGACCCGGCCACCGTGGCCCCCGCGCCAACGTGGGCGCCTTCGCCGACGACACTGCCGCCGCCGACGACGGCACCGGCGCCGATCGTAGCGCCGGCACTCACCCAAGCGGGCCCCTCGACGGTGCCGCGCACCTCGGCGCGCGGATCGACGTAACGACCGTCGCCGTCGAGTAGCGCGTAGGTGGCGGTCTTCAACCGGCCGGTCAGCACGTCGCGAATGCCATCGAGGTACCGCTCGGGAGTCCCGAGATCCATGAAGTACGCGCCGCGATGGGGGACGCCGTAGAGGCCGTCGCCGACGAGTCGCGGGAAGACCTCCCGTTCGATCGAGACGTTGCGATCGGCGGGAATGAGGTCGAGCACCGAACGTTCCAGCACATAGCAGCCGGCCGAGATCAGATCGGTGTCGATCTCCTCCGGCTTGGGCTTCTCGACGAACCCGCGAACGCTCCCATCGTCGCGCAGGCGCACCAGGCCGAACGACGAAGGGTCCTCGACGGCGACGAGTCCCAGCGTGCAGGTGGCGCCGCGCTCGAGGTGTGCCGCCACCTGGCCGGTGAGATCGAGGTCGGTCAGCACGTCGCCGTTGAGCATCAGGAAGCGCTCGTCGAGGTGCGC
This sequence comes from Patulibacter sp., assembly GCA_047604965.1. Taxonomy (GTDB): domain Bacteria; phylum Actinomycetota; class Thermoleophilia; order Solirubrobacterales; family Solirubrobacteraceae; genus JAGIBJ01. Next base: position 22,445 of record JASGGQ010000003.1, on the reverse strand, counting down.
TTCGGCGAATTTGAGGGCGCCTGCCGTCCCGCGCGGCTCCGGTTCGTAGACGTAGGTCAACGCGATGCCGTGCGCTTCGTCTGCGCCGAGCCGTTCGACAACGGCATCGGCTTTGAAGCCACAGCAGAGCACGACCTCGGTGATGCCATGCCGCCCTAGCCAGTCGAGCATGTGCCCGAGAAACGGCCGGTCGACGACGTCGATCACCGGCTTGGGCACGCGCGAGGTCAGGGGCCGCAGGCGGGTGCCTTGGCCGCCGACGAGAATGACGGCTTGGGTGACCATCAGGCCCGTTTAGCGCACACCGGCGCCCGGCGCGGGCACCAGATCAACCTGCGGCGAGTATCCGCGGCCGATGCCCTCGTACACGAGGCCGGCGCGGCGTGCCGCGTCGCCGTCGAGCAAGTTGCGGCCGTCGATGAACACGTTGCCGCGCATCTTCGATGAGATCGCCGCGAGATCAAGTTCCTTGAACTCCGGCCATTCCGTCACCAGCACCACCGCGTCGGCGTCGGCGAGCGCGTCCTGCGCCGAGCCGGCCAGCGTCACGCCCTTGAGCAGCTTGCCGGCCTCCTCGGCAGCGATCGGGTCGTACCCCACGACCTCGGCACCATCGGCGATCAGCCGCGCTGAGAGCACCAGCGACGACGCCTCGCGCATGTCGTCGGTCTCCGGCTTGAACGCCAATCCAAGCAACGCGATGCGCTTGCCGACCAGCGACCCAAGATGCTTTTGTAGCTTGCCGATCACGCGCCGCTTCTGCAGCTCGTTGACTTCGATCACCGCGTTGAGCAGCTGGAAGTGATACCCCGAGTTGCCCGCCAGCTGCTTGAGTGCGCTGACATCCTTCGGGAAGCACGACCCACCGAAGCCGATTCCGGCTTGCAAGAACTTCGGCCCGATCCGCGCATCGAGCCCCATGCCCTTGGCGACCTCGACCACATCGGCGCCGGTTTCTTCGCACACGTTGGCGATCTCGTTGATGAACGAGATCTTCGTCGCCAAGAAGGCGTTGCTTGCGAGCTTGACCATCTCTGCCGAGGCGATATCGGTGCGGACCAGCTCACCGCGCTTGCCGCCGCCATACTCGGCCGTCAGCAGCGGGCGATACAGCTCAACGACGGCGTCACCGGCCCAGTCGCCATCGTCGCCGACAACAACGCGGTCGGGATCGAGGAAGTCATCGACCGCTGACCCCTCCTTGAGGAACTCGGGGCAGGAGACATACCGAAAACCGGACTTCCCCTGCTCCTCGAAGGCGCGCTTGATCGCCGCGCCGGTTCCAACCGGCACGGTCGACTTCATCACCAGCGCGTGGCGGTCGGACGCCGGCATCGCGGCGACGACCGCGTGCACTGCGGAGAGATCGGCGTCGCCGGAGTAGGTCGGCGGCGTACCGACCGCCACGAACAACAGCCGGGCGCGATCGAGCGCATCCGAAAGCTCGGTCGTGAAGGTCAACCGCTCACGATTCTTCTCGACCAGCTCGGCAAGTCCCGGCTCATAGATCGGAATCTCGCCGCGCCGCAGGCGCTCGACTTTGCCGGCGTCGATATCGACGCACACCACATCGCTTCCGAGCTCAGCGAACCCGACTGCGGTGACCAGGCCGACGTAACCAGTACCAATAACCCCGATGGGCTCGCGCGGAGACATGACCGAGCAGCCTACCGGTCCGCGCCCGCTGCCGCTATTGATCCTGAGCACACGACGCACCGGTTTACTGGGCCTGCGGGCGCGGCGGCGCAGAGGTGCTCCGCCGGTGGCACGGCGCCATGCCGGCCGCCTGCGGATGCAGCGACGCACCAGGCGACGGCAGATCTAACCTGGAACGCGCTTGAGGTTCGCCGCGATATCGAGCATCTGCGCGTTGGTCAGCAGATTCGACACCGTGTTCGACACCCAGTACACGCCGTTGGGGGTGCGCCACGCGACGAGCCGGTAGCGGTTGCCGGTGCGGTACACGACCAGTTTGCGGCCGTTGCGGGTGACGGTGCTGTGGACATCTTTGAGGATCGGCGGGTTGCGCCACGTCAGCCCTTGCACGCCCCAGTACTGACCGTTCTCGCCGTAGTAGTACGACATCCGGTAGGCGGGGAAGCTTTGGCCTTTGACGCGCGTCGCGATGCGGTACGTGCGAACCGGTTCGACTTCAGCCCAGCCGCCCTTATTCAGGCGAGCCGCCGGAAAATACACGGGGAGCTGGCCTGAGAGGTCGAACGACGCCTTGGTGAGGTCGGCGCGACCGACGTCGGCGGCGGTGCGGATCAGGCCGGTCGCAAGTCCTTTGCGCTTCACCTTCTTCGCACGCTTGCGCGCCTTCTTGACCGTCTCCGAAGGTGTCACGGCACCGCTGGACGCTTTGAGCTCGGTGAACTCGCGGCGCATGATCGCGAGGTTGCGGTCGGAGACCGTCAGGAAGGTGGTGCCGGACTCCTCGTCGGCGCGGAAACGCACGCTGCGGACCGGCTGCTTGGCCGAGTTGAGCGCCAGTTTGAGCACGCCGAGGATCGCTGTTGGATCGTCGATGTCGGTTTGCGTGTAGAGCGCGAAGATCCGCAGCAGGTCTTCACGGCTCTGCACGAGCTTCGAGGCGGCGACCTGGTTCTTGGCGGAACGCAAGAACTCCTGTTGGCGTGCGGCGCGCACGAGATCGGAGTCCAGGTGCCGGAAGCGCACCCAGTCGAGCGTGTCGCTGCCCTTCATCAGCTGGTATCCGGCGTGAACGTCGATCGTCGCGTACCGGTCGCCACCCTGGGAGTTGTCGTTGAAGAAGCGGTGGTCGATGTCTTGGTAGAGACCGCCGAGATAATTCACCGCCCGCTGGAATGCGTTGAAGTTGACGATCACGACATGGTTGATCGGCAGCCCAAGCAGCTGGCGAACGGTCTTGATCGTCAGCTCTTCGCCGCCGTCGGCGAACGCCTCGTTGATCTTCGCGGTGCGGACGCCGCCACCCGGCAGTGGGATCTGCGCCTTGGTGTCGCGGGGGATCGAGAGCACTGCGGTAGCGCCCGAGTCTGGATCCAAGCGGGCCAGCATCAGCGTGTCCGAAAGCGCACCGCTGCGAGTTGAACCGTCGGACGACTTCTTGCTGCGTTTATCGGAGCCGATCAGCAGGATCGTCTGCGGACGGCCGGGAGTGACATCAGCCAGCTCGTTCTTGGCGCCGGTGTCGATGTCGACGCTGAGCTCGTTGAAGGTGTTGGAGACCTGCTGGAGTTGCAGGAGCGCAGCGGAAGCGCTCGCTACCCCGGCCAGCAGGATGAGCACGGCGAACGCCCCCAAGTATTGGGGCCAGTGGCGGGCAGGCTGCTGCACGGAGAGGCGATTCTACGGGAGCGAGCGGCGATCCTGCCCCGCTCTCCTGGTTCATCTGCACGAACCCAGGTCGGCGTCGCGGGGCCGCCAACGTCGTGGGGCCCAGGCCGCGCAACACCTGCGCGGCCTGGGCCCCACGAAAGCGTGTGGTGCGGTTCCCTAGGCTGCTTGCCCGCGAACGACGTGCAGGAACGCGGCGGCGCGCTGCTCGTCGCGTTCGGCCCGCTTGTACTCCTCGGAGCCGTCCGCAGCCCCCGCCGCGCGTGCCTGGGCGTCGGCGAGGCGCTGCTCGAGCTCTTCGACGCTCAGGTCGGCCGGATCGACTGCCTCCTCGACGAGCAGCAGCACGCGCTCGGGCGAGATCTGCACGTAGCCCTCGCCTTGCGCGAACCGTACGACGTCGCCGCCGGCTTGGGTCACGCGCAGCTCAGTCGGCGCCAACAGGGCCAGCAGCGGCTGATGACGCGCGTAGATGCCGATCGAACCGGTCTCCGTGCGAGTCGAGACGAACTCCACGTCGCCGGTGAACACGTGACCTTCCGGCGTGAGGATTTCGAGCTTGTAGGGCTGATGCGCCATGCCTAGGCCTGCTTCGCGGCCTCGATGACCTGGTCGATCGAGCCCTTGAGGAAGAACGCCGACTCGGGGAGATCGTCGTGCTTGCCGTCGAGCAGCTCACGGAACGAGCGGACCGTCTCGGCGATCGGCACGTATTCACCCGGGGTGCCGGTGAAGATCTCGGCGACGTGGAACGGCTGAGAGAGAAAACGCTCCACCTTGCGGGCGCGCTGCACGAGCACGCGGTCTTCTTCGGAAAGTTCGTCGATGCCGAGGATCGCGATGATGTCCTGGAGTTCCTTGTAGCGCTGAAGAACCTGCTTGACCTCCTGCGCAACCGCGTAGTGCTCCTGGCCGACGACATCGGGCTTGAGGATCGTCGAGGTCGAGTCGAGCGGATCGACCGCCGGATAGATGCCCTTCTCGGAGATCGCACGCGAGAGCACCGTCTGCGCGTTGAGGTGCGAAAAGACCGATGCCGGGGCCGGGTCGGTGAGGTCGTCGGCCGGCACGTAAATCGCCTGCACCGAAGTGACCGAACCCTGGCGGGTCGAGGTGATTCGCTCTTGGAGCTGGCCCATCTCCGACTCCAGCGTCGGCTGGTAGCCAACCTGCGACGGCATGCGACCGAGCAGCGCCGATACTTCAGAGCCGGCTTGCACGAAGCGGAAGATGTTGTCAACGAACAGCAGCACGTCCTGGCCACCTTCCTCACGGAAGTACTCGGCCATCGTCAGGCCAGTCAGGGCGACGCGCATGCGGGCGCCGGGCGGCTCGTTCATCTGGCCGAAGACGAGCATCGTCTTGTCGATGACGCCCGATTCCTTCATTTCCAGGTACAGATCGGTACCTTCGCGGGAACGCTCGCCGACACCACAGAAGGCGGAGAGGCCGCCGTGCTCCTTGGCGAGGTTGTGGATCAGTTCCTGGATCAGCACGGTCTTGCCAACGCCGGCACCGCCGAACAGGCCGACCTTGCCACCCTTGGAGTACGGAGCGAGCAGGTCGATGACCTTGATCCCGGTCTCGAACATCTCGGTCGTTGGGGTGAGATCTTCAACCTTCGGCGCGGGACGGTGAATCGCCCACGTTTCGGTGCCGGTGATCGGTTCGCCGCCGTCGATCGTCTCGCCGAGCACGTTGAAGATGCGGCCGAGTGTGATGTTGCCGACCGGCACCGAGATCGGCTCGCCGAGATCGGTCACTTCGGCACCGCGTGCGAGACCGTCGGTCGAGTCCATGGCGACGGCGCGCACCCGATTATCACCGAGGTGCTGCTGCACTTCGAGTACGAGACGGTGCTCGCCGAGCGGCACCTCAAGCGCGTTGTTGATCTCGGGCAGCTTGTCCTCGAACACCGCCTCAACGACGACGCCCTGGATCTGCTCGATCCGCCCGATGTTCTTGGTAGCGGTGGAAGCTTCCATGAGTCCTCTGATGTGTTGTCGTCGCCGCCTAGATCGCTTCCGCGCCGGCGACGACCTCCATGATCTCTTGGGTGATCTCAGCCTGACGGGCCCGGTTCATCTGGAGCGTCAGGGTGGTGATGAGTTCACCGGCGTTTTCGGATGCGTTACGCATGGCCGTCATGCGGGCGCCGTGCTCGGAAGCAGCCGATTCCAGCAGCGAACGGAAGAGTGAGATCTCGACGTAGTCGGGAATCAAACGCTCCAGGATCACCTGCGGATCGGGCTCGTACTCAACGAGTGCCTGCTTGCCGTCGGCGCCGGTGCCGCCGCGTTGCAGCGCGGCTTCGATCGGGTCGGGCTGTAGCGGCAGCAACGTGAATTGCTCGACGTTCTGTGTCAAGGCCGAGACGAACTGGTTGTAGAGCACCTCGACCTGATCGACCTGGCCGTCGAGGTACGCCGCCGAGAGCGTCGACGCAACATCGCGTGCGTTGACGTACTTCGGATTGTCCGAGAAGCCGGTAAACGACTGCTGCGGGTTGCGGCCGCGGAAGCTCATCGCGGAGACGCCACGACGACCGGCCGCGTAAATCACGACCTTCTTGCCCTGCTCCTCGTACTCGCGCGCGAGCTTGACACCGGCGCGTACGATCTGCGAGTTGAAGGCACCCGCCAGACCGCGATCACCGGTCACCAGCAGGATGCCGACGGTGTTGATCTCGTCGCGGCCTTGCAGCAGCGGGAAGGCGCGCTTCTCCGCCGACGAGGCGGCCTGGGCCGCCTGCCGCGTCATATCGCTCACCGCGTCGGCGTACGGGCGGAGCTCCGCGATGCGCTCTTCCGCTTTGCGAAGGCGCGCCGCAGCGACCATCTCCATCGCCCGGGTGATCTTCTTGATGTTCCCGACCGACGCGATGCGCTGTTTGACGTCGCGCTGGCTCACGCCGTGGTCGCCTCCTCGGCGCCGACTGCGACGACGCGATCGGAGTCACCGCCGGGCTCGACCGGGTCGCCGAACTCGTCGAGGTCGTAGCCGAAGTCGTCGGCGAAGTCCTTGATGACCGTTTCGAGTTCAGCAACGGTCGCATCGGACCAGTCGCCGCCGTTGATCTTCTCGCGCAGGCTGGCCGAGCTGGCGTGCAGGCGAGCGGTCAAGTCGGTGAGGAACTCTTCGACGCGGTCGGTGGTGATGCGGTCGGTGTACCCGTTGGTGGCGGCGAAGATCTGCGCGACCTGGTCGGCGACTTCCAGCGGCGAGCGCTCGCCCTGGTTGAGCGTCTTCACGAGGCGCTCGCCGCGAGCAAGCGTCTTGCGGGTATCGGCGTCCAGGTCGGAGCCGAACTGCGCGAACGCTTCGAGGTCGCGGTACTGCGAAAGCTCGCCCTTGATCCGGCCAGCGACCTTTTTGACCGGCTTGGTCTGGGCCGAGGAACCAACGCGCGACACCGAGATGCCGACGTTGATCGCAGGGCGCACGCCGGAGTTGAAGAGCTTCGGCTCCAGGAAGATCTGGCCGTCGGTGATCGAGATCACGTTCGTCGGGATATACGCCGACACGTCGCCGGCCTGCGTCTCGATGATCGGCAGCGCAGTCATCGAGCCACCGCCGAGATCGTCGGAGAGCTTGACGGCGCGCTCCAGCAGGCGGGAGTGCAGGTAGAACACGTCGCCTGGGTATGCCTCGCGGCCCGGCGGGCGGCGCAGCAGCAGCGACATCTGGCGGTATGCGAAGGCGTGGCGGGTGAGGTCGTCGTAGACGCAGAGCGTGTGACCGCCCTTGTAGACGAAGTACTCGGCGAACGCCGCACCTGCGTACGGCGCGATGTACTTGATCGGCGCGGCCTCTTCGGCGCCGGCGGCAACGATGATCGTCGAGTCGAGCGCGCCGGCCTCGGCGAGCACGCGGGCGATGTTCACGACGGTCGCCATGCGCTGCCCGATCGCGACGTACACCGAGATGACCCCGGAGTCCTTGTTGTTGATGATCGTGTCGATCGCGACCGACGTCTTGCCGGTCTGGCGGTCGCCGATGATCAGCTCGCGCTGACCACGGCCGATCGGAATCATCGCGTCGATCGCCTTGATGCCGGTTTGCAGCGGCTCTTCCACCGGCTGGCGCTCGATGATGCCTGGGGCCTTGAATTCCAGCGGGCGCGTTTCGGAGGCGACGATATCACCCTTGCCGTCGAGCGGGTTGCCGAGCGGATCGACAATGCGCCCGAGAAACCCATCGCCGACGGGGATGTCGAGCAGCTTGCCGGTGCGCTTGACGGTGTCGCCCTCGACGACCTTCTGCCACTCACCGAAGAGCACGGCGCCAACGTTGTCGGATTCGAGGTTGAGCGCTAGCGCGGTCACGCCGTGCGGAAGCTCAAGCATCTCGAACGACATGCAGTTCTCGATGCCGTGGATGCGGGCGATGCCGTCGGCGACCGAGAGGACCGTGCCGACCTCGGTCAGCTCGGCGGAGCCGGCGTCGAGGCCTTCGATACGGCTCCTCAGGATCGAGGTGATCTCGTCGGGCTTGATCTGCATGGTCGGGAGAGGACTCCTGTGGAGGTGCTGGCTTAGGCGCCGGTCGCGACCTGACGACGCAGGCGCTCCAAGCGAGTACGGATGGAGGCGTCGAGAATCTGGTTCCCGACGCGAAGGATGAGGCCGCCGATGATCTCGGGGTCGACGACGGCGCTCAGACGGATCTTCTGACCTGTCTGCGCGCCGATGCGCTCGCCGAGCGAATCGGTCGTGGCTGGATCAAGCGGGATCGCCGAGGTGATCTGCACCGGCAAAATCCCCTCGTGATCTTCGCTCTGCTGGTCGAACAGACGGCGAATCCGGAAGATCGCCGGCATGCGGTGCTTCTCGATGAGCAACTCCAAGAAGTTGCTCAGCGTCTGATCGGCGCCATTGACGGCGCGCGCGAGTCCGTCCTGCTTCTCCTTCGTGGAGAAGTACGGCGAGAAGAAGAACACCTGAAGCTCGCGGTTGCCCGCGAGCGTGTCGGCAAACTGGCCGAGCTGCTCGCGGATCACCGCGACCTTGTTGTGCTGCTCCGCAACCTCGTAGAGGGAGCGGGCGTAGACCTCGGCGAGCGCTTCCATGAGCTAGTTCCGGCCTCGCTCACCGAGCGAGGAGAAGTCGAGCTCGCCAAGCGCTTCGTCGAGCAGTCGCTGCTGATCGTCTCCGGTCAGCGTGCGGCGCGTGATCTTCTCGGTTGCCGTGACCGTCAGGTCGGCGACTTCGCGACGCAGATCCTGCTTGGCCTTGGCGGTTGCCGCTTCGATGTCACGCTGCGCCTGTACGAGTAGTTCCTCCCGCTGCACGCGCGCCTTTTCAAGCGATTCGGCCTGCGTGGCCTCGCCGGTCTGGCGCGCTTTGCTGAGGATCTCGTCGGCCTGCTGGCGCGCCTCGGTGAGGCGCGAGCGGTAGTCGACGAGCAACGAGTCCGCTTCGGCCTTGGTCTGGTTGGCGTGGTCGATGGCCTCTTCGATCGCGCGCTGACGGATGTCAAGCGCTTCGGCGATCTTCGGGAACGCCAGCTTCTTGAGGATGAGCAGCGTGATGCCGAACGCGATCAGCGTCCAGAGCATCAGCCCAACATCAGGCGTCACCAGGAACGAGCCGCCGCTGTCGGCCTCGCCTCCGGCGCCCTCTGCGGTCGCGAGGACCGCGGGCACGATGGTGGTTGCGATCGCCATCGGTCTAGAGGAAGAAGGCGATCAGGCCGAAGATGAACGCGTAGAAAACGATGGCCTCGGTCAGGGCGAAGCCCAGCCACTGGATCGACGTGATCTCGTCCTTCATCTCGGGCTGGCGGGTGACCGACTCGATGACCTTGCCGAAGATGAAACCGACGCCGATGCCCGGGCCGATGGTGCCGAGGCCGGCGCCGATGCCGAGGGCGATGGCCTTGCCGGCGTTCTCGCCGTAGGCGGCCGGGTCGGCAACCTGGGCGAGGGTGGTGATGGTGGTCAGATCCACGAGGTAGCTCCTGTCGTGCCTGGAAAGGGGATCAGTGGTGTTCGGAGACGGCTTCGCCGAGGTAAATGGAGGCGAGCGTCGCGAAAATAAAGGCCTGAAGCGTGGCTACCAGGCCGATCTCAAAGAGGAAGAAGACAACGGCCACCGGAACGGTGATGACACTCAGAGCCGCGAGGCCGAGAATCACGGCCAAGCCGCCGCCCATAAAGAGGATCAGCAGGTGGCCGGCCAGGATGTTCGCGAACAAACGAACAGAGAGCGAAACGACCCGCACGAACTGCGAAATCACTTCGATGAAGAAGATCGGCACGGCCATTCCGCCGCTGATGCCGCCGGGCAACCAGCCCTTGACGTACTTCACCGGCCCCTTGGCGCGCACACCGGCGACGTGGTAGCTGACCCAGACGACCAGCGTGAGCACGAGCGGGATCGAGATATTCGCGGTCGCGGCGTACAGCGCGAACGACGGAATCTCAAGGCCGAAGAGATTGAAGGTGTGCTCGGTGTTGGTCGGCAGCGGGATATAGCCGATCATGTTCGAGAACCAGATGAAGAGGAAGATGGTGCCGATGAACGGAAACCACTTCGCCGACATCTCGCGGTCCATGTTCGCATCGGCGATGTTGACGCGCATCAGCTGGTAGATCGTCTCGACTGCGGTTTGCACGCGGTTCGGCTTCTGCTGCATCCGGTTGGCGATGAAGAGCACGGTGATGCAGGTCAGCGCTGCTGCGAGGAACAGGTAGACGACCGCCTTGGTGATCGACAGATCGAGCCCACCGATGTGGATCGGAATCCATGCTTCGAGCCGGAACTCGTCGACCGGCTTGAAGTGCTCGTTCTTGCCGGACGATCCGGTCAGCGCGTAGAGCAGACCGACGAGCGCAACGAATACGCCAGCGCCGGCAAGAATCTTCAGAGACTTCTTCATGAAACGGGGCTCGCCTGGTGCGTCGGTCGCGAGAGCAACCTCACGACGAAGGAACTGGTGAAGAGGAGCGCGCACAGCAGTGCGGCCGAGAGGCCGGTGCGGTCGTCCGTGAGCAGGCCGGCCCCGAGCAGCACGAACGCCATAAGCCAGCCGCGGCCGATCAGCGAACCGGTCGCAACGCCAGCGAGCTTGCCGGGGTTGTCAGCGCCGATTTCTTGGGCCTTGCGGTCGGTCCACGTTCCAACGGCACGCCACGCCAGCCAGATCACGGCGGCGGTCAGCCACGCCAGGATCGGCAGGCCAGCAGCCAGGAACACCGGCAACGCGATGCCCAGGAAGACCAGATCGAGGTTGCGAATCAGAGCGGTCACGGGGACGGTCGAGACGGGCAGCAGGAACTGATGGCTGCCCGTCGACGGAGGAGACAGTAGCGAACCGGCAGGCGCATGTGACAACTTGTGACATTTGGAACACGACTAGGCGCCACCGGCGTTTTCAGGCCACCACCAGACTGCCGCTATCCTGTCGCCGGCCACGCAAGGCGGATTCGCCGTTCCGCACCCGGCGCAAAGCTACGCAGGGGTCGTTACGAGACGGTGGCGTTGGCGCGCTGGCGTCCGACTCCGGCGCGCCGGCAGCATTGCCGCTGCTGGGCGATGCGCAAACTGGCGCTACTCGTCGAGCGGAACGAAGTCCCGCTTGCGCGCGCCGCAGACCGGACAAACCCAGTTCTCCGGCACCTCTTCGAACGGCGTTCCTGGGTCGACACCACCATCCGGATCGCCCTCAAGCGGGTCGTAGATCATCCCGCACGGCTCGCAGATCCACTTCTGGCTGAGGGGGTCGGTCATCGCGTGCAAGATAGCGGGGGCGCCACTCCCCGCGCAGGGCATAGATCAGTGGTTCCCTAAGATGCCGGCGGTGTCGAACTCTCCGGCAGGACCACCGACGGGCGCCGGCCGACCCCAACTGCGGCGCGAATCGATCGAGCGGCGGATTCTCGCCAGCACCCAGGCCGTGATCAATGACGGCGTGCTGTGGCACCAGCTCGGGATTCGCCAGATCACCGAACGCGCCGAGCTTTCGCGTACCGCGTTCTACGAGTTCTTCAGCAGTAAGAACGAGGTGCTCGAACAGCTGATCCGCGGCGTCTACGAAGAGCTCGCGCTCGGTGTCCGGGAGGTGCTCGACCCGATGTCGCGCGGCTACTTCGATCTCACGCTCGTACGTCCCGCGCTCGCGGCGGTCGTGCGCTTTGCCGAACGCCACGGCTACACCTATCGCGCGCTGCTCGATGCGAGCGGAGAGGACGCGGCACTCGCGCAACTTTGGCACGAACTCGTCGCGGCCTTTACCGAGGTTGTCGCGCTCTCGATCGATGTCGCACGCGCCGAACACCCCGAGGCGCCACGCACCGCGTCCTCGCGTCCAACTGCGCGAGCACTGGTGCTGATGACCGAACGCTGCCTGATCGGCGGGGCGCCGGCACCGCCGGGAGCCGACGGCGCACTGATCGACGCACTCGTCAATATTTGGGATCGCGCCGTGTTCGGCCTCTCCCCCGCGCCAACGACGGCGCCGGCGCCGTAGTCGCCGGTCAGCGCACCGGCGGGCCACCCATCCGCACCCGCACCCGGCGGCCGTCGCGCTCGAACTTCAGGATTTCGAGCACGTAGACGACGAACACCGAGGCGACGAGCGCCAGCAGGAAGAGCGCGCCGAGGATGATCGCGTTGTCCCAGCGCACGCTCCCGTCACTCGCGAACGGCTGCACGAAGCGGCTGATTACCGCGACGCTCGCCATCGCCAGCGTCCAGCCGTAGAGCAGCAGCACCGCCTTGCGTGCCGAGAAGCCGATCCGGTTGAGCCGATGGTGAAAATGCTCGCGGTCGGCGTGGTAGACGGGCTGACGGTACTTGAGGCGCTTGAGTACCACGAACGCGGTGTCGAGCACCGGCACCGCCAAGATCAAGAACGGGAAGACGAGCGCGAGCGCGGCCTGCGTCTTGACCGCACCGAGAGTCGCAGAGCAGCCAAGCAGCAAACCCAGCAGGTTCGAGCCGGCGTCACCCATGTAGATCGACGCTGGATCGAAGTTGAAGATCAAAAACCCGAGCGCCGCCCCGGCGGTGATCGCCGCCAGCGTGCCGCCTTCGACCTTCCCGAGATCGAACGCCACGATCGCAAAGGCAGTCGCGGCGATCGCGGTCACCCCGGCCGCCAAGCCGTCGATGCCGTCGGAGAAGTTCAGAATGTTCATAATCGCGACCAGCCCGAGCACCGTCAGAGGAACCCCCAGCGAACCGAACGCGAGCGGCCCGACGAACGGGATCGTCACATTGTCGACGACCATCCCGCCGCGCGTGACGACAACCGCCGCAGCGACCTGGCCGACGAGCTTGACGCCCGGCAGCAGATCAAAGCGATCGTCGAGCGCGCCGACCGCAGTGATCAGCACCGCCGCCTGCGCGACCGCCGACAGTGTCGCGGAGAACGGCGCAAGCGCGAGAAACAACGCGAGTTCGACGCCGACGAGCATCGCCAGCCCACCGAGCAGCGGCGTGCCACCCGGCGCAAGCCCACGGCTGCGCGGCTGATCGATCGCACCAACCACCCTGGCAACCCACGCGGCCAGCGGCGTCGCTGCGGCGGTCGTACCGAGCGCGACCGCCGCAGCCAGCAACGCTTGGAGGTGTGTCCCCACGCGCCGGCTAGACGACCTGCGCGGCGCGCAGCCCCGCGTACAGCGGGTACCGGTCGGCGATCGCCCGCACGCGGCCGGCGAGATCGTCCCGGCGTTCTTCGTAGCCCGGAGTGAGGGCGAGGCCAATGATCTCGCCGAGTTCTCGGAAGTCGTCGACCTGGAGGCCACGGGTCGCGAGCGCCGGGGTGCCGATCCGCAGCCCACTAGTCACCATCGGTGGGCGCGGATCGAACGGCACGGCATTGCGGTTGACGGTGATCCCGATTTCGTGGAGGCGATCTTCGGCTTGCTGGCCGTCGAGCTCGCTGTGCCGCAAATCGACGAGCACAAGATGCACGTCGGTACCGCCGGTCACCACGTCAACGCCCTGCCCAACCTTCAGCAGCTCCTCGGCGAGTACCTTCGCGCCGTCGAGCGTGCGCTGCTGACGTTCCTTGAACGCCTCGCCCATCGCGATCCTGAAGGTGATCGCTTTCGCGGCGATCACATGCTCAAGCGGTCCGCCCTGCTGGCCGGGGAAGACCGCCGAGTTGATCTTCTTGGCGTACTGCTCACGGCACAGAATCAGCCCGGAGCGCGGGCCGCCGAGCGTCTTATGCACCGTGCTGGTGACGACATCGGCGTATGGCACCGGGTCGGGATGCAGTCCGGCGGCGACGAGTCCCGCGAAGTGCGCCATGTCGACCATCAGCAGCGAGCCGGCCTTGTCAGCGATGTCGCGGAACCGCGCGAAGTCGAGGTGGCGCGGGTACGCCGACCAGCCGGCGACGATCAGCTGCGGCTTGTGCTCAAGTGCGAGGCGCTCGACCTCGTCCATGTCGATCCGGTGGTCGTCGGCCGACACCTCGTACGGAACGATCTTGTACAGCCGGCCGGAGACGTTGAGCTTCATCCCGTGGCTGAGGTGCCCGCCGTGCGCGAGCGAGAGGCCGAGGATCGTGTCGCCGGGTTGCAGCAGCGCGTGGTAGACGGCCGTGTTGGCCTGCGCGCCGGAGTGCGGCTGCACGTTGGCGTGTTCGGCGCCGAACAGCTGCTTGGCACGGTCGATCGCGAGCTGCTCGCTGATATCGACGTGTTCGCAGCCGCCGTAGTAGCGCTTGCCGGGATACCCCTCGGCGTACTTGTTCGTTAGCACCGAACCTTGCGCTTCGAGCACCGAGCGCGGTACGAAGTTCTCGGAGGCGATCATCTCCAGCGTGTTCTGCTGGCGCGTGAGCTCCTGCTCAAGCACGGCGGCGATCTCCGGGTCGACCTCGGAGAGCGGGGCGTCGAAGAAGTCGGCGGGAAGGTCGGTCACGGCTGGTGGCTCCTCGTGGCGGTTGATGCTGGGTGCCCAGGCGCGCGGCGGTCTGACAGCCAGACGTTCAGGGTCGCTTCCTGGTGGTCAGTTCCACCCGTGGCGCCGGTCGCGACGCCCTAAGGGTACCGGTCACGCCGCCGGGGACGATGGCCGTCGCTGGATTCCCCGAGACGGGGTTTCGCGCACGCACCGCATTTTGCGACGGCGCACTATAGGTCGAGCCGGCGCGCAAGCCAGCGTTCATCGACCGCGCCGCGCCGCAGCACGCGCCAGCTGCCGTCGGCGGCGTACCCGCTGAGGTCGACGACCGTGGAGGCGGTGCCGGGCAGCGGTCCGGCGTCGAGGATCAGATCGGCGGCGTCGCACAGCGTATGGTCGAGTTGCTCGATCGTCGCGATGTCCTCGCCGCCGGAACGGTTCGCGCTGGATTGCAGCAGCGGCCATGACAGCTCGCTGAGTGCCTGCGCCGGCTCCGGCCAGCGTGGAACGCGGATCCCCAGCCGCTCGGGACGATCACCGCACGCCAGCGGGAAGCGATGCTGCGGGTTGGCGACGATGACCGTCACCGGGCCAGGCAGGAGCCGCGCGAGCGCGTCGCTGGTCGCCTCGTCGAGCCACGGCGTCGCGGCGATGGCCAGTTCGGGGCGGCTGAACAGCACCGCGCTTGGCTTGGCGGCGTCGCGGCCTTTGAGCGCTTGGAGGCGTGTGACCGCGTCCTGGTCGTCGGGGTCGCAGGCGAGCCCGTAGATGGTGTCGGTCGGTACGACGGCCAGTCCTCCGGCGGCCGCGCAGCGCTCCAGCGCCTCGGCATCCTGCGCGGTTAGTTCGGGCGCGGCCGGCATAGCCTGAGCGTAGGGGATTGGCGCTGCGGGGTGGCATGCTGTGGTGCCTCGCCGGGTCATCGCTCTTGGGGATGACGACGTTGGAGATTGAGGAGTTGTTGTGAGCACGCTGATTGCAAACCCAACCGGCGCGCCGGGCTTGATCGTCGAGCGCACCCAGGCGCCGGGCTGGACATCAAACGCCTACCTGATCGCGGACCGGCCGGGCGGCCATGGTGTGTTCATTGACGGCAATGGCGTGCAGCAGCCGCTGATCGACCGCGCCAAGCAGCTCGGGCTCACGATCGACGCGGTGCTGGTGACGCATCGCCACGGCGATCACATTCAGGGGATTGAGGACTACGTCGCCGACTTCCCTGGGGTGGCGGTGCTCGGCTCGCTGCCGACGGCGCAGGAGGTGCCGGTCGACCGGCTGATCGGTGACGGCGACGTGCTGCACTTCGGCGGGCTGGAGATCGGGGTGCTGCGCAGTGAGGGGCATTGCGCGGGGCAACTCGCATTCGTGGTCAACGGCACCGACGTGTTCAGTGCCGACACGCTGTTCCAGGGCAGCGTCGGCGGCAACTTCGCGCCGCATAACACGGGGTACGCCGATCAGCGGGCGGCCGTCCTGCGACTCGCGCGGTTGCCGGCCGAGACGGTGCTGCACCCCGGGCATACGCGGCCGACGACCGCCGGCCGCGAGTGGGCGCACAACCCGTTCATCAGGATCTGGCGTGGGCTTGATCCCGAGGGCACCGAGCAGGTGACGGTGTGGGATCGCCCGGCCACACTGATCCTGTGGGCGCCGGATTACGACGGTACGCATAAGGCGTGGGTGCGCTTCTGCGATACCGGCGAAGACGGCATCGTTGGCGGCTCCCAGGTCGTGCGCGGCTGAGCCACCCGGCTGCGGCGAGTTTTGCTGCCAACTCAAGCGACGCGCCCGATGCACCGGATCTCCGCGTGCGAGGTGGTGTTCGTACGAACACGAAGTGGCCGGTCAAGATCGGGGCGGCGTCACGTCAGGCGGCCGGCTGAAAGAGGTGCGTGACGCCGGCCGCGTCGAGCGCGACGGCCACGATCACCAGCACGGCCGCTGCCGCGAACATCCACAGCGCCCCAGCCCACAACGCCCGGCTTGGCCGGTCGACAAACTTGGACCCGCTGCTCGGCGGCACTCCGTGAACAACAGGCCAGCCGGCCAGCAACTCGATGCGTTCGAGCATGCGACGATCAACGATCTCGTGGTGCGAATGCTTGCGAAGCAACTGCACCGACACCGCCGACAGCACGATCGCGATGCTCGCAGCGACAACGCGCGCCAGCGGCGGCGTCCCGCTACCGAGCGCCAGCGTCAGCAAAAACGCCTGGGCCGTCATCGAGAGTCCCGGCGTCTGCCACATCAAGCCGTTGTGCGTCACATTGCGTTGCGCCGTCGCTTCGTAGGCCGGAACGAGGCGATCGGCCAACGTCACCCGGCAGGCGGCACGCTGCTGCTCGTCGGCGCGGAGTACGTCGCCGAGCGCCCGTACGTCGGCCGGGTCGATCGCGTCGCGGCCGTCGACGCCAAACGTTGGCAGGTCAAGCACGGCGACGCGCGTGGCGGGCGATGTGGGCGCAGGGTCGTCCACCAGCACGATCGCGGTCGAGAAGACGGCGCCCGCAGCGACCCCTGGGGCGGATTCGCGGACCAGCATCTCGACGGCCGCTTGAAGCCGCAGGTGCCGGTCGGCGCCATCGGCCACCGTCGCACGGGGGAGCGACCAAGCGCCCGGCGCGCCAACAAGTCGCACCTGTGTCACGTTGCCTTGCGCGTCGCGGGTAGCAAGCGCCAGGCGCAGCTCAGGGGTGGACGACACGCGAGGCAGCGTAGTAGGCGAACCGGTCGTGGCTGCCCTGGACGCCGCCGGACGCCACGCTCGATGCACCGGATCTCAGCGTGCGAGGTGGTGTTCGTACGAACACGAAGTGGCCGGTCAAGATCGGGGCGGCGTCACGTCAGGCGGCCGGCTGAAAGAGGTGCGTGACGCCGGCCGCGTCGAGCGCGACGGCCACGATCACCAGCACGGCCGCTGCCGCGAACATCCACAGCGCCCCAGCCCACAACGCCCGGCTTGGCCGGTCGACAAACTTGGACCCGCTGCTCGGCGGCACTCCGTGAACAACAGGCCAGCCGGCCAGCAACTCGATGCGTTCGAGCATGCGACGATCAACGATCTCGTGGTGCGAATGCTTGCGAAGCAACTGCACCGACACCGCCGACAGCACGATCGCGATGCTCGCAGCGACAACGCGCGCCAGCGGCGGCGTCCCGCTACCGAGCGCCAGCGTCAGCAAAAACGCCTGGGCCGTCATCGAGAGTCCCGGCGTCTGCCACATCAAGCCGTTGTGCGTCACATTGCGTTGCGCCGTCGCTTCGTAGGCCGGAACGAGGCGATCGGCCAACGTCACCCGGCAGGCGGCACGCTGCTGCTCGTCGGCGCGGAGTACGTCGCCGAGCGCCCGTACGTCGGCCGGGTCGATCGCGTCGCGGCCGTCGACGCCAAACGTTGGCAGGTCAAGCACGGCGACGCGCGTGGCGGGCGATGTGGGCGCAGGGTCGTCCACCAGCACGATCGCGGTCGAGAAGACGGCGCCCGCAGCGACCCCTGGGGCGGATTCGCGGACCAGCATCTCGACGGCCGCTTGAAGCCGCAGGTGCCGGTCGGCGCCATCGGCCACCGTCGCACGGGGGAGCGACCAAGCGCCCGGCGCGCCAACAAGTCGCACCTGTGTCACGTTGCCTTGCGCGTCGCGGGTAGCAAGCGCCAGGCGCAGCTCAGGGGTGGACGACACGCGAGGCAGCGTAGTAGGCGAACCGGTCGTGGCTGCCCTGGACGCCGCCGGACGCCACGCTCGATGCACCGGATCTCAGCGTGCGAGGTGGTGTTCGTACGAACACGAAGTGGCCGGTCAAGATCCGGGCAGCGCGGGTTATCGTGCGCGAGCATGGCCGCGCCCATCCTCCTGATGCACGAGCGTTCACTCGCGCATGACACCGGCGCGCACCCCGAGAACGCCGAACGTATCCGCGCGATCGAGCGGTACCTCGACGCCGCCGATTGGCTGACGTGGGAGCGGCGCGCCTCCACGCCGGCATCGCGCGATGCGCTCTTGCGCGTCCATCCCGCGTCGCATCTTGACCATCTCGCCGCACTCGCCGCCAGCGGCGGCGGCCGAATCGACGCCGACACCGTCGTGAGCGGCGGCTCGTGGGATGCGGCACTCCACGCCGCCGGTGGTGCGATCGAGGTCGTCGACCTGCTGGCGGGCGGCGAGACCCAGGCGGCCGCCTCGCTGCATCGTCCGCCCGGCCACCACTGCGAAACGAACCGCGCGATGGGCTTCTGCCTGCTGAGCAACGTCGCGATCGCAGCGCGCCACGCAGTTCAGGCCCACGGGCTTGAGCGGGTGATGATTATCGACTGGGATGTCCACCACGGCAACGGCACGCAGCAGGTTCTGGAAGCCGATCGCAACGTGCTGTTCGCGTCGATTCACCAGGCGCCGTTGTATCCGGGCACCGGGTCGGTCCACGAAATCGGCAGCGGGGAAGGCGCCGGCTTCACCGTCAACTTGCCGGTCAGGGCCGGTGCCGGCGACGAGGTGTTCGTCTCGCTCGTGCAGCATGTGCTGGCACCGCTGGCACGCAGCTTCGCGCCACAACTGCTGCTGATCAGCGCCGGGTATGACGCGCATGCCGACGACCCGCTCGCCGGCTGCCAAGTCAGCGACCACGGCTACTTCGGGATGGCCGCAACGATCCGGTCGGTCGCCGAGGAAGTCGGCGCGCCGGTCGGCCTCGTGCTCGAAGGCGGCTACGACATCGCCGCGCTCAGCCGCTCGGTGGTGCAGACGCTCGACGCGCTCGGCAGCGACAAGCCACCTGCGGTCGACGCGGTACCAGAGCATCCGGTGGCCGGGAACGCGCGTGCGCGCATCGCCGAGTTCTGGCCGGGACTCGGCTGACGGGCGCGGGGCCGGCGCGGGGCGAGACGCGGCGGTTTAGAGGTTGTCTCAGAATGAGATGGGAGAGCGGGGAACGTTGGATCGTGCGTGCGATGGAGGGGCGATGACCGCAGGCGGGCCCCTGGGCCCGTTGAGGATCAGCGCTCCTTCAGCGTGCGTGCGAGACGGCGTTCAACCGCGCCCAACTCATTCTGAGACAACCTCTCAGGTGCCGTGCCGCGCCCAGGTGACGCGATCAAGGCCGGCGAGGTCCTGCTCGGTGGCGGCCGTCGGGTAGCCGGCGGCGGCGAGCATCTCCCGCACGGCGGTCCCCTGCGTCGCGCCGTGCTCGATCAGCACAAGCCCGACCGTGCGGCTGCGGCAGGCGTCGATCAGGTCGCGGATCACGTCAAGCCCGTCCTCTCCGGCGTAGAGCGCGTGCGCCGGCTCGTGATCGAGCTCCGGGGCAAGGCGGCCTCGGAGCGTCGACTCGACGTACGGCGGGTTGGAGACGACCACGTCGCCAGCCCAGCTCGGCCCGAGCAGCGGCGCGTGCTCGAAGACGATGCGCCCGGGGGGTGGCCACTGCCCGCCCCCATCCGCAGCTTCTGTGCCTTGGGCATCCGCCGCTCCCACATGTTGGTCGCGCGCCTTGGCCCGGCCTGCGTCCCCAGCGTCCGCCCCTTGGGTGTTGCCGTGCTCCTCGTCGGTGTCGTCCAGCACGCCGTGCCGCCTGGCGTTCTCGCGGGCGACGTCGAGCGCCGCACCGTCGATGTCGGAGGCGACGATCGTCAGGTCGGGGCGACGTTTGGCGAGCGCGAGCGCGATCGCACCGCTGCCGGTGCCGACGTCGCGCAGCCGCGCTCCCGCAGGCGCGTGCTCGGCGGCGAGGTCGACAAGCAGCTCCGTTTCTGGCCGCGGCACGAGAACACTCGGGCTCACATTGAGGCTGAGGTCTGCGAACCACCGTTGGCCGACGAGGTACGCCACCGGCACCCGCTCTTCCGCACGTTTCCTCAGCAAATCATCGGTTTCTTGAAGCTGAGCGGCGCTGAGCTGCGGGTCGTCGATCAGGATGCGCTCGCGCGCGATGCCGAGGACGTGCGCGACGAGCAGCTCGGCGTCGAGCCGCGCCGTACCGATGCCCGCCGCCACCAGCTGCGGCACCCAGCGCGCCACGATCGCACGCGCGTGCATGTCGCTCGGGGTCGGGGAGGCGTTCACCGGGCGCAGCGTACCGGCGCGTGCGACGCCCACCGCCCGTCGCTCAGCCGAGCCGGTGCATCGGCTGGCCGGTGACCTCGCCAATCAGCTCGAAGTCCTTGTCGTCGTGCAGCACCGTCAAACCGGTCAGCTCGGCGATCGCGGCGATCATCAGATCGGGGATCGACGGGGCACGATGCTGCCCGCGCTCGCACAGCAGCCCCAGCACCTCAACGGCGCGATCCTCAGCAGGCGGTGTCGCGTACGCGACCGGCATCAGGGAGATCGGCGGCAAATCCAACGACCTGCGCAACCCAGACACGTTCTGCGCCGAGTACCCGACCTCAAGCAGCGTCGCCGTCGCGACATGCACAAGACCTCGTTGCACGCGCCCCTGCCAGTCATCCTGCCTCGCCGACTGCCCCAGGCGCACCAGCGCCGATTTGTCGATCAACCACTCGGACGCCGTCCGCGACGAGATCACGACCAAGCCTGACGCATAATCTCAGGGTCGGCGAGATCAGCGCAATCACGGGCAAAACGCGCCCAGTCCACCGGGGCCAACTGCTCCCCCGCCGGGCGGCTCGCCTCTTCATGCAGGCAACGCCGCAGCAGTTCGCTGCGGGAGAGGCCGAGGTAGGACGCCCGCGCGTCCAGCCGCTCTAGGTCGTCATCGGGCACATCGCGGATCAAAACGTTCGTCATGGGCCCGATGATATCGCTTGATATCACCGGGGTTCGACGGCCGTCCACCGACGATGCTCGGAGCTCCCCACAGCGCGTGCGTCAGCAGAACGCCAGGAACACTGCACCGCAACCGCGGCGTTCAAGCGGCAGGGAGCGTCGCGAACGACGTGCTCGGCGATACTCCCAGCCTGCCGACCGCGAAGACCTGTCCCGCCTACGTCGACAGCGCGCTGAGCGGCAGCGCCCACACCCGGTCGCTGATGCGAACGGTCGACGCCCCGAGGTACACCACGCCGCCCGCGGCGAACCGGTCGCCGAGCCCGTCACGCAGGAACTCCAGGTGGCGGGCATCGCGTGGCCCAACCGTGGCGCTCGCCTTCACCTCGATCGCCAGGATCTTGCCGTCTGGCCGCTCGATGATCGCGTCCACCTCACGGCCGCCGCGGTCGCGGTACATGAGCAGCCGCTCGCCAGCGTTGCGCGCCGCCAAGAGCCGCGCGACCTCGGTGACGACGAACGTCTCGAAGAACGAGCCGGCGAGCGGCCCGTCGTCCACGAGCCGTTGCGCGGCGACACCGAGCAGCGCCGCCATCAGCCCGGTGTCGCTGAGATGCAGCTTCGGCGTGCGCACCACACGCTGCCCGAGGTTCACCGACCACGGCGGAACCTGCACCACGAGGAACAAGTTCTCAAGCAGCGTCATGTACCGCTGCGCCGTCTTGTGATCGACGCCAAGGTCACGGGCAAGCGCGCTCGCGTTCGCCAGCGCACCCGAACGCGCCGCGATCAAGCGCAGCACGTCTCGCGGCAGCACGGCATCGACGCGACCCACCGCGATCTCCGGGAGATCACGGCCGAGCACGGTATCGAGGTAGCCCTGCATCATCGGCAGCGAACGGCTGGCCGCGCCAGGCTGATGCAACTCCGGGAAGCCGCCGAGCACCACGCGCTGCGCGTGCGCGGCACGCCCGACCGGCTGGTCGTCCAGCGGCTGCGGCTCAGCCGCCCACAGCTGATCGAGCAGCGTCGGTGTGCGGCGTTCAAGCTCAACCTGAGCAAGCGGCCACAGCGTGAGGTACTCGATCCGGCCGGGCAGCGCGTCGGCAACCGTCCCGGCGCGCACCAGATCAACCGACCCGGTGAGCAGGAACTGCCCTCGCTCGTTGGAGCGATCGAGCATCACCTTGAGCGCGAGCAGCAGCTCCGGCGCCCGCTGCACTTCGTCGATCGTCACCCGTGGGCCGAGCCCCGCCAGCCAGCCCGCTGGATCGTCACGCGCCCCTCGGAGCTGAAGCGGATCGTCGAGCGAGACGTACCTGCGCGCACCCCCTGGGGCCCCCGACTCTGCGAGGTGACGAGCGAGCGTGGTCTTCCCCGATTGGCGGGGGCCGACCAGTGCGACCGCACGGCTGGACGTCAGCGCGGCGGCCAGCTCTCCGGTCAACAGGCGGGGAAACGCAGACGCCATACCCGGACCGTAGCTCCCAGATAGCCGGGCGTCAACTCCCAGATAGCCGGGAGTCAACTCCCAGATAGCCGG
>JASGGQ010000002.1:0-52335 GCA_047604965.1 Patulibacter sp. | reverse complement strand
CGAGTGCGCCTGCCGGCGCGGCGATCGACGTGCGATCGCGGGCGCGGCGGCGCGGGGAGGCGGCCAGGCGCCGCAGGCCGTCGTCAAGCTCCCAAAGGTCGCCGCGCTGTGCCGGGTCGACGGCCAGGCAGCGGTCGACGGCGTCGATCACGCCGCGCGGCAAGTCGGGCCGTGCCAGCGCAAGCGACGGCATCGGCGCGAGCGCGCGGACGGCCGTCTCGGCCGGCGTCTCACCACGGCGCGGGTTGGCGCCGGCGAGCGCTTCGTACACGACGACCGCGAGCGCGAACACGTCGGCCGGCGCTCCGGCTCGCTCGCCTCGCGCCTGTTCGGGCGCCATGTACGACATCGTGCCGACGACATCGCCGACCGCAGTCAGCGTTTCAGCGTCGTGCAGCGCGGCGACGCCGAAGTCGGTGAGCTTCGCCCATGCGCCGGCTGCGCGTGGGTCGCGCGGGCAGAGGATGTTCGCCGGCTTGACATCGCGGTGCACCACGCCGTGCTCGTGGGCATGCGCGAGGCCGCGCAGCACCGAACCGCCACAGCGCGCGACGTCGGCAGGCCGAGTCAGTCCGGCACGCAGCACCTGCCGCAGGTCTGCGCCTTCCACCAGTTCGGAGATCAGCAGCCAGCCGTCGCCGGTCGGGCGCGCGTCGAGCAACTCCACGATCGCGGGGTGATGCAGCCGCGCGGCGGCGAGCGCTTCGCGTTGCGCGCGGTCGTCCATCCCACGCACGCGCTTGATCGCAACCAGCGCGCCGGTGTCGCGATCGCGGGCGCGGGAGACGACACCCATGCCGCCGCGACCGATCACGCCAAGCGGCTCGTAGCGGCCGAGCAGCAGTCCGCCCGAGCGGGGCCAGGGCAGGTCGTCGTCGATGGCGTGCATCAGGAGAAAGTGTCGCGATCGAGCACCGCGTAGGAAGGAGGTTCGCCACGCGGCGCGAACCTCCTCGGGGACTTCCCGGGGCCGGACGGTCATACTCCCAAGTGGGAGCGCATTGGCCGGTCCCCTTGCAGACCCGATTCTTCGTGGCCTTCTTCGACGACGATCCTCCGACGCAACAGCGGCGCCCAGGCGGCCCGCCGACTCCTCCGCGGCCGCCGCGGCCCCGTGGTGGTTCCCAAGATCAGCAGCAGATCATGGCGCGCCGAGCGGTCGCGATCGGCGTGATCGTGCTGGTGCTGCTGGTGTTCGCGCTCGTGATGAAGGGCTGCGTCGAGAGTTCCCGCAAGAACGCGTTGCAGGATTTCAGCCAGGCCGTCAGCGAACTCGGTACGGAGTCGTCGTCCAACGTGTCGCAGGGGCTTCAGTTGCTTGCCCAGCCGCAGGACCGAGAGGCGCTGGCGCAACGCAACGCGCTCGACAAGCTCGCGAGCGATTCGCGGGCGCTGGAAAACCGCGCGCGGAAAACCAGCACGCCGGGCGGCCTGGAGGGCGCGACGCAGAACCTCGTCGTGTCGCTGAGTTTGCGGGCCGACGCGCTGTCGCGGATCGCCGACCGGATCTCCACGGCACGCGGCACAAGTCGCGCGCAGGCCGAGGAGGCCACGCAGCAGATCGCCGGCCAGATGCAGTCGCTGCTGGCCTCCGATGTGCTGTGGAAGTTGCGGGTCACGCCGTATATCCGCGACCGCGCCAAGGCACTCGATGCGCGCGACGACGACGTCGAGGACAGCACGGTGCTGACCGATCTGTCGTGGCTGAACGCCGCGACGGTCGCCAACCGGATCGACGGCCAAAGCGAAACGCCCGATACCACGCAGGCCACCTGCACCGATGGCACGAAGCATGGCCACGGCATCCAGTCGGTTGCCGCAAATGGCAAGACGCTGACCTCCGGCAACAGTGCGGTGACATCGGTCAGCAACGGTGCCGGCCTGTCGTTTGTCGTGTCGATCGCCAACCAGGGCGAGAGCGACGAGAGCAACGTCTCCGTAACGGTGACCGGCACCAGCAAAGCGACCGGCAAGCAGCTGTTCTCCGAGACGCGCAAGGTCACCAACTCGCCGAAGGGCCAGACCACAGCGGTGCAGGTGCCGGTCACGAAAGCGGTCTCCGGTGCGATGACCGTGTCAGCCGAGGTCAAACCGGTGTCGTGCGAAGTCAACAAGGACAACAACAAGCAGTCCTTCCAGGTGATCTTCAGCTGATGATCTGGCGTGCGCGCCGCGCCTCGGGCGCGGCGGCGAGCCGGTAGCGTTCGCGCCATGGAGCAGGTCGACCAGATCGCGGTGGGGCTTGGCGCGGCTGGGCTGGCGCTTGGATTGCTGGCGCTCGTGTGGGCGGCCTCGCTTCAGCGGCGGTTGCGGCGGCTGTCGCGCGCGCAGCGGGTCGTGCTTGGCGAGCACGGGGAACGCGACCTGATCCTGCATGCCAAGGCGCTGCACGACCAGGTGCAGCAGATGGTGGCGTACGTCAAGCAAAACACCGAGCAGACGGCGAAGCGGCTTGACCTCGCCGAACATCGGCTCGATGGTGCGATCGCGCATTCGGGACTGGTGCGGTATGACGCCTACAACGAGATGTCGGGGCGCCAGTCAACCTCGATCGCGTTGCTTGATGCCCGCAAGACCGGCGTGATCTTGTCGTCGATCCATCATCGCGATCAGGCGCGGATGTACGCCAAGGGCGTGCGTGAGGGCGTCGGCGAGCTGGAGCTTTCGCCGGAGGAGGCCGAGGCGCTACGCGTCGCGATGGGCGCATGAGCGGCCCGGTGAGCCCGGTCGTCGGATTCCTCGGCCCCACCGGCACCTTTTCGCAGGTTGCCGCGCAGCGGATGACGGCGACGTGGGGCGGCGAGCTGGTGCCGGTCGAGTCGATCAACAATCTGATCGGCGACTTGGCGCTCGGCGTGCCGATGCCCGGTGGCGTACCGCTTGGCGCGGTGGTCGTGCCGATCGAGAACTCGACGGAAGGGTCGGTCGGGGCGACGCTTGACACGCTCGTCGAGCACGACGAGCTGGTGATCACCGCCGAATTGGATTTGCCGATCGAGCAGCTGCTGGTCGCCGCGCGACCGCTGGAACTCGGCGAGATCGAGCAGGTCTACTCCCATCCGCAGGGGCTCGCGCAGGCCCGCCGCTTTTTGGCGGAGCATGTGCGGCAGGCGTCGGTGGTGCCGGTCGCGTCGACCTCCAAGGGTGTCGCACTCGTCGCCGCGTCGCCGGAGCGGTGGGCGGCGATCGGCTCGCGGCGCGCAGCGGAGCTGCATGGCTGTGTCGTGTTGCGCGACGACATCCAGGAGCAGGTCAATGTGACGCGCTTCGTGTTGATCGAGCACCGCGACCGGCTGGTGTCCCCGGCGGCAGCGGGCGGCAGCGACGACGTTGCGGCGCGGCAGCGACGCGCGAACGATGCCGGCGACGATCGGCCGATCAAAACGACCGTCACCTGGCAGGGCACCGGCGACGGTTCGCCTGGGTGGCTGGTGCGCTGCCTCTCGGAGTTCGCGTTTCGCGGATTGAATCTGTCGAAGATCGAGTCGCGCCCGTTGCGCGGGCAGCTTGGCCACTACCGCTTCTTTGCCGATATCGAGGGCGCGCTCGGTAGCGAAGCGGTCGATGGCGCGATTGCGGGGCTCGCCAAGCAGTGCGACGCGGTGCGGGTGCTCGGCTCCTACCCGGTCGCGGCCGATCCGGGGTAGCCGGCGCATGCCGGAGGCCGGGCTGGGCAGGCCGAGCGGGCGGGCCGCGCGTTCACCGGTGGTTTGCTGGTTTCGGTTGACCTCGGGGGTACAGTGAGGGTCGTGCCAGCGACGCCAGCGACGCCACCAGACCCTCGCAGCTCCGTTCCCGGCAAGGACCGAGGGGGCGGAGGTGTTGCCGCCACACTTGGCGGCCAGGTCCTGGTGTTGAACGCGACGTACGAACCGATCAACGTATGCACGGTGCGCCGCGCGGCGGTGTTGCTCCTCAAGGAGCGGGCGGAACTGATCGAGGATCGCGGCGGCGTGGCGCTGCATTCCGGCGGCGATCAGATGCCGCGACCGGAGGTGATCCGCTTGACGCGGTATGCGCCGGTGCCGCGCGAAACGCGCACCCGCCGCATTACGCGCCGCGCGATCTTCGCGCGCGACGGCTGGCGCTGCCAGTACTGCGATTCACGCTCGGAGCTGACGGTCGATCATGTGATTCCGCGCGCGAAGGGCGGCGGTTCGACGTGGGACAACGTGGTCGCGTGCTGCGCTCCATGCAACCGCCGCAAGGGCGACATGTTGCCGGCGGTGGCGGGGATGATTCCGCGTACGGCACCACGCGCTCCGCATCCCGACGTGTTCATCCATGTCGCTGCGCCGCGCACGCCGGCGGTGTGGGAGCCGTGGCTGCGGGTGGTCGCGCGGCGTGGTGGGCTGGCCGCCACCAGCGCCGCTCCAGGGTCGCCGGTGGGCGCGCTGGCGCAGGCGGCGTAAGGCGCCCCAGCTGCGGTTGCCGGGGCGCCCTTCGCGCTGTTCGAACGCAAAACACGATTCGCCGGTGGTCAATGGGCCGCAGGGACGAGTCGCGGCACCGCCGAATCGCGGGTACGTCGGTGGTTGATTTGTCCCGTCAGGCCCGCGTTCGCGGGGCCGGGGATCCGAGTACCTCCAGGGTCCCATAAGAACTCTCGTAGATGCGGATCACCTCCCTTCTCTGGTAGCGCCAGCATACCCGTGGCCCGGACGGAAACTTCCGGCAGCCGGCCAGCTGGCGCGTACGAACATCAGGTGATGTCGTTCTCGGTCGTCGGGGAGTCCTCATCGCCGGGCTCGTCGATCTCGGACTCGTTGATCTGGACGCCGGGGCTGCCCTCATCGCCGTCTGGAGCGGGGGTTGCGGGCGTTTCGCTCTCAAGGGTCGGTTGCACGTCGGTGCCTTCCTCGTCGTCGTTGTCGTAGACCACGGCGACGGCGGACACAATGTCGTCGTCGCGGACGTTCATCAACTTGACGCCTTGGGAGAGGCGGCCGTAGCGGTTGATGCCGCGGACGGCGGTGCGCTGCACCATCCCTTCGCGGCTGATGAACACCAGCCCGTCATGCTCGCGGACGACGAGCGCACCGGCAAGCGCACCTTTCGCGTCGGTGAGCTTGATCGTGCCGACGCCCTTCGTACCGCGATTGGTCTTGCGGTACTGATCGATGCCGGTCCGCTTACCGTAGCCGTTTTCGGTGACGACGAGCAGGTCGTCGTCGTCGCGGGCGACATCCATCGCAAGCACGCCGTCGTCTTTGGCGGAGATATCCATGCCGCGCACGCCGGTGGTGTCGCGGCCCATCGCGCGGGTGGCTTCCTCGTGGAAGCGCACCGCTTGGCCACGGCGGCTGACCATCAGGATGTCGTCGTCCCCGGAGGTGCGGCGCACCGCGACCAGTTCGTCGTCGTCACGGATCTTGATGGCGATGATCCCGTCGGCCTTGATCGGCGTGTTGTACAGGCCAAACTCGGTTTTCTTGACGACGCCGGATCGGGTCGCGAAGATCAGGAACGGCCCTTCGTTGAAGTCGCGGGTGGAGAGCACCGATTGGATCCGCTCGCCGTCGCGCAGCGGCAGGATGTTGACGAGCGCGCGGCCTTTCGCGGTACGGCTGGCTTCCGGCAGCTCGTACACCTTCTTGCGGTAGACCTTGCCCCGGTTGCTGAAGAACAGCAGGAAGTCGTGGCTGGAGCAAACGAAGAGATGCTCGATGAAGTCGCCATCCTTCATGTTCATCCCGGTGACGCCGCGCCCACCACGGTTCTGCTGGCGGTAGGTGGCGAGCGGCAGGGATTTGATGTATCCCGAATGGGTGATCGTGATGACCATCTGCTGGTCGGCGATCAGATCCTCAATGTCGATCTCATCTTCGGAGTCGGTGATGATCGTGCGGCGCTCGTCGCCGAACCGTTCGGAGATCTCGGTCAGTTCCTCTTTGATCAGCGCGAAGATCTTGCGTTCATCGCCGAGGATCGCGCGCAGTTCAGCGATCCGCTCGACCTTGTCGTCGTATTCGCTTTGGATCGCGTCGGCTTCCAGCGCGGTGAGCTGGCTCAGGCGCAGGTCGAGGATCGCGGAGGCCTGGATCTCGGAGAGTTCAAAGCGCGCCATCAGCTCGACGCGCGCAGATTCGCGGTCACGGCTAGCGCGGATCACTTCGATCACCTCATCGAGGTGGTCGAGCGCTTTGAGGAGCCCTTCGAGCACATGGACGCGGCGCTCAAGGACGCCGAGTTCGTGCTTGGAGCGGCGCACGATGACATCGCGCTGATGCTCGATCCAGACGCGCAGCGCTTCGCGCAGCGAGAGGGTGCGCGGAACGCCATCGACCAGTGCGACAGTGTTGACGCCGAAGGTCGTTTGTAGCGGCGTGTGCTTGAAGAGCTTGTTGCGAACGACTTCGGGGATCGCGTCGCGTTTGAGCTCGATCACGAGCCGCATCCCGCGTTTGTCGGAGTAGTCCTGGATGTCAGCGACTTCGGGGATCCGCTTGTCGCGCACCAGATCGGCGATCTTCTTGATGACGCCGTTGTCGCCGCCCTTCTTGACCTCGTACGGCAGCTCGGTGACGATCAGCGCCTCTTTACCGCGGCCGATGTCTTCGGTGTGGATTTTCGCGCGCACACGGACTTTGCCACGCCCGGTTTCGTAGGCGGCGCGGATGCCAGAGCGGCCGACGATGATGCCGCCGGTTGGGAAGTCGGGGCCGGGGACGAGCGCGATCAGTTCGTCGTCGGTGATGTCGGGGTTGTCGATCATCGCGACCACAGCACCGACGATTTCGCCGAGGTTGTGCGGCGGGATCTTCGTGGCCATGCCGACGGCGATGCCGGAGCCGCCGTTGACGAGCAGGTTCGGGAAGCGTGCGGGCAGCACGACCGGTTCCTGCTTGGAGCCGTCGTAGTTGGGCTGGAAGTCGACGGTGTCGCTGTCGAGATCGCGCAACATCTCGGTCGCGATGCGGGCCAGGCGCGCTTCGGTGTAGCGCATCGCGGCAGCAGGGTCGTCGTCGATCGAACCGAAGTTGCCTTGGCCGTCGATCAGTTCGTACCGCATCGAGAATGGCTGGGCCATGCGGACGAGCGTGTCGTAGATCGCGGAGTCGCCGTGCGGGTGGTATTTACCCATCACGTCGCCGACGATCGCCGCCGATTTCGAGTACGGACGGGTCGGTCCTTGGCCGTTCTCGTTCATCGAGAACAGCACGCGGCGGTGGACCGGCTTGAGGCCGTCCCGAGCGTCGGGGAGGGCGCGCCCGATGATCACGCTCATGGCGTAATCGAGGTACGCCGTGTGCATTTCGTCTTCGAGGGCGCGGGGCTCGATGTTGCCGCCGCCGATCAGATCACCGGTGCTCATGTGCGTCCTCCGTTCTTCATGTCTGATTCGAGGAGTGCCGCGTCGTGGAGGTCACGCTGCGGCGACGGGCGGAGGTCGCCCCCTGGGCCATTGAGTACCGGCGCAGCAGCATCGCGCCGCGAGGTGCCGCTCAACCGATTAGACATCGAGGTTCGCTACGGAGGCGCCGTAGGTCTCGATGAATTCGCGGCGCGGTTCGACGAGATCACCCATCAGTTTGGAGAAGATCTCGTCGGCGGCGGTGGCGTCGTCGATCGTAACTTGCGCGAGGGTGCGCTTGGCTGGGTCCATCGTGGTGTCTGCCAGCTGTTCGGCATTCATCTCGCCGAGACCCTTGAAGCGCGAAAGCGTGGTGCCGCGTTGGGCGAGGCGCAGGATCGCATCGCGCAGGCCGACGTAGGTGCTGGCCGTTTGCGAGTGGTCATCGATCGTGACGGTGAAGGGACCGCTGCCAACGAGTGCGGCCAGTCCTTCGCGGGCGTCGACGAGTTGGCGGTACGCCGTTTTGGTGCCGTAGACGGGGTCGAAGAGTGAGCGGCGCAGGCGGAAGATGCGGGCGTGGCCGGTGCTCTTTTCGATCGACTTGACCCACAGTTCGTGTTCGCCGCTCTCTTCGACGCTCGTTTGGAACGGGGCGTCGTCGTCGCCGGAAGCGGCGATCGCCGCTTCAGCTTCGGTCGAGCTTTTCAGCAGCGAATCCAGCAGCGAGGAGGATTCCAGGAAGCTGAGTGCTTCATGCCCGTATTCGGAGCGCAGCTGGCTGGCCCAGGCGTCGTAGTGCTTGAGCAGGCGCGTGAGTTTTTGCCAGCGCAGCTCGGTGACGGTCGTCTTCTTGCCGGCGCGATCGGTGATCTCGATCTCATCCCACTTGTTGGAGAGCAGGATCTCTTCGAGTTCGGACTGGTGCTCGATGTAGCGGGTTTGGTTGCCGCGCTTGAGGCGATAGAGCGGCGGTTTGGCGATGTAGACGTAGCCGCCGTCGATCAGTTCGCGCATCTCGCGGAAGAGCAGCGTGAGGGCGAGCGTGCGGATGTGGGCGCCGTCGACATCGGCGTCGGTCATCAGGATGATCTTGTGGTACCGGAGCTTTTCGATGTCGAATTCGTCGCGGACGCCGGTGCCGATCGCGGTGATCAGGTTTTGGATTTCCTGGTTGGCGAGCACCTTGTCGATGCGGGCCTTTTCGACGTTGAGAATCTTGCCTCGTAGCGGCAGGATCGCCTGGGTGGCGCGATCTCGGCCTTGTTTGGCCGAGCCGCCGGCGGAGTCACCCTCGACGATGAACAGTTCGGCGAGCGTTGGATCTTTGACCGAGCAGTCCGCGAGCTTGCCGGGCAGCGTCGAGTTTTCCAGCGCGCTTTTACGACGGGTGAGATCACGCGCTTTGCGGGCGGCGGCCCGCGCTTGTGAGGCCGCGACCGCTTTGCGGACCACGGCGCCAGCATCTTGCGGGTTTTCTTCGAAGAACTCGGCGAGCTTCGTGTTGACGATGTTCGCGACGAAGCCTTCCATGCCGGGGTTGCCGAGCTTGGTTTTCGTCTGGCCCTCGAACTGCGGGTTGGAGAGCTTGGCGGAGATGACGGCGGTCAGCCCTTCGCGGATGTCCTCGCCGGAGAGGTTGTCGTCTTTTTCGCGCAGCAGCCCTTTTTCGCGGGCGTAGCGGTTGAGCGTGCGGGTCAGTGCCGAGCGGAAGCCGGAGAGATGCGACCCGCCTTCGTGCGTGTTGATGTTGTTGGCGAAGCTGTGAACCGACTCTTGGTAGGTCGTGTTCCATTGCATCGCGATTTCGACGGAGCCTTCTTCAGATTCGCCCTCGAAGTAGACGATTTTGCGGCCCATCGTCTCTTTGGCACCGTTGAGATGGGCGACGAAATCGGCGATGCCGCCTTCGGCGTGGAAGACGGCCTGCTTGCCTTCGCCGCGCTCGTCGGTGAGCGTGATCTTCAGGCCCTTGGTCAGGAACGAGGTTTCGCGCAGGCGCGTTTCGAGGATGTTCCAGTCGAAGACCGTTTCTTCGAAGATGTCGGGGTCGGGCGCGAAGGTGATCGCGGTACCGGTTCGGTCGGTCGCGTCGCCTTGCGTGATCGGGCCGTCGGGGATCCCGCGCTGGTAGGTCTGCGTGTGGATGTGGCCGTCGCGCTGCACCTGCGCGTGGAGCGTCGTGGACAGTGCGTTGACGACCGAAGAACCGACGCCGTGCAGACCGCCGGAGACTTTGTAGCCGCCGCCGTCGCCGAACTTGCCGCCGGCGTGCAGCACGGTCAGCACGACTTCAAGCGCCGACTTGCCCTCTTTTTCCATCACGGCGACGGGGATGCCCCGGCCGTCGTCTTGGACGGTGACCGAGTTGTCGGGGTGAATCGTGACGTCGACCGTCGTCGCGTGGCCGGCAAGCGCTTCGTCGACCGAGTTGTCGACGATTTCCCAAACGAGATGGTGCAGCCCACGGATGCCGGTCGAACCGATGTACATACCCGGCCGCAGGCGGACCGCTTCGAGCCCTTCCAGGACGGTGATGTCGTCGGCGCCGTAGGAGGCTGATCCCTGCTGGGAGGTGGTGTCGTCGGCCATGGGTGAGCGGTTTCCGTGCCGCGCGGCGGCAGGTCGGAGTCGGGGAGCAGGCCGGCGAACGGCTCGCTGCGAGGGCAGTCTACCGAGCTTGGGAGCGGAAACGCCCGTTTTGAGCGGCTGGGCTTGTTTCCGGTGGCGGAAGGCAGGTCGGCGCGGGAGATCCCGCGAGAGCGGCAAAAGCGTGCGCGAGAACCGGCGAGTTGCGCTGCGCTCGCGCGCGTGCGCGAGCGATGCGTTTTGGGTTACCGGCGCGATCATCGCGCCGACGCGATGATCGCCACCGCACCGACCTCGAATCCGGCGGAGCTGGCGTACCGCGCTCAGCGGCGACGCGGTCCTTCGAAACGCAGCGTGCAGCGCAGGCCGAGGTGTTCGCCGATCAGCGCCACAAGCTGTGGTGCTTGGAGTTGTAGGTCGGCGGCGATCGCGCCGGAGTCGCAGGCGATCACGATCGTGCCGTCTTTGCGCTGGCGCACCGGCCGACTGAGGCTGCCGTAGCGCTGGCCAGCGAACTGCGGCCACTGGGCTTGCAGGCGCGACAACGGGTCGGCCGGCGCAAGCTCGGTCAAAAGTCCTTCGATCACCGTGGCGATCGGGCGGGGGGTGCGGCGCCGGGGGACGCGCGTCATCGCCGGTTCCTCATCGGTCTCATCGTGTCACGCACGCAACCGATCCTGGCCGATCGCGGAGATTGGCGGACTCATCCGGTCGCTGCTGCTCCGGGCTCTGGGCCGATCTCGCTAGCGGTCCGGCCTGTGGGCGCCTTGACCGTCAGCACGCTGGTCGGTTGGTCGGCGCCGGATGCCGGTGCAACGTGGATCTGCCGCAGGCTGCGGCCGGCCGGCAGTTGGCCGAGTTCGCTGGCGGAGGTCGTGGCGATCACGACCTGGCCGTAGCGGCAGACTTCGGCGAGCAGCAGACGGCGGCGGCCAGCGTCAAGTTCGCTGCCAACATCGTCAAGCAAGGCGACCGGTGGACGGCCGCGTACCTCGGCCAGCAGCGCGCGTTCGGCTAGCAGCAACGCCAGGACGGCAAGCCGCTGTTCGCCCTGGGAGCCGTAGCTGCGCAAGTCGCGGCCGTCGCGGCGGATCGCCAGTTCGTCGCGGTGCGGGCCGACCTGGGTAAAGCCGCGGTCACGGTCGCGGTCGCGGCGCTCGGCAAGCAGTGCGGCGAGCTGTTCGG
The DNA here is from genome assembly GCA_047604965.1 of Patulibacter sp. Classification (GTDB taxonomy): domain Bacteria; phylum Actinomycetota; class Thermoleophilia; order Solirubrobacterales; family Solirubrobacteraceae; genus JAGIBJ01. The sequence continues at coordinate 41,267 of JASGGQ010000002.1, read as the reverse complement.
CGGTCGTGGTGTCGTCCCCAGTGCGGTATGCCAGCGATGGCATGCCGGGCAGGCCAAGTTCGGTAGCGAGCGTGGAAAACGGTTCGGTGAGCGCATCGATCGCAGCGCTGCGTGCAGCGCGCAGCGCAACGCCGTGGCGGGCCAGTTCGGCCTCCCAGGCTTCGATCGCCGGCGATCCTGCGCGGTGCAGCAGCGCGTTGCGTTGCCCGAGTGCACGCGCGTACTCGGCGCGGATACCGGAACGAGCGGGCCACAGCGCAGCGACGAGCTGATCGAGATGCGCCCGACGCCCCTGTGGAGAACCCTGTACGAGCGCGAGGCGATCGGGTGCAAACAGCACGACCTGTGGACGCGGGGCACCGACTTCGGCGCGCGTGCCATCGAGTCGGTGCAGCCGATCGGTGGCGCCACGATGCACGGTCAGTGTGAGCAGATGCGCGGCGCCGACCTCATCGCAGAAGTGCAGTTCGGCGCGGCCCGCCTCCTCGCCGTGCCGGACCAATTCGCGATCGGTGCGAGTACGCCAACTGCGACCGGTCGTGGCGAGCACGATCGCTTCGAGCAGATTCGTTTTCCCGGCGCCGTTTGGGCCGTCGATGATCGTCAGATCGGCGTCGAGCGGCAGCTGTGCCTGTGGATGAGTCCGCAGCTGCGCGGCGCGCAGGGCGGACAAACGCATGATCGCTAAACGTCGAGCCGCAGCGGCATCACGAGGTACGTAAAGGCACTGTCGTCGGTCGTCTCGAACACCATCGGCCGGACCGGGTTGATCAGCCGCAACCTGACCGTTTCGGTCGCGACGTTGTCGAGGCCGGCACGCAGGTAATCGGGGTTAAAGCCGATTTCCAGCTCTTCGCCGTGCCACGGCGCAGGAATCGACTCCGACGCCTCGCCGACATCTTGAGTTTGCGCGGCGATCAACAGCTCGCCTTCGGTGAACTTCAGCCGCAGCCGCGCCGACTTCTGAGCGAGCAGGCTCACGCGCCGCAGCGCGCCGGCAAGCTCTTTGGTCGAGAGCACCACTTCGCTGGTGAAGTTCTCTTGCAGCAGTTGTCGGTAGTTCGGGAATTGGCCGTCGAGCAGCCGGGAGGCGAGCGTCGTGCCATCCCACTTGACAATCAGGCGCGATTCGTGGCGGCGCAGTTCGATCGTCGCGTCGTCGGCAATCGTCGCGCGGGCGATTTCGGCGAGTGCGCGGTGCGGAACCGTCGCTTCGAGCCCTTCGCCGCCGATCGAGGTGTCGAGCTTGGTCTCTTTGACGGCGAGGCGGTAGGCGTCGGTGGCGACCATCCGCAACTCGTCGCCGGTCGCCGACATCAGCACGCCAGTCAGGATCAGTCGCGTCGCGTCGCGCGCCGCCGCCTTTTCAACTTTGGCGATCGTGTCGCGCAGTGCCCCGGCCGAAAGCTGCACCGGGTGCTCGCCGTCGAGCGGCGGTAGCGGCGGCACGTCGTCGTCGCGCAGCGCGCGGAGCTTGAAGGTCGCCGACCCCGACCGCACTTCGACGAAGCCATCTTCGCCGCTGGTCAGCTCCACGGCGGTCGCCGGTAGTGCGCGGGCGACATCGAGCAGCAGCTTGCCGGGCAGTGCGATCGAGCCAGACCCCCCGACCGTCGCCGTCAGTTCAGTGCGGATTGCAAGGTCGGAGTCGACCGCCTCAAGTGCGACCGAGCCCGATTGCGCGACGAGTCGCACGCCCGCGATGGGTTGCATCGCGCTGCGACCGCTGGCGACCCGGGAGACGGCGGTAAGGCGCTCGACGAGATCGGCGGTCTGGCAACTGATGGAGATCACAGGAAGAAGAAGTAGGGAGTTTGAGGAGCAGTAGGGCCGTGGATAGTGTGGACAACTCGCGGATTTGTTGCGCTGGCGGGCTGCGGCGGTACGGGAACCCTGTGGATGGAGTGCGCGCCCGAGTCTCGCACGGCCGGCGGCGGGGATGGTTACCGCAGCTCGTCCACAAGCTCGCTGACCTGCTGGTGGAGTGTGGGATCGCGTTCGATTTGCTCGGTCACGCGCGAGACGGCGTTCATGACCGTGGTGTGGTCGCGGCGGTTGAACGCGCGGGCGATTGCCGGCAGCGACGCTTCGGTGTGGGTTCGCGCGAGGTACATCGCGACGTGGCGGGGCCAGCTGATCGCGGCGGCGCGACTGGGGCCGACGATCGTGTCGTGGTCAAGCTCGAAGGCGGCGCAGACGACATCCTGCACGCGGCGGATCGTCGGGCGTTCGCGGGTGCCCTTGGGGCGCTGGGGGTAGAGCCGGCGGACCACGTCGTCGACGAGCGCCTGATCGAGTGGCCGGCCGGTCAGGCGGCGGTAGGCGATCGTTGAGAGGATCGCGCCTTCGAGCGTGCGGATCCCGTCGGTGATGCGGTCGGCGAGGTGCGTGAGGTTCGCGCGTTCGGCCGGCGTTTCGAGCTCTTGCGCGGCGCGGCGCGAAACGTAGATCCGGCGCAGCGCGTCGTCGGGTCGCTGCACATCGACGACGAGTCCGGAGGCGAAGCGGTCGCGCAGTCGTTCGCTGAGCGCGCCGAGCTCATGTGGTGGCTGGTCGCTCGTGAGGACGAGTTGCGCGCCGCTGCGCTCCAGCGCGTTGAAGGTGTGGAAGAACTCTTCTTCGGTGCGATCTTTGCCGGCGAGGAACTGCACGTCGTCGACGAGCAGCACGTCGGCGCCGCGCAGATGGTCTTTGAAGTCGCCGATGCGGCGGTTGCGCAGCGCGCCGGTGAAGTCGTTGACGAATCCCTCACTGGTGCAGAGATGCACGTGCAGGTGTGGGGCCGTTTGCGCGACATAGTTGGCGATCGCGTGCAACAGATGGGTTTTGCCGGTGCCCGGTGGCCCGCAGATCAACAGCGGGTTGAACGCGGCCGCCGGCAATTCAGCGACTTGGAGCGCGGCGCCGTGCGCGAGGCGGTTGCTGTGGCCGATAACGAACTGCTCGAAGGTCAGTTCGGGGTCGATCGGATCGCCGACGCGCAGCGGCTGCGCCGGTTCGGGGTCGTGGTTGCCTTGCGGTCGGTGTACCGGGGCTGCCGGATCGCGGCGATAGCCGCCGTGCCGGGTTGGCGGTGCGGCAGCGAGTTGGTCGGCGCTTGCTTCGATCCACGCGATCGTCGAGGCGACCCGGCAGTGCTGCGCGACTTCGGTCAACAGCGGGGTGCAGCGGTCCCGCGCCCAGCGGACGAGGTGCGGCGGCCCGGCGAGCAGCAGCGTCCCAGCTTGGTAGTCGACGGCGTGCAACGGCTCGAGCCACAGTTCGAGCGTCGTTTCGTCAACACGGCCACGCAACTGGTCGAGGATCAGCCGCCACGCGGCGGTCGGATCGGTCGAGAGATCGTGGGCGGTCGGTTCGAGCATGCAGCAGCGCCCGTCGTGGCGGGGCGCAGGCGTCAGACAACTCCGGCGCTGCGGCCACAGCGCGAGCGGCGAGAGCTGAACCTAGCAGCGCCCTGGCGACATGACCGGTGGAACTCATCGATCAGGCCGCTCCGCGCGCAAAATTCGTGCCCGACGGTGTGCGATCGGGCCAGTTTCTTCCGCCGGCCCGCGCGATACGCGCGAGTGCTCTACTCTTCCTGGACTCATGAAGCGCACCTATCAACCCAAGAAGCGCAAGCGTGCTCGCGCCCACGGCTTCCGCCAGCGCATGAGCAGCAAGGGCGGTCAGCTGATTCTCAAGCGCCGCCGTACCAAGGGCCGCAAGCGCCTGACCGTCTAGCGCGCGATGGACGCTCCGCGCACCGGCGCCGGAGCGCGCCGCAAGCGTGGACGACTGTCGCGCAGCGGTGACTTCGATCGTGTCTACCGTCAAGGTCGTTCGACCGGCGGCCGGGAGTTCGTCGTGCATGTGTTCCCGCGCGAAGCCTCGCTCGATCCGCCGCGCGTCGGCCTGTCGGTCAGTAAGAAGGTCGGTGACGCGGTCACCCGCAACCGGATCAAGCGCGTGCTGCGCGAAGCAGTCGCCGCGCTTGAGCCGCAGCTCGCTGCCGGCAGTGACCTCGTGATCACGGCGCGCGCCGACGCGGTGACGCTCGACGCCCGCGACGGCCAAGCCGGCGTGCAACGCGAACTGCGCGCCCTCCTGGAGCGCACGACTGCGTGGGCCGGTGGCGACCAGCAGGCCGATGCTCCGCCATCTCCGCGTCAACACGCGACGAAACCGGCGCCTGGGGATGCCGCCGGCGATGCGTAATGTCGCCCCGGCGATCCGGTCGAGCGCCGGTGATGGTGGCAACGAGCCGGATGGCTGCTGCGCCGGCCAGGATGCTCGTTCGCGCCCGCTCTTGCGCCAGATCGTGCTCGCTCCGATCTTCGCGTACCAACGCTGGCTCTCCCCGGCAATCGGTGCGCGCTGCCGCTTTACACCGAGCTGCTCGCACTATGCCGTCCAAGCGATCGACCAGTACGGCATACTGCGCGGTCTGGTGCTCGCCGCGTGGCGAGTCGCGCGATGCAACCCCTTCGGTGGGCAGGGCATCGACCGGCCAGAAGACCAACGACTGTTCCCGCTCACCGGACGCACGAAGCGAGTCCCCCACGCATGACCGATCTGTTCGTCGTCGCGAACGCCTTGCAACCACTGATCGACGTCTTTGAGACGTTGCTCAAAGCGTTGCACTCAGTGTTCGATTCATGGGGCCTGGCGATCATTGGGCTGACGCTCGTGATCCGCACGCTGCTGCTGCCGCTCGCGATCGTGCAGTACCGCTCGATGAAGGGCATGGCCGCGCTCGGCCCGAAAATCAAAGAGCTGCAAACGAAGCACAAAGACGATCGCGTCAAGCTTGCCGAGGAGCAGCGCAAGTTGATGGCCGAATCGGGTGTCAACCCGGCTGCCGGCTGCCTGCCGCTGCTCTTCCAAGCGCCGGTCTTCATCTCGCTCTTCTACATGCTGCGCAAAGATCTGAAGGTCGATATTTGCGACCCGATCGGCCATGGCGTGATCCAGACGCACGAGCAGCTGCTGAACGTCACCTGCGAGAAGGTCGTTGCCGGCTCAGGCACCTTTTGGTTCATCCCCGATCTGACCGCTGCGGCGACCGGCGCGGTACTGGCCACGCTGCTCGTCGCGTACGTCGGTTCGCAGCTGCTCTCGACGGTGCTGATGCCCTCGACCGTGCAGGGAATCCAGCGCAACATCTTCTACGCGCTGCCGTTCGTGTTCGTGCCGTTCATCATCCATTTCCCGGCCGGTCTGCTCCTCTACTGGATCACGACCAACCTCTACACCGTCTTCCAGCAGGTCGTGCTGCGGCGGGTCTATGGCGCACCGGGTGTCGCCACCGACGAATCACCGGTCGGGATGATCGAAGATGTCGTCACAGAAGCGGCAGCGGTAGCCGGTAGGGTCAGTCCGTCGGAGCGACCGACGAAGCGTAAGCGCACGGGGAAACGGCGATGAGCGAGCATCACACCAGCGGCGGAACGACGCCCAGCAGCGATCCGGCCGACCCGGCGGGGATCGAGGCCGTCCGCACGCTTGTCGAGGGTGTCGCGCGCTGCCTGGGCATCGATGAGGAGGTCGTCGCGCAGCAGCGAGGCGATGAGCTGCACGTTGCCGTGCAGGGGCAAGATCTCGGGTTGCTGATCGGCCGCCACGGCCAAACGCTCGAAGCGTTGCAGCACCTTGCGCAACGGATCGCGCTCGACCACGAGGTGCGGTTGCGGGTCATCGTTGACGCTGAGGGATACCGCGAACGGCGCCGTGAGGCGATCCAAGCGCAGGTCCACCGGCTCGTTGCGCGAGCGCTGCAACGCGACGAACCAACGCCGCTGGAGCCGATGACCTCAAGCGAGCGCCGGTACGTCCATGAAATGGTGCGTGACATCGACGGGGTCGGAAGCTACAGCGAAGGCGTCGAACCGGACCGGCACGCGGTGATTGCGCCGAGCGGCAAGGTGCCGGCCGACGCCAGCCAGTAGCCCGGCTCGCCGTCCGTCGCGATTGGAGTTAGCGCCATGGATCGAGCGCAGCCGCGCCTGAACGATCTGGCCGGCGAGTACGGGCTGACCGATGAGGCGATCGCGCATGCCCGCACGCTGTTGCGGCTGTGGGAGCAGGACGAGCTGGCATCGACGCGGGTTACCGATCCGGCATTGGCGGTTGACCAACATCTCGCCGACTCGTGGGTCGCGCTGCAGCTCGATGCGGTGCGGGATGCGCGCCGCGCCGCAGACCTCGGTACCGGCGCTGGTGTTCCGGCGCTGCCATTGGCGATTGCGCTGCCGCAGCTGCGCATCGCGCTGGTGGAATCGGTCAGCCGCCGCACGACCTTCTTGCGCACGGCGATCGAAGCGTGCGCGCTGACCGATCGCTGCGAGATCGTTACCCGCCGAGCCGAAGGATGGCCGGAGGGACTCGGCCGCCACGACCTGATTACCTCCCGGGCGCTCGCGCCGCTCGATGTCGTGTTCGAATATTCCGCGCCGCTCCTGGCGGTCGGCGGCCGCGCCGTGGCGTGGAAGGGGGCGCTGAGCGACGACGAACGCGCCGCCGGCCAGCGGGCCGCCGAGCTGCTGGGTCTTGAGGTCGAGGATGAAGTGCGCGTCCAGCCGTTTACAGGAGCGCGCGACCGCCGGATCGTGGTCGCGCGCAAAGTCGCCGAGACGCCGGCCCGCTTCCCACGACGCGAAGGCATGGCAAAGAAGAAGCCGCTCGGTGCGCGCATATCGACCACGCTGGAGCCGCTGCGTCCGGCGTCGGCGTGACGCCCACAGAGAGCCGCCCGCAACTGGTGCTACTCAGTCGTGTTCGGGCTCCGGCCGGGAGCTCTGCGGGCAGACGACGTAGCGCGTGTGATCGTTGAGCCGGTTGGCTCGAACGAGTGCGGCGAGCTCCGTCACCGGCAGTCGCACCGTCTGCTCAATCGGCGAGCCGGCCCACGTGGCGCGGAAGGTGAAGTCACGCTCGGTGTAGTGCGCCAGGAGTTCGATGAGGCGCGCGAGCCGTGGGGCCGCGTCGGGGCGCAGCTGCCAGCGGTGTTCGTCCCAGCGGTCGGGGTTGCACAGGATGTGCCCCTGTCCATCGGCCGTCAGGATCTCCAAGACGGCGGGATATGCCTTACGGATCCCAAACCACCGGCGCTCTTCGCGGCTGGGTGAGAAGCGGACCGGCCAGGCGCCGGCATCGGCGACGGCCTGCTCAACCAACACGCCGCTCAGGGCGGTGAGCCCAGGCAGCTCAAGATCGAACATGAACCCCACCTCCGCGACGGTACCCGATCCGCGGCGGGGTGCCGCCCGTTTCACGTGAAACAGCTTCGTGATCGCTGCGTGGGGGGGAGCGGCGCTCAGCCGGCGAGGAGTCGCTTCCGCCAGGCCTCCGGCAGATCAAGCGAGATGGCAACGGGGTAGCGTGGGCAGGCCAGCTCAGCGACTCGCCACAACGGACGTGCGCGGAGCGCGGCGCCCAAGGCGGCGTCGCACGCGAGCGCGGCAAGGCTTGGACCGAACTGGAAGTCGGCGACCGTCGGGGTTTCCCGCGCAAGTGTGCCGTCCTGCACCCAGGCATCGCAGCGCGCGAGCACTTCGGCAATTGCCACGAGGTATTGGTCGATCTGGGCGGGGTCTGCGCTGTGAAAGCGCGACGCGCCAACGGTCAAGCCACGGGTGAGTAGTCGTCGGAGCGGTGCGGGAACGCCAGCGTAGTTGGCGGCTACCATCGGCGCGACCGTTGTCTGGTCGCGTTGCGCGAGCACCCAGAGCAGCCGTCGAGCAGCCGTCTGCAATTGCTCACCGGTCGCCTCCGCGTCAACGGTGCGCCGGCGCAACGGTCGATCAGCCGGCAGCAGCCCAAGCTCGGGGTGGGCGTCGGCGATGGTGCGGCAGATCGGGATGGATCCCTGTACCCGTTCGCCGTCGATCAAGGCGGCGGGAGCGGTGGGCTTGGCGAAGCCGGCGCGCCGCAAGGAGAACGGGTGGAGACCGGCGCGAAGCTGCCGCGCCTGCCACGGCAGCTGGTGGTAGTCGAGCAGCCGCTCGACGATGGTGCAGGCGTTCGACCCAGGGAAGCGGAACAGCTCAATCTGCATGCGTGGACTCTACGTCGCGTGCGTGGCGCCAGGAACGTTCACGTGAAACGGAGTGGTGCCGGTTGGTCCGATTGGCCGCAGCAGGTGCAGCGTTTCACGTGAAACGCTCGCTCCTTCCTGCTCGGCACTGACGGTCGACCTGTCACGCAATGGGCGTTCCGCGTAGGCTCCTGCGCGTGGCCATCTATGCGCTTGCCAATCAGAAGGGTGGCGTCGGGAAGACGACAACGGCGGTGAGTCTCGCGGCCAGTTTGGCCGAGGCCGGCGCGACCGCGATCGTCGTCGATGCCGACCCGCAGGCCAACGCCACCGTGGCGTTGGGGCTCCCCAAAGATGAACGGCCGTCGCTGTACGACGTGCTGGCCGGTACGCCAGCCGTCGACGCATTGCGGGACACCGCAGTCCCCAATCTCCGGGTGTTGCCCGCGCACGGCGACCTTGCGGCGGCGAATGTCGAACTGCCGCGTCTGGAGGATTCCGACCACCTCCTGCGCGATGCGCTCGCGCCGCTCCGCGAGCAAGCGCAGTTCGTCTTCCTCGATTGCCCGCCGTCGATCGGGCCGCTGACACTCAACGCGCTTGGTGCCGCCGACCGCGTGATCGTTCCAGTCCAAGCCGAGTACTTCGCGCTCGAGGGGCTCGGTTCGCTGCTGGAAACACTCGGGCTCGTCCAGAAGCAGCTCAACCCGTCGCTCGCGATCGAAGGGCTCGTCATCACGATGTGGGATCCCCGCACCCGCCTCTCGCATGATGTGGAAGCGGAGGTACGCAAGCACTTCCCCGATCTCGTGTTCGAGACGGTAATCCCACGCAATGTCCGCCTCAGCGAAGCGCCGAGCTACGGCCTGCCGATCACCCAGTACGACCCGCGCTCGACTGGCGCGGAAGCGTACGTCACGCTTGCCGAGGAGTTGGCGACCCGTGTCTGATGCACCGACGCCGAAGCAGAGCGGTGGACGATCGCGCACCAAAGGTGGACTGGGTGGCGGCCCCGGAAGCGCGCCGCCTGCCAAATCTCCAGGTCGTGCGCGTGGCATCGGCCGTGGGCTCGAGGCGATCCTCGCTGCCTCGCCCGCGCCCGGCGGCGGTGCCGCCTCGACCACCGCTGAGCTGCGCGAGTTGCCGGTCGCCCTACTCACGGCCAACCCCGATCAGCCGCGCCGCCGCTTTGACCCCGCCGAACTCCAGGCGCTCGCCGACTCGATTGCCGCCCAGGGGGTGCTCCAGCCGGTGTTGGTGCGGCCCCGGCCCGGCGGCCGCTACGAGATCGTCGCCGGGGAGCGTCGCTGGCGCGCCGCGCAGCTCGCCGGACTCGACGCGATTCCAGCGGTCGTGCGCGAACGCAGCAACGCTGAGACACTCGAAGCTGCACTGGTCGAAAACATGGCCCGCGCCGACCTCACGCCGATCGAGGAGGCCCGCGCCTGCGCTGGACTGGTTGAAGAGCTTGGGCTGACGCGCGAAGAGGTAGCCCGCCGCGTCGGCCGCAGCCGGGCGGCCATCTCGAACTTGATCCGCCTGCTCGATCTCCCCGACGAGGTCATCGAACTGCTCGAAGCAGGACAACTCAGCGAAGGTCACGGCCGCGCACTCCTGCTCGCGCCCGACCAAAGCGATCGCCGACGGCTGGCACGGAGCGCCGTTGCCGAACGCTGGAGCGTGCGCGAAGTCGAACGCCGCGCGCGCCCCGCCGGACCCACCTCCGAACGCACCACTCCGGCCCCCGTGGCTCCCAGCGCCGACCACCTGGCCGCCGCCGAATCGCTCTCCGATGAGCTGTCGGCAGCGCTCGGACTCGACGTGCGCGTTCGCCCGCGCGGTACCGGGTTTCGCGTTGAACTCGACCTCGATGACCCCGCCGCCGCACGCCGGCTCACCGAACGGCTCGCGTGACGATCTCGATCGCCAACCCGCCGCTGGGCGCATCGCCGCGGGCCGGTGAAGTTGCCTCGTGGCCACGGAGCCACCGATCACAAGGACGCGCTACCATACGCCTCCCGCGCCACCCGGGTGCGCGTACGCGGGCGATTAGCTCAGTCGGTTAGAGCGCTTCTCTGATAAGGAAGAGGTCGCTGGTTCGAATCCAGCATCGCCCATCTCATGCGAAGGCCCCGCCGAATTGGCGGGGCCTTCGTTGCGAGAGGAGCGGCGAAGGCGGGCGCCCGTCGTCGGTACGAGTTGGCGCGTGGCTGGCCTGGGTAGAGGGCGCACCACGGCCGCTACCGACCAGTTGTTGCGAACGATTCGCGATAATAGCCACTGTTTTGGCGCAAGGGATCGCCAAATTCGCCGTCGCGCCCGTAAAGGCCTCTCTCGCGCCACGCACGCACCTGCGAAGGTGCTCGGTCACGCATCAGGGCGCCGGTGATTGGACCACTCGGTCCCGTTGGGCGGTTGGCCTCAGCGAATCGGGGTGTGCCGTCCGGGGAGGTGCGTACCGTGAACCTATGCCCACCTCCGGGTCACCACAGGAGCACCTCGACCGGCTCCAGAGTCTCGAACAGGAACTCGATGACCTGTACGGCCACCTTGGGCTCCCCAAGCCGCAGTTTGGTGAGTTGACCGTCCGGCGGCTCAAGAGCACCGGTTCGCTGCGCGACCCTCAACACCGAGTACCGACACGATCACTGCGGCGAGGCGCCTGACCGGATGATTTGGCGCGGCGCAGCAGGGGAGGAGTAGCCCCGTTGAAGCGCCGCCCGCCCGCGCCCCGTCGCACGCCGCCGGTGCGGCGCTGCCAGCTCCATCAGTCACGGGCCAGTCGAAAGCCGGTGTGGGAGAGCGAACTGTCGCCGGTGTTGCCGGTGCGCGCCGAGACGCGGTACCGGTCGCAGTACGACCGGTGGCAGAGGTGCGAGCCGCCGCGCACGACGAACGCGCCATCGACCGCATTCGGCGCGGTAAAGCGATCAGCGCACCACTCCCACACGTTGCCGGTCATGTTCCACAGGCCGTAGCCGTTGGGGGCAAAGGCATCGACCGGGGCGGTGCCACGGAAGCCGTCCTCGCCGTCGTCACGCGCGGGAAACTCGCCCTGCCAAATGTTGCAGCGGTGCTCGCCGCCGGGGGTCAGCTCGTCGCCCCACGGATAGATCGCGCGCTCGAGGCCGCCGCGCGCCGCCAGCTCCCACTCCGCCTCGGCGGGCAGCCGTGCACCGGCCCAGCGGCAGTAGGCCAGCGCGTCGTCGCGGGAAATGTGGACCACCGGATGGTCGCCACGCCGATCGACATGCGATCGCGGCCCTTCGGGATGCGCCCAATCTGCCCCGAACACCTGCCGCCACCACGGCGCGCCGATGAGTGCGCGCGTCGGCGGATGATCGTCCGGCAGATGGCCGGCGAAGACGAACGACCAGCCTTCCCGTTCGGCGACGGTCCGCCAGCCGGTCGCCGCAACGAAGCTGCGCCATTCGTCGACGGTTACGGCCGTCGCGGCGATCGCAAACGCTTCGACGGCCACCGTGCGGACCGGCTCCTCGCCATCGCCGGGGATCACCTCGGGGCGGTCGTCGCCCATCGAGAACGACTGCGCCGGCAGTTCGACCCAGCCGCCACGCGGCGTGATCGCGGCGCTGCCCGCTGCCGGCGCCGCCAGCGCCGCGTGCGCGTCACCTCCGGCTTGCAGTGCGCCGCGCGATCCGCCGCAGCATGACCGGTCACTCATGACGCGCAGCGTAGAAGGTCGCCCGCTCCGGCCAGCCGGACGACCACCGCCGTCGGCCGGTCATGCCGGGCATGCCGGGCATGCCGGTCAGGCCGGTCAGGCCAATCCATCGAGCAACGCGATCAGCTGCTCGACCGATTCATGGACCTGCTGCTGGAGCGTGCGGATCGTGACCTCCGGCGATTCCGGCGGCTCGTACGGCGTGTCCTGGCCGGTCAGGCCTCGCATCCGCCCGGCTTTGGCGCGCGCGTAGAGCCCCTTCGGGTCGCGCCGCGCGCACTCCTCCAGCGGCGTGTCGACGAACACTTCGATGAAGGGCAGGCCGGCTTTGTCGTGGAGGCGGCGTGCGAGGTCGCGGTCGGTGCGAAACGGTGAGACCAGTGCGACGATCGCGATCCCGCCGGCATCGGCGAAGAAGCGCGCGACATGGCCGACGCGCCGCACGTTCTCGGCGCGGGAGGCCGCGTCGAATCCCAGGTCGCCCGAGAGTCCGTGGCGGACGTTGTCGCCGTCGAGCAAATAGGCGAGCCGCCCGCGATGCACCAGCGCCTGCTCAAGCGCCGTCGAGATCGTCGACTTGCCGGAGGCCGGCAGTCCTGTCAGCCAGATCGTCGCACCGGTTGCGCCGAGCTTGTGCCATCGCTCGGTGCGGTCGAGCTTGCCGGGATGCCACACGACGTCGGGGCTGCGTTGCTCGTCGTCGGCAGCGCCCGGCCGCGCGTCCCGTACCAGGCCGGCGGCGACGGTGTCGTGGCTCAGCTCATCGATCAGGATGAACGAGCCGGTGGTGCGGTTTTCGTCGTACGGGTCGGCGACGACCGGCGTGGCGAGCCGCAGCACGACCCGTCCGACTTCGTTGGTGCGCAGCTCGACGGCATCATCAAGCTGCTCGCCATCGACGTTGACCGCGTACTCCAAGCTTCGCACCGTCGCGCGGACGCGCCGCGTCGTGTGCTTGAGCAGGTAGCGGCGGCCCGCGGACAGCGGCTCATCGCCGAGCCACACCAGCGTCGCCCGCAGCTCACGCGCCGCCAGCGCTGGATCGTCGCTGGCGACCAGCATGTCGCCGCGCGACACGTCGAGGTGATCCTCCAACACGACGGTCGCCTCCAGCGGGCCGCGCACCGCGTCGATCTCGCCGTCGTAGTGATCGAGCCGCGCGATCCTGGTCCGCTCGCCGCTCGGCAGGATCGTTACCTCCGCGCCGCTGCGCAGTACCCCGCCGGAGACCTGTCCGGCCAGCCCCCGGTAGGTGCCTTGGCGCACGATCCACTGCACCGGGAAGCGCAGCGGGCGTTGCTCGGCCGCGACGCGCTGTGGCGCCTGTTCGAGTGCCTGCACGAGCGTCGGACCGACGTACCACGGGGTGCGTTTGCTGGCGATCACGACGTTGTCGCCCGAGCTGGCGCTGACAGGAATCACCTGCACTGAGGCGAATCCGAGCCGCTCGGCCACCTCCTCGGTGTCGCGTGCAAGCGCGCGTGCCGGCGCCGCATCGTGCGGCACGAGGTCGATCTTGTTCGCGGCGACGATCAGCTGCTCGACCCCGAGCAATTGCGCCAGCTGAAGGTGGCGCCGGCTCTGCTCGGTCAGCCCCTCGGTGACATCGACGACGAGCACCAGTAGATCGGCTTTTGAGGCGCCGGTCACCATGTTGCGGGTGTAGCGCACATGACCGGGCGCGTCGACGAGCACGAAGCCGCGCCTGGGCGTTGAGAAGTAGCGGTGCGCGATGTCGATCGTCAGTCCGAGCTCGCGCTCGTCGCGCAGCCCATCGGTCGCGAACGCCAGCTCGCCGCCGGTCACCTCGTCGAGCTGATCGGAGTAGAGATCCTCGGCGTCGAGCAGCAGCCGCCCGATCAGCGAACTTTTGCCGTGATCGACCGAACCGCCGACGACGATCCGCAGCAGATCCTGGTGGTTGTAGCCACGGTTTGGCATCGCTAAAAGTAGCCTTCGCGTTTGCGGTCCTCTAGCGACGACGGGGAGTCGTCGTCGGCGCGGGTGCGGGCGCGTTCGGTCCAGCGGGCTCGCGCGAGCTCGTCGAGTACCTGCTCGACCGTCGTCGCCTGCGAGCGGATCGCACCGGTGACGGCGAGATCGCCGATCGTGCGGTAGCGCACGCTCTCCTCCTGCACCACCGAGTCGCCGGGTTGCGGCGTGAGATACGGCGACTCGGCGAGCACCAGCGCGCCGCGCTCGAAAACCCGGCGGCGATGCGCGAAGTAGATCGACGGCAGCGGGAGCCGCTCATGGTCGATGTACCGCCACACGTCGATCTCCGTCCAATTGCTTAGCGGAAAGGCGCGGACGCTTTCGCCGCGCCGCACGACGGTGTTGTACAGCGACCACAGCTCCGGCCGCTGGTGGCGCGGGTCCCACTGACCATGCTCGTCGCGGAACGACAGGATACGTTCCTTGGCGCGGGAGCGCTCTTCGTCGCGTCGCGCGCCGCCGATCGCCGCATCGAAGCTGTGTTCGGCCAGCGCGTCGAGTAGCGTCACCGTTTGCAGCCGGTTGCGCGTTGCGCGCCGGCCGCTCTCTTCGCTGGTGCGCCCGGCGTCGATCGAGTCCTGCACGCGGGCGATCAGCAGCTCTTCACCGAGCTGCGTGGCGAGCTGGTCGCGGAAGGCGAGGACCTCCGGGAACTCCTGGCCGGTTTCGATGTTCAGCAGCGGGAAGGGAAAGCGCGCCGGACGAAAGGCCTTCTCGGCGAGGCGCAGCAGCACGATCGAATCTTTGCCGCCGGAGAACAGCAGGACCGGCCGTTCGAACTCGGCGGCGACCTCGCGCAGCACGTGGATCGCTTCGGCTTCGAGGATCGTGCGGCGGTTGACCTGTGGGGTGCGGCGCCCCGCGCCGCCGGTGGTGGTGGTGCTCATGGGGTGGTCGCCTGGATCGCGTCCCGCTGCTCGCGGTAGCGCTGCGCCCATTCCTTCGAGCGCCCGTTGCGTTGTTTGCGCATCTTCGGCTCCGGCACCTGCACGGCGCCCGCTCCTGGGACGCCGAGCCACTGCACCAGCTCGGCGGTGTTCGCGCGCGGATCTTGTGCGAACTCCTCGTAGACGACGGTACGCACCGGGAAGTCGTGGCGGCCAAGCCAGTCGCTCCAGGCCTGCTCGTGCGCGGTTTGCAGGCGCACGAGATGGTCGATCGCGGCGTAGTCGTAGAACACCTCCGGTTCGCTGCCGCCGTCGCCTTCGTCGCGCCAGGTGCGGGTTTGCACGGCGGTCCACAGCGAGATTGCCTGGCCGATCTTGTCGCGCCGTTGGATCTGGATGAAGCGCAGCTGCGGGAAGGTGGCGCGCAGCGCGTCGGGCAGTGGCGCCCCGCCAAGCCCGGGCAGTGCGGCCAGGCGGGCGGCCAGCTCGTCGAGGTAGCCCCACATCACCTTGGTGCCGTATACGCCGTTGCTGGTGGTGCTCTCGCGCAGTGAACGTTCGATCGTCGCGATCGACTGCTGCGGCGTTTCGGTGACGCCGGGGTCGGTCGGCGCGAGCCGCTCGATGAAGTCGCCGGTCACGCCCTCGAAGTACTGGCGTGGCTGGCGCGGCTGCGAGGTGGCGCGAAGGGCCTGGAAATCCTCGTTGGGACGCCCGGCGATCCCGGTCCCTTTGAGCAGCTCGCAGAGCAGGGTCGAGCCGCTGCGCGGAGTCGCGGCGACGATGTAGTGCAAACTGGCGTGCGACAAGGACATCAAACCCTATAATACCTATAGTGTTTCAATAGTTTCCAGATGGCGCGCCGTCCGAACATTCTCTACCTCCATTCGCACGACACCGGCCGGTACGTGCAGCCGTACGGCCACCAGGTGCCGACCCCGAATATCCAGCGCCTCGCCGACCAGGGCATCCTGTTTCGCCAGGCGTACGCGGCGGCCGCCGTCTGCTCGGGCAGCCGCGCCGCGCTGCTGACCGGCCAAGCCAGCCACGCCACCGGGATGCTCGGCCTCGCGCACCGCGGCTACCGTCTCGCCGACACCTCGCGCCATCTCGCGCGCACGCTGCACGACCACGGCTACTACACGGCGCTGCTCGGCGAACAGCATCTCGCCGCCGACCCCGAGGAGATCGGCTACGAGCACGTCACCGTCGTCGACAGCTTCCATGCCGACAACGTCGCACCGGCCGCCGTCGAACTGATCGCCGCCCTGCCGGACGACCGCCCATCGTTCCTATCGATCGGCTTCTTTGAAACGCACCGCGAATACTTCGAGCCGACGGCGGTGCGCGACGCGCTGTACTCCGCGCCGCCCGCGAACCTCCCCGACACGCCGGAAACGCGCCGCGATGTGGCCGCCTTCAAGGCCAGCGCCCGCTCGCTTGACCACGGCGTCGGTGCGGTCCTCAACGCGCTCGACCAACGCGGCATCGCCGACGACACGCTGGTGATCTTCACGACCGACCACGGCATCCCGTTCCCCGGCGCCAAAGCGACCCTGTTCGACCGCGGGATCGGCGTGATGCTGCTGATGCGCGGCCCCGCCGGCTTCCACGGCGGCAAGGTCGTCGATGCGCTCGTCTCGCAGGTCGATCTCTTCCCGACGATCTGCGATGTCGCCGGGATTCCCGCGCCGGACTGGCTGCACGGCCAGTCGATCATGCCGGTCATTCGCGGCGAGGCGATGGAGGTCAACGACGCGATCTTCGCCGGCATTACCTTCCACGCCGCCTACGAGCCGCAGCGCGCGGTGCGCACCCGCCGCCACAAGTATGTGCGCCGCTTCGACGACGAGCACACGACGGCGGTGCTGCCGAACGTTGACGACAGCCCGAGCAAAGAGCTGCTACTCGCGCACGGCTGGGCGCAACGGCCGATCCCGCGCGAACAGCTGTACGACCTCGTCTTCGATCCCAACGAGGCAACGAACCTGATCGACGATCCGGCGTACGCCGCCGTTCGCGACGCGCTGCGCGAGCGGCTGCACGAATGGATGCAGTCAACCGGCGATCCGCTGCTGAGCGGCCCGGTCGCGCCCGCGCCCGGCACCGTGTTCAACCTGCCCGATCAGGACTCGCCGGAGGCGCCGCTGATGGAAGCAGACGCCGCCGGCATCCACCCGCACCGCCCATGACCCTGCCGCGCTTTGACCTGCAATCCCACTCGACCTGGTCGGATGGTGTGCTGCCACCCGATGAGGTTGTCGAACGCGCAGCGCGGGCCGGCGTGCAACTGCTCGCGCTCACCGATCACGACGCCGTCGATGGGATCGACGCCGCGCTCGACGCCGCCGCCGCGTTCGGCGTGCGGCTCGTTCCGGCGGTCGAGCTGTCGGCGATCGACCCCGAAGGCGACGACCTCCACATCCTCGGCTACGGCATCGACCACCGCGATCCGCTGCTGCTGGAGCGGCTCGCCGCCTTCCGCGCCGACCGCGAGGGCCGCGCCGACCGGATGCTCGACGCGCTCCGCGAACTGGGCTGGGAGGCCGACGAACGCGACCTCGCGCCGCGACGCGCCGCCGGCCTGCCGATTGGCCGCCCGCACATCGCCGACGCCGTGTTCCGCCATCCCGCCAACGCGCAACGGCTGCGCGACGAGGGAATCTCCGGCAGCGCGACCGAGCTGCTCGTCGCCTATCTGATCGAAGGCAAACCGGCATTTCGGACGCGCACCTTCCCGACGGTGCCGGAGGCGATCGAGTTGATCCACGCGGCCGGCGGCGTCGCCGTATGGGCGCACCCGTTTTGGGATGTCGAGGCGTACGAGCGGGTCGACGCGGCGCTGCGGCGCTTCGCGGCGGCCGGGATCGACGGCGTCGAGGCGTTCTACATCGAACACCACGAACGCCAAACGCATTTCCTCGTTGATCTCGCCGCCGAGCTGGGGCTGCTGACGACCGGCTCAGCGGACTTCCACGGGCCGGCGCACCAGCACTTCAGCCGCTTCCTGGCGTTTGAACTGCACGGCCGCGAACCGAACCTCGGTCCGATCGCCTCGTAGCGCGGCGTCTGTCCAGATGGCTCTTCGCTGTTAGCCATTAGGCCACAAGTCGCGCGTGCGGGAGCCAATAGGCTGGCGACCATGCAGCTCGGATTGATCGGCCTTGGGAAGATGGGCGGCAACATGGCGCGCCGTCTGCGCCGGGTCGGCGACATTGACGTCATCGCCTACGACCGCGACGCCGCAGCGGTCGCGGCGCTCGCTGAGGAGGGCGTGCGCGGCGCCGATTCGCTTCAGGCGCTGGTCGCGGGGCTCGACGCGCCGCGCTACGTGTGGGTGATGGTTCCGGCCGGCGCGCCGACGACCGACACGGTGAGCGCGCTCGCCGAACTGCTGGAGCCGGGCGACGTGATCGTCGATGGCGGCAACAGCCGCTGGACCGACGACACGATCCGCAAGGAGGCGCTTGCCCCGAAGGGCATCGGCTACATGGACGTCGGCACCTCCGGCGGCGTGTGGGGACTCCAAAACGGCTACTGCATGATGGTCGGCGGAGATGAGGCGCACGTCACCGGGCTCGCGCCGGTGCTCGACGCGCTGGCGCCGCCGGTCACCGATCCTGAGGATCGCGAGAAGATCGGCGAATACGGATGGGAACATGTCGGTCCAACCGGCGCCGGCCATTTCGTGAAGATGGTCCACAACGGCATCGAGTACGGCGTGATGCAGGCGTACGCCGAGGGCTACGCGGTGCTGGCCGCCAATGACCCACAGCTCGATCTCGAGCGGGTGGCACGGCTGTGGCAGCAAGGCTCGGTGGTCCGGTCGTGGCTCAATGAGCTGGCCGGCCGCGCCTTCGCCGCCGAAGGGTCGCAGGTCGCCGCACTGGCGCCGCTGGTCAACGATTCCGGCGAGGGACGGTGGACGATCGAAGCGTCGATCGACCTGGGGGTGCCGACGCCGGTGATGACGCTCGCGCTTCAGGAGCGGTTCGCGTCCCGTGGCAACGCCGACTTCACGAACCGCCTGCTGTCGGCGCTGCGCAACCAGTTCGGCGGCCACGAAGCTAAGCGCACCATCTAGATGATTGATTCCACGGCCTGGCACCGCGTCTGCACGCGCCCCGCGGCGCCCTGGATGACGTGGCGATCCACCCCAGGCCACCAGCATTGTGGTGGCTCACCCCGTCATCGAGGGCATCCGCGATCCACGCACACCCACGGCACCCCGCCGTGGAATCAATCATCGAATCGGCGGGCGGTTCGCAGTATCTCCGCGCAGAAGGCAGCAGGTTGACGAGTTCCACGCATCCCTCCGAGAATCCATTGGCGCCGGGCGTCGGATTGCTGCCGCCACAGCCGTCGGTGCTGATCGTCTTCGGCGCCAGCGGCGATCTCGCGAAACGCAAGCTCATTCCGGCCGTCGCGAACCTCGCCATGGATGGCACGCTGCCCGATCGGTTTTCGCTGGTCGGCGTCAGCCGCGAAACGCTGAGCACCGACGAGTTTCGCGCGCTGGTGCGCGAGGCGGTGACCTCGTTCTCGCGTCGGACGATGGATCGCGACGTACTCGAACGGCTGCTGGAGCGCACGCATTATGTCGGCGGCGATGCGACCACGGTCGGCCCGATGCATCGGCTCGCCGGCTTGATCGACGAGATTGCCGACGGTGAGGAGCTCGAGCGGCTCTACTACCTCTCGATGGCGCCGCGCTTCTTCGCGCCGGTGATCGAAGCACTCGGCGAAGCGGGGCTCGTGGCCCGCAGCGACGCATGCAGTCGCGTGATCGTCGAGAAGCCGTTCGGGACGACGCTCGCCGAAGCGGACGAACTCAACCGCCGGCTGCTCTCGGTGCTCGACGAAAGCCAGATCTACCGGATCGACCATTACCTCGGCAAGGAGACCGTTCAGAACATTTTGGCGTTGCGGTTCGCCAACCATGTGTTGGAGCCGATTTGGAACCGCGAGCACATCGAGTCGGTGCAGATCACCGCCGCCGAGGATCTCGGGATCGGTTCGCGCGCCGCGTACTACGATCGCTCCGGCGCGCTGCGCGACCTGATCCAAAATCATCTGTTGCAGCTCGTGACGCTGGTCGCGATGGAGCCGCCCGCGCGCTTCGCCGCCGACGATATCCGCGCGGAGAAGGCGAAGGTGCTGCGGGCCGTGCAGCTGCCGCCCGACGACCAGATCGCGCAGGTCGCGGTGCGCGGCCAGTACGGCTTTGGGTTGATCGGCGGCGAACCGGTCAAGGCGTACCGCGAGGAGGATGATGTCGCCGACGATTCCCGCACCGACACCTTCGCCGCGATCCGCCTAGAGATCGGCACCTGGCGGTGGGCCGGCGTACCGTTTTACATTCGCACCGGCAAGCGGATGCCGCGCAAGCTGACCGAAATCGCGATCAAGCTGCGGCCGGTGCCGATGGCCGCGATCGACGGGGTGCGCGGCGCCGAACCCAACGAGCTGGTGCTGACGATCCAGCCCGACGAGCGGGTCACGCTGCGGCTGCTGGCGAAGGTGCCGGGGCCGGGCATGAATCTGCGGCCGGTGACGATGGACTTCTCGTACGGCGCGGCCTTCCTGTCGCAGTCGCCGGAGGCGTACGAGCGGCTGATCACCGACGCGATGCGCGGTGACCCGACGCTCTTTACGCGCGACGACGAAACGATGGCCCAGTGGCAGATCATCGACCCGATCCTGCGGTACTGGCAGCTGGAGAGCACGCCGCCGCCGCAAACCTACGAGGCAGGGTCGCAGGGACCGTCGTCGCAGGATGCGATTTTGATGCCCGGCGATCGCTGGCGGACGATCTGAGTGCCCGCTGATGGCTGGTGATGTGATCGGAGACGAAACCGACCTGGAGCTTGGGGCGCGTGCGATCGATGCTCGCTGGGCATCGGATGACACCGATCCCGAGCACATTGCGACGGCGTTGCGCGAGCTGGAGACGACCCGTACCGCCGAGGGTGCGAGCGTCGCTCCGGCGCGCGCGTTGACGCTCGTCGCGATCGTTGACCTCGAGCATGACGACGACGTTCACGCGCAACTCAAAGCGCTCGGGCCGCAGCGCGCGTCGCGGACGATCGTGATCCGGCGCGACCCGGCGCGCACGACGATCGGTGCGAAGTGTGCGGTGATCCAGGACGACCGGATCGGGCATGGGTTGCGTGAGTCGATCGTGCTCGATATCGGCCCGGAGAACGAGCTTGATCTCGATGGCATTCTCGATCCGCTGGTGTTGACCGATGTGCCGTCGGTCGCGTGGGCTCCGTACGGCGATCCGCGCCATCTGTTGCTGTTGCGTGGCGTCGTGAAGACGGCGATCATCGATGGCGACCGGGCGGCGTCGGTGCGTGAGGCGCTCGATGATGCGCGCGCGCTGCGTGAGAGCGGGATGCGCACGATCGACTTGGCGTGGCTGCGGTCGGTCGCGTGGCGGGTGCGGCTCGCGTCGCTCGCGGAATCGGCGGCGTTTCGCGCGCAGCTCGCGAACATCGAGCGGCTGGAGATCTTTGCCCGCGCCGACAGTTTGTTCGGTGGTGCGCTGCTCGCCGGGTGGCTGGCGGCGCGCCTGGGATGGCAGGCCGGCCCGCCGCTGCTCGATGGTAATCGCAAGCGGGTCGTTGCGGAGCTGCGCGACACCGATCAGGCAGTTGCCGGCCTTGCCGGCGTGACGTTGCGCTTCCGCGATGGCGCCTCGCGGGAGCTATCGCGTGGTGCCGGCGGCCTGCGGATCTCCGACACCGATGCAGCTGGGGTGCGCCAGCAGCGGACGGTGCTTGGCGCGTCGCGCGGCGGCGGCGGGCTGCTGCCGAACGCGCTGCGGCAGGTGCTGCTGCCCGACGAGCTCGACGAGCAGGTGTTGCAGTCGGCTGCGGCACTCGATCGCGCGCGGGTGCTCGCGCATCTCTCAGGATGATCGACGGTGCGCCGCAGGTGGTCGTGGTCGCCGATCCCCCGGCGGTTGCGGCGCTCGCGGCAGAGTTGCTGCTCGCGGCGGTCGATCGCGCGCTCGATGAGCGCGCCGGACGCTGCGATCTCGCGCTGGCGGGCGGTACGACGCCGGCACTGCTGTATGACGAGTTGACGCGCCAGCGCGACGACTGGTCGGGCGTGCATCTCTGGATCGGCGACGAGCGCTGCGTGCCGCACGAGCATCCTGAGAGCAACGTGCGGCTCGTCCGCGACCGGTTGCCGGCGCCCGGCGCGGTGCTGCATGCGCCGCCGCCGGTCGGCGCGCCGGAGCTGCGCGCCGCTGCGTACGCCGCGCAGCTCAAGGATCGCGTGCTCGACTTCGCGTTGCTCGGGCTCGGCGAGGACGCGCATACCGCGTCGCTCTTTCCCGGCAATCCGGCGCTCGACGATCCCCGCACCGTGGTGCCAGTGTACGACGCGCCGAAGCCGCCGCCGGAGCGCGTGTCGCTTGGACTCGGCGTGCTTGCCGGCGCGCGCGCGCGCCTGATGCTCGTCACTGGCGCCGGCAAATGCGACGCGCTCAGCCGCGCGCTCGGTGAGCCGACACCGCACGCGCCCGCCTCACTGCTCCCGGCCGCCGGGACAACGGTGCTCGCCGACCGCGCCGCGCGCGGGTAGGCCGACCAGCACGACGAAGACGCCACGCCACGGTGGCGAGGCGTGCAGCTCCGTCGCCGCGCGACCGGCGCGCGCATGCGCGGCCCGCCTGACCGCCTGGCGTCTGTAAACTGGCTCGCTCCCTGCCGATCGGCGGGGGACGCAGAACCCAGCGAAGTCCGGTGAGATCCCGGCACTGTCCCGCAACGGTGGTCCTCCCAGGAGGCGAGTCCGGTCGACTGCTCTGCGTCTGTCGTACGTCCTCGGAGGAAGGACGGGCAGCCCAGGATCGCGCGGCACATCGCCGACCGGTCTGTGGTGACCGCACCTGCTCCACCCCGCTCTCGACGGAGGAGCAGCAAGTGTCACGAATCGCGTCCGCGCCCCGTAGGGCGCCGGCCCTGTCGCATCGGTGGCGGCCGGCCGTCGGTCCGGCCTTCGTGGGCGTGCTGGCCGTTTCGCTGATTGGCTCGCTCGGGATCGGCTCGACCCCGATCCCCGCCGCCGACGCTGCGCACGTCGTTGCGACGCACCTCTTCGGCGCGGCTATGCGAGACCCTGCGGTCGACGCGATCGTTTGGGATTTGCGTGCGCCTCGCGGCCTGCTTGCGGTGGCGGTCGGCGCCGGGCTTGCGGTGACCGGAGCCACGATGCAGACGCTCGTTCGCAACCCGCTCGCCGATCCGCATCTGCTTGGTGTCTCAGCTGGCGCCAGCGTCGGGGCCACGGCGGTCATCACCGGCGGCGCCTTCGCCGGTGCCGGGAGCTGGGCGCTGTCGGCTGGGGCGTTTGCCGGAGCGCTCGCGGCGGCGGCGCTCGTCTTCCTTGTCGCTGCCGCGCAAGGCGGGCTCGCGCCGCTGCGGCTCGTGCTGACCGGCACCGTGATGGCGTCCGCGTTCTCCGCGCTCGCGAGCTACCTGGTGTTCTCCAGCGACGAACCGCAGGCCGCCCAGTCGGTGCTGTTCTGGCTGCTCGGGAGTTTTGCCGGAGCCGAGTGGAGTCAGCTGCCGGTTCCGGTGGCGGTGGTCGCCGTCGGGACGCTCGTGTTGCTCGGGCTCGGTGGCTGGCTCGACGCGCTCGCGGCAGGACCGGAAACGGCAGCGAGCTTGGGGGTGTCGGTGCGCTGGCTGCGCATCGCGCTGTTCGTGGTGCTCGCGGTCGTCGTCGGCGCGATGGTCGCGGTCGCCGGAGCGATCGGATTCGTCGGGCTGATCGTCCCGCACATGGCGCGGCTGCTGGTCGGCGCACGCCACCGCGTAGTGCTCCCGACCGCCGCGTTGATCGGGGCGACGTTCACGCTCTGGGTCGATGTTGCCGCGCGGCTCGTCGGCGGCGCCGCTGAGATCCCGCTATCGGTGATCACCGGCCTGCTTGGGGCGCCGGCGTTCCTGCTGCTGCTCGGGCGCCGCCGCTCCCTGTACGGGGGGCCGGCGTGAACTACCTCCAGGCGCGTGGCGTGACGGTACGCCTCGGCGGCCGCGCCGTGCTCGATGGCGTCGACCTCGAGGTGCCGGCCGGTGCCTGCGTCGGCATCCTCGGCCCGAACGGCTCCGGCAAGTCGACCTTGCTGCGGGCGCTCGCCGGGCTCAGGCAGCCCGATGCCGGCGAGGTCCTGCTGCGCGGCGTGCCGATCGGCCGCCTGCGGGCACGAGCCCGGGCCCGCGAGCTGGCAGTGGTCGCGCAGGAGGAGCAGCTTGACCCGGATCTGACCGTCGGCGAGGTGGTCGCACTTGGCCTGACCCCGTACCGACGGCCGTGGGACGCAGGCGGCGAGCCGGAGCTGCGTGCCGTCGCCGCAGCGCTCGCGCGGGTCGACCTTGAAGGTTGCGAGCGTCAGTCGGTTGCCCGGCTGTCCGGCGGCGAGCGCCGCCGCGTGCTGATCGCCCGCGCGCTCGCGCAGGCGACGCCGGCCATGCTGCTTGACGAGCCGACCAACCACCTCGACATCCGCCACCAGCTCGAGGTTGTGGCGCTGCTGCGCGCCCTGAGGCAGACGGTCGTGATGTCGCTCCACGATCTCGGCCTGGCCGCGCGCGCTTGCGACCAGGTGGTCGTGCTCGCGGCGGGGCGCGTGCGGGCAGCGGGGCCGCCTGCCGAGGTCCTAGAGCCGCAGCTCGTGCTCGACACCTTCGGTGTTGACGCCGTGCAAGTCGCCGACCCGCGCACCGGGCTTCTCCATCTGCTGCTCGACCTTCCGCCGCGCCCCAACGCGGCTTTGACCCACCACCGACCCACGGAGTCTCTATGACCACCACCTTCCTGCTGCGTCGCGCCGCCATCGGCGCCGCGCTGACCTCGGCACTCGCCGGCTGTGGAAGCGACAGCAACGGCAGCTCGACGACCACCACGCCGGTCGCGACCAGCGCCTCCATCGATGGGATCGTGCAGCCCCAGGTTCATGACGGCACGGTGCGGCTTGAGAACTGCGGCAAACAGATCGAATTGCCGGCGCCGGCGGAGCGGGTCTTCGCCAACGATGGGAACATCATCTCGATCGCGCTGGCCGTCGGCGCGGCGCCGCAGCTCGCCGCCGTCAGCTCGGTTCAGCGCGACAAGCCGGTCCTTGCCCGGCACTTTGGCGCCGACGCGGTCGACGGCCTCAAGGATGTCAGTAAGGAATACCCGAGCAAGGAGACGGTCATCGCGCAGCGTCCGGACGTGTTCTTTGCCGGCTGGAACTACGGGTATGACGAAGCGACCGGACTCACGCCCGCCGGCCTGGCGAAGCATGGGATCGACACCTACACGCTGACCGAGAGCTGCCGCCAGGGCAAAGGCAGCGCGCGGGGTATCACCGATCCGTGGACGGCGCTGCGCACCGACCTGGTGAATGTCGGCGCCTTCACCGGCCACTCCGCCGAGGCGACGAAGGCGGTCGAGGAGCTCGATACGCGCCTTGATGCGCTGAAGGCCGCGCCGCAGCCCACCAAGAAGCCGGTGGTGTTTCTCTTCGACAGCGGCACCAAGACGATCTACTCCAGCGGCCGGCTTGGCGCCCCGCAGGCGATCATCGACGCGGCCGGCGGCCGCAACGCGATGGAGGGCCTCAAGGACACCTGGACCGAGGTCAGCTGGGAGCAGTTGACCCGGGCCAAGCCCGATGCGTTCGTGTTCGTCGACTACCCGCCGCAGACCTTCGAGCAAAAGGTCGCGCTGCTCAGGCGCCGCGCGGGCGTGAAGACGCTGCCGGCCGTCAAGCAGGGACGGTTCCTCGATTTGCCGTACGCGCACTGGACGAGCGGCCCGCTGAACGTCGATGCCGCCGAGCAGCTGCGGGCAGCGCTCGAGCGCTGGAAGCTCGTGCCGGCTTCGGGGATCACACCGAAGTTCGACGACGCGATCGCGCTGGAGCGGTAGATCGGCGACGGCTCGGTGGAGTCGAATGCGCGTTGCGGCCCTTCGGGCGGTGCCGACCGACCGATGTTGAGTGTCACCCTTGACTCGAAGTTAGCTGGCGCTAAACTCTGGGCGATGCAGCTGCTACACGATGCGCCGAGCGTCGCCGAACGCGCGATCCCCGGTGAAGCGCGGGTCAACGACGCGGCGTTGCGGTCGTTGGAGGATGGCGGCGGCCGTGGTCTCAAGCGGCTGCTGCCATTCCTCGGACCGGCTTTCGTTGCCTCGATTGCCTACGTCGACCCCGGCAATTTCGCGACGAACATCGCCGGAGGCGCGCAGTTCGGCTACACGTTGCTGTGGGTGATCGTCACCGCGAACCTGATGGCGATGCTGATCCAAGCGCTCAGCGCCAAACTCGGGATCGCGACCGGCCGCAACCTCCCCGAGATGTGCCGCGAACAGTTCGGGCGGCGCACGCGCATCGGGCTCTGGCTACAAGGCGAACTCTCCGCGATGGCCTGTGATCTTGCCGAATTCCTCGGCGCGGCGATCGCGATCAACCTGCTGTTCGGCGTGCCGCTGCTGCCCGCCGCGCTCATCACTGCGATCGTCACCTTCGCGATCCTCGCGCTCCAGCAACGCGGCGTGCGGCGCTTTGAATCGCTGATTGCCGGGTTCGTCGCCGTGATCGTGCTGTCGTTCGGCGCGCAAGTGTTCCTCGCCGCCCCGAACGCCCGCGACATGGCCGGTGGCCTCGTCCCCGCCTTCGACGGCAAAGATTCGGTGCTGCTCGCCGTCGGCATCCTCGGCGCGACGGTCATGCCGCACGTCATCTACCTGCACTCCGCGCTCACGCAGCGGCGTGTCGTCGGTCGCACGCCGCAGGAGCGCCGCAAGATCTTCCGCTTCGAACTGATCGACATCGTGATCGCTCTCGGGATCGCCGGCTTCGTCAACGCCAGCATGCTGATCACCGCCGCCGCCGTGCTGCACGGCACGCCATTCGCCGATGCCGGCGACGACCTCACTAAAACCGCCGACGCGCTCGGCGCCCAACTCGGCGGCCACGCCGACCTGCTCTTCGGCATCGCGCTGCTGGCCTCCGGGATCTCCGCATCGAGCGTCGGCACGCTCTCCGGCCAAGTCATCATGGAAGGCTTCCTGCAACGCCGCATCTCACTGTGGCTGCGCCGCAGCCTGACGATGCTGCCGGCGATCGCGATCATCGCCGCCGGCATCGACCCCTCGATGGCGCTCGTCGTCAGCCAGGTCGTGCTGAGCTTCGGCATCCCCGCCGCCCTGATCCCGCTGCTGTGGTTCTGTGCGCGCCCGGAGCTGATGGGCGATCTCGTCAATCGCCGCTCGACGACGATCATCGCCGGGCTGATCGCTGCGGTGATCGTCGTCCTCAACGTCGTCCTGTTGCTCTTGACCTTCGGCATCATCTAGTCCAGGCTGCGCCTCGTCCCATCCAGTCCCGCTCCGAGCCGTGACCCCGCCCGACCCCCCCACCTCCGACCCTGCTGCGCCTGACCACTCGACCGCCGTCGAGAACTACGCCAAGGCGATCTTCAGCCTGCAAGCCGAGGGCGGTGCGGCGCGCACCACCGACCTCGCCGACCGACTGGATGTCAAGCCCGCATCGGTTTCGACGATGCTCGGGCGGCTCGAAGGCGCCGGGCTCGTCGAGCGCGAGCCGTACCACGGCGTACGGCTGACGACCGCTGGCGAACGGGTCGCGCTGCGCGTCATCCGGCGTCATCGTCTGCTGGAGCTGTTCCTCGCCGAAGCACTCGAGCTGCCGTGGGATGTCGTTCACATCGAAGCCGAACGGCTCGAACACCACGTATCGCCGCGCGTTGAAGCGGCGATCGCCGCGCACCTCGGCCACCCCACGCATGATCCGCACGGCGACCCGATCCCCACCGACGCGCTCGAACTGCCGGCCGCCGGCACCCAAATGACGCTGACCGACGCGCCGATCGGCACCACCGTGGAACTGGTGCAAGTGTCCGACCGCGACCCCGCGATGTTGCGCTACCTCGACCAGCTCGGCATCCGCCCCGGCGCCGCCATCACGATCGACGGCCGCGAACCCTTCCAAGGGCCGCTGCGGGTCACCGCTGCCGGTGCCACGCATCTGCTCGGTGCGCCACTGGCCGACGCGATCTCAGTGCGGCCGCTGACACGGTAAATCGGTTCGGTAGGCGGCGCCGGCTGGCGCTCAGTGGAGTTTCGCGCGCCTGCTGAAGCACCCCCCAACGGACGCTGAGAACTACCCCACGGGCAGCGCCGATGCGGATAGGTTCGGCTGCATGCCGCCGAGCCTGCAAACCCTGGCCCGCGCCACGCGCGTTGGCCTGACCGCCGCGCGCACCAGCGAGGAGCAGCGCCGCGCCCGCGCCGATGAGCGGTCGATCGCGGTCCTCGTTGCCGCGCTACTGGAACGTACCGACGACGCCGTGATCGTCGGCGCCCACCATGGCCGCTTGATGCAGCAGGTGCTCGCCAGCGCCCCCGCCGGCCGCCACCTTGCCGTCGACGCGCTTCCCGAACACACGCTCGAACTTCAGGCTGCGCTCCCGGCGAGCGTGATCATCGAGCAGTATGCGCTGACCGACGACCCCACCGAGGGCGAGATGGAGCTGCTGCATGTGCCGCGCAGCTCCACACGCACGCCGCCGGTCGCCGGGGTCGCCGGCGTGCGCGTCGACGCGAAGCCGCGCCGCCTGCGCGCGCGCACGATCTCGCTCGACGCCTTGGTCGACCGTCACAGCTTGATCCCGCGCCTGATCCGCATCGACGTCGATGGGATGGAGCGCGCCGTGCTGCAAGGCGCCCGCCACACGATCCGCCACTACCAGCCGGTGCTGCTCGTCGAACACGGCACCTCGCTCTGCCACGGCGGCCTCGGCGAAAGCTCCGAATCGTTCTTCGACGCCGCCAGCGCACTGGAGTTGCGCGTCTTCGACCTTGCCGGCCGTGGTCCGTACAACCGCGACGACTTCGCCGCGGCCGTCCACGACCGGCGGATCGTCAACTACCTGCTGCGCCACTGACGCCGCCCGGCGCGCGGCAGCGCGGGCGTGCACATCGCTGTGGCCAATGCGGCCGGCGCGATGTGACACGCGGGGCCGGGCGGCCGAAACGCTGCCGTGAGCGCAGCGTCCGACGGCGGTCGCGGGCCGCGCCGATACCATGAGGAGGTCGCGATGCTGTGCGGCGCCGACACGCAGGTTCGGCGCGCCCGGTGCGGCTGCGACTAGGAGGACTCTCGTGCAGGAAATGGTGATCTACGGTGTCAGTTTCGACATGGTCGGCAAGCAGCCGATCGTGCTGCTGAAAGCCGTCGACTCCAACCGCTTCCTGCCGATCTGGATCGGCCACCCCGAAGCCGCCGCGATCCTGATGCGCCTCCAGGGGCAAACGACGCCGCGCCCGATGACGCACGATCTGATGGTCGACATCTTCAGCGAGCTGGAAGTCCGCTGCACGCAGGTGGTCGTCACCGAACTGCGCGACAACACCTTCTTCGCGACGATCACGCTGACGACCGGCAGCGTTGACCATCAGATCGACGCGCGCCCCTCCGATGCGCTCGCGCTCGCCGTGCGCGCCGGGGCACCGATCTACGTCGCCGCCGAGGTGCTCGCCGAATCGGCGATCGAGTTCGAGCATGAAGTCGAAGACACCGAAGAGGTCGTCGAACGCTTCAAGGACTTCCTCGACGACATCACCCCTGAGGACTTCGCCGGCGGCGAAAGCTAAGGCAGGCAGTCCCTGCCGGTCACGCCTCGGCATCACTCCCCGGGCGTCCACAGTGCGCTGAGCGGGACAGCCCAGAGGCGGTCGCCGAAGCGGATGCTTTGCGGGCCGGTGTAGAGCAGCACGCCGCACTGGAACGCATCTCCGGTACGGTCGCGCAGCAGCTCCAGACCACGAAATGCACGCGGGTCAAGGCCACTCCCGGCTTTGACTTCGATGCCGACCACCTCGCCGCTTGGGGCCTCGGCGACGACATCAACCTCATGGTCGCGCTCACGGAAGTGAAAGAGGCTCGCGGGGTAGGTGGCCCAGGCCTCCTGACGTTCGATCTCATTGGTCACGAACGTCTCCAGCATCGCGCCTGCGAGGCCCCGGTCACGCTCAAGCCGCTCGGCAGTGACGCCAAGCAAGCCGCCAAGCAGCCCGGTATCGGACAGGTACAGCTTCGGGCTGCGGATCTGGCGTTTGCCGAGGTTCCGCAGCCACGCGCGGCGGGTGCGCAGGAGGAACAGCCGCTCCAGCGTGTCAGCGTAGGTCAGCGCCGTCTTCCCGTCGAGGCCAAGCTCGGCGCCGAACCGCTCATACGATGCCAGCGATCCTGAGCGCGCGGCGACGAGCCGCAGCAGCCTCGCCACGGCGTCGGGGCGTTGCACCGTGCCAGCGTCGCCAAGGTCGCGGTCGACGATGCTCTGCACATAATCGCGGAAGAACCTCGCGCGCTGTGCGTCCGTGCGGTCCAGCGTTTCCGGGAATCCTCCGGTCAGGACGCGGTCGGCGTAGTGGTGCAGCCCGATCGGCTGTCCGGTCAGGCGCGGCGGCCGTCCGGCCAGCAACGAGTCGAGTAGCCGGTGCTCGCTCCCGACCAGCTCTGCTTGTGTGAGCGGCCAGAGCGTGAGGTAGTCGACGCGGCCCGGCAGCGCGTCGGCGACCCGTGGGATGCGGCGCAGGTTCGCGGAACCGGTGATGAGGAACTGCCCGCGAGTGTTGTCGCGGTCGACGCGCGCTTTGATCGCGAGCATCAGCTCTGGCACGCGCTGGATCTCATCGATGACCGTTCCAGCGGGTTGTTCGGCGATGAACGCCGAAGGGCTTGCCTGGGCACGCTGCCGGGTCAGCTCGTCGTCAAGGGTGAGGATGCTGTGGCCATTGGCCGCGGCGAACCGGGTTGCGAGCGTGCTCTTGCCAGCCTGCCGGGGACCGAGGATCGCGACGACGCGCGCGCTGCCCATCGCATCGATCACGATCGGCGCGAGGGCGCGATCAACATGCTCGGAAGCCATGGCAGATCCGGAATCTACCCATGGCAGATCCGGAATGCAAGGCCGGTGAAGCCGGAATCGGAGTGCGCCCGCCCCGAATGTGCTGCAAATGCGTATCATTCGCATTCATGTTCGCAAGGATGACCCGCCTCCCCATCGCGTTGCTGCCCGGCGTTGCGCTGGCAGCGCTGGTGATCGCCGGCTGTGGCGACACGCCGGCAGACACCACCGGAACCACCGCCGATGCGCATTCGACCACCACGCACCAGCTGGCGGTCGTCGCCTCGTTCTACCCGCTCCAAGAGGCCGCCGAACAGATCGGGGGCGACCGCGTGCAGGTCACCAACCTCACCCCGCCCGGCGGCGAACCGCATGACCTCGACCTCACCCCAGCATCGATCAGCGCGCTGGAGCACAGCAAGCTCGCGCTGTATCTCGGCCAAGGCTTCCAGCCGGCCGTCTCCAAGGCGATCGGCGCGCTGCCGTCGAGCGTGACGGCCGTCGATCTGCTCGACGGCCAGCAGCTGCGGCGCGCCGCCAAAGGAATCCCGGGCGTGCGCGGCGAGGTGGAAGGCGGCGAAGGGGAATCGCTAGCCGGCGGCAAAGATCCGCACGTGTGGGTGGACCCGGCGCGGTTCATCGCGATCGCGACGAAGATTGAGCAGGCGCTGATCGCCGCCGACCCCGATGGCCGTGCCACCTACGAACGCAACGCCGACCGCTACCTCAAGACGCTGCGCGCGCTCGACGCCGCCTTCGAGGCCGGCCTGGCACACTGCGAAACGAAGGTTGTCGTCACCAGTCACGCGGCGTTCGGCTACCTCACCGACCGCTACTCCCTCACCCAGGCGGCGATTGCCGGGATCTCACCCGATGACGAACCCGATCCGAAATCCCTTGCGGCGACCGCCAAGTACGCCAAAGTACACGGCGTGAGCACCGTCTTCTTCGAATCGCTCGTGCCAAAGGCGCTGGCGCAGACCGTCGCGTCGGAGATCGGCGCGCGGACCGACGCGCTCAACCCGGTCGAAGGACTCACGAAGGACGAACTCGCAGCCGGCGCCTCGTACGCTTCGATCCAGCGCGACAACCTCAAACGGCTCACCCGCGGCCTGCGATGCACGGCCAGCTAGGCGAACCGGCGCTGCAATGGCGTGACGTGACCGTCCGCTACGGCCACGGGGCGCCGGCCGTGGCGAATGTCACGCTGTCGATCGAGCCCGGCGAACTGGTCGCGATGGTGGGCCCCAACGGCGCCGGGAAGACCTCGCTGATGCGCGCTGCGGCCGGACTGGTCGCACGCGACGGCGAGATCGTCATTCCTGGTCGCGCGCGCCACGACCTCGCGTATGTGCCACAGCGGCGCGACATCGAACACGACTTCCCGATCACCGTCGGCGAAGTCGTCGCCCAAGGCCGCCGCCCGCACCTGCGCCTCGCGCAGCGGTTGCGCGCCGCCGATCGCAGCGTGATCGCCTGGGCGCTGGAGATCGTTGAGTTGCGCGGCCTCGAACGAGCGCCGCTCGGCACGCTCTCCGGCGGCCAGCTTCAGCGTGCCATGCTGGCGCGCGCGTTGGCGCAGGAGGCCAGCGTGCTGCTGCTCGACGAGCCGTTCAACGGCGTCGATGGTGCGACCGTCAACAGTCTGATCGCCCTGCTGCGCCGCCAGGCCGAGGCCGGCACCGCGATCGTTGTCTCCACCCACGATCTGGCGCTGGTGCGCCACCACTTCCAGCGGTGCGTGCTGATCGACCGGCGGCTCGTCGCCGACGGCGCTCCGGCGGCGGTGCTCGGTGGCGCGGCGCTCGAACACGCGCTCGGTTTCATGGGGGGCTGCTAAATGCACTGGCTGCTTGACCCGTACGCCTCCGCCTTCATGCAGCGTGCGCTGCTGGCATCGCTGCTCGTGGGAATTGTCGTCCCGGTCGTCGGGACGTGGATCGTGCTTCAGCGGCTCGCCTACATGGGCGATGCGATGGCGCACGCCTCGCTCGGCGGGGTCGCGACCGCCTACGTCGCCGGAGCGTCGATCACGCTCGGCGCGGTCGGCGCCGGAATCGTGATGGCCGGCCTGATGGCGCTGCTGGCCGCCAACCCGCGCCTCAAGGGCGACTCGATCATCGGGATCGTCGAAGTGACGTTGTTCGCGGCCGGCGTCCTGATTATCAGCCGCTCGCAAGCGGTCGCCGTCGACCTCTCCCACTATCTCTTCGGGTCGATCACGACCGTCACGGCGCACGACCTCACGATCAACGCCATCCTCGGCTGCGTCGTGCTGGCCGCCAGCGTGGCGTTGTGGAGCGACCTGCGCGCGATGAGCTTCGATCGGGCCGGCGCGCGACTGGCCGGCATCCGCGTCGGCCTATTGCAGACCGGACTGCTGGGGCTGCTGGCGATCACCGTCGTGCTGGCGTTGCAGACGGTCGGCGTGCTGATGAACATTGCGCTGCTGATCGTGCCGGCCGCGACCGCGCGGCTCTGGGCGCGAACGACCAGCCAAATCGCGCTGCTCGGTGCCGCGTTTGGCGTGTTCGCGTCGGTTGCCGGACTGACGATCAGCTACCACGCCAGCGCGCCGCCCGGCGCCGCCATTGCGCTGAGCTGCGTCGTACTGCTGGTGATCTCGTTCGTGCTCACGCTGCCGCGCCGCGCACGCAGCTCGCGCTGAACGACGCGCCTTACCGTGCCTGAGCCGGATCGCCGAGGTAACCGGCGAGGATTGCGTCCAGCCCGGAGCGATCGGCGGCGGTGCGGCCATCGGTCACCGAATCGACGACGGCGCGTTTGTGCTCGATCAGTGCGAGCATCCGCTCGTCGATCGTCTCCGGCGCGACGAGATACCACGCGGTGACCGAGTCCTCTTGGCCGATCCGGTGGCAGCGATCCTCCGCCTGGTCATGCTCGGCCGGCGTCCACCCGAGTTCGGCGAAGGCGACGTTCGCCGCTGCGGTGAGCGTGAAGCCGTGCGCGGCGACCTTCATCGAGCAGATGCACAGCCGCACCGCCGGATCATGCTGGAACGCCTGGACCGCCGCGTCGCGCGCCACCTGCGAGTCGTCGCCAAGCAGATGCACCGCCTCGGGGAAGGCATCGACGAGCGCCCGCTGCACTTCGCGGTGCGCGGCGAAGAGCACGAGTTTCTCGTCGCTTTCCAAAAAGTCGCGCACCCAATGGATGGCGGTGTGGACCTTGCCCTCTCCGGCGAGCCGGCGCAACACGCCGAGCTTGACGAGCGCCTCGGCCTGCGACGCGGCATCGAGCCGTTGCGCGAGCTCCTGCGAATCGCCGAAGCGCTCCATCAGCCACGCCACGAACTGCCGCTCGGCCTTCGCGTATTCGCCGTGGTTGCTGAGCGTCATCGGCACCACCGCGCGCTGCTTCTCCGGCAGCTGCGGCAGCACGTCGCGCTTGACACGCCGCACGTAGCAGGAGCCGCGCAAATGCCAGTGCAGCCGTTCGCGATCGGCCGGGGCCCCGAAACGCCGCTCAAAGCCGGCGCCGGAGCCGAACTCCGCGAGGCGCCCGAGGATCCGCAGCTGCGGGACCAGTTCCTTTGGCCGGTTGACGAGCGGCGTGCCGGTCAGCGCGAGGCGCAGTGCGTCGGCGGGCAGCAAGCTCGCGAGCTGCACCACCGCCTTGGTGCGCTTTGCTTTCGGGTTCTTGCAGTAGTGCGCTTCGTCGAGCACCAGCGCGCCGGGCCGCAGCTTCGCCAGCGCCGCGACCTGCGCATCGACGATCTCGTAGTTGACGACGGTCACCTCCGCCCCGGCCGGGACCGTCCGCCGGCCATTGAGCACCTCGACGCTGCGGTGCGGCAGCCAGCGCGCCAGCTCGCGCTTCCAGTTGAGCTTGAGCGAAGCGGGCGCGAGGATGACCGCTGGGTAGGCGCCATCGTCGCCGTCATGTTCGATCGCGAGCAGCGCCTGAAGCGTCTTGCCGAGGCCCTGCTCGTCGGCGATGAAGGTGCGCCGCCGTGCCAGCGCGTATTCGACGCCGGCTACCTGGAACGGCATCGGCTCGCCGCCGGGCAGCGGCCGCAGCTGCATCGTGCCGGTGGTCGCGGCCGACAGCGCAACCAGCCGCTGCGTCTCGGCGCGGTCGGTCGCCAGCTCGCTCAGTCGTGCTTCAGCGAGTGGCTCCAATTCGATGCCGTGGTGCGCCGCGAACTCCTGAAGCTCTGCGGCGTTCCAGCCATCGCCGATCGTCGCGCCATCGTCTTCGTCGGCGCCGGCGCGCGTGGTGCGTCGGGCGGTGGGCGTGGTCGCGCCGGGGAGCGCGGCGAAGGCGTCGCCGGCGGCCGCGTCCCATAGCACCTGAAGCCGAAACTCCGTTTGGCCGTCGCCGATCTCTTCGGCGATCAGCAGCGCCGGCCGCACCGGCTCCTGCGGCCGCTCGGCGAGCGCCGCCAGGCAGCGGCGCGCCCGTTCGTCGAGTGTCACCATCGGTTCGCTTGCGCGCAGCTCCTCGATCAGCTCGGCGCCGGCCGCCGTCATCGGCACCAGCCAGCGGCCGGGATCGGCGACCTTCGCCGGTGGCTGATCGAGCACGCCGGGCGGCACCTCATCGTCGCCGGTGACCGCGAAGTGCGGTTCGCCATCGACGGCGAGTGCCGTCACCTGGCCCTCCCAGCGCAAATGCTCATCGAGCCAGTACCGCACGCTTGGCGACATGCGGATGACGAGGCTGCCGCGCTGGAGGACCGCGAGCACCCCGGCGACGCTGCGGCTCGCGGGTGCAAGCACCGCCTGCTCGCCGTCTGGCTCGGCGCCGGGCAGCGCGTCGAGCAGCTGCTGCGGCTGCGAGGTGGAGATGAAGAGCCGCTGGCGCTGCTCGGTGAAGCGGATGTTGACGGTGTGGCTCGGCAGCGTGTGGCCCGCGCCGTCGCCCGGTTCGCCGGTACCCTGGGGGACGCGCTGCTGCGCCCGGCGCACCAATTGGCTGACGCGCTCGGCTAGCGCCCGCGTCCACAGCAGGTCGTCGCGCGCGTCGTAGAGTTCCGCCAGCGCGGTCGCGCACGGGAGGGTTAGCGGCACGCTGATGCGTCCCACGCTTGGATGCAGGTAGTGGTCGAAGCGCGCGACGAACGCCGCCAGTTGCGGGTCGTCCCAGCAGGCGAGCAGGCTGACGCAGTGCGGCCCATCGCGCAGTGGCTGCACCACCTCCAGCTCGAAGGATGCGCCGCCGCTGCGACTGAGCTTCGTGAGGTGCGCGCGGTCTTCGTCGGTGAGCGTCAGCTGCGGGAACTGCTCGGCGAGCGTCAGCAGCGAGGCCGGCCGCGCGTTCTTGAGCGGCACATGCCAGCGCTTGGTGCGCGGGTCGTATGCGCGGCCAGGGATCGCGCGCATCGCTTCGACGAGCGATGGGTCGTACGGCGCGGCGAGCACCGCCTCGCCGCCGTGTACGAACAGCCGGCGGGTGGCCTCGTCGATCGCCGGCTGCGGCGGCGCGTCAGCAGCAGCATCCATCGGCGGACTACGCCGCCGGGAGCATGCGGGCGACGAGTTCGCGGAAGCTCAAACCGGCGGCGGCAGCGGCCATCGGCAGCAGGCTCGTGTCGGTCAGGCCTGGCACGTTGTTGAGTTCAAGCACCGTCGGCGTGCCGTCAGGCGTGACGATCAGATCGACCCGGCAGATCCCGTCGACGCCCACGACCTGCGTCGATGCGGTCGCGGTCTCCATGACGCTCGCGAGCGCTGCGTCGTCGAGTTGCGCCGGGCATTCGTACTGCACCAACCCGATCGAGTAGCGCGCTTCGAAGTCGTACGCCTCCGGGCCATCCTGCGGCTTGATCTCGACCGGCGGTAGCGCCTGCCCGTCGATCACCGAGACGCCGAACTCGCGCCCGGCGACAAATTGCTCGACGAGCGCCGAATCGTCGTAAGAGTACGCGCCGACCATCGCCTGCGCGAGTTGTTGCGCGTTCGCCGCCCGGTTGACGCCCAGCGCCGACCCCGACCGTGCTGGCTTGACGACCAGCGGAAAGCCGAGCCGCTGCGCGATCGGCGCGAGCGCCCGCGCCGCACCGAGCGCCGTAAACGGCTGGCGATCGAAGACGACGCCGGTTGGGACGGCGATGCCCGCGTCGGCGAGCAACCCCTTCGTGATCGCCTTATCCCACACGCGCCGGCAGGCCGCCGCGTTCGGTGACTGGTGTGGAATGCCGAGCCCTTCGAGCACCGCCTGCACCGAGCCGTCTTCGCCGACGGCGCCATGCAGCACCACGATCGCCGCGTCCGGGCGGGCGTCGGTCAACTGTTCGACGAGATTGCGGCCGACATCGATCATCAGCGCGCGGTGCCCAAGTTCGCCGAGCGCATGCACGACCCGCTCGGCGCCGGCAATCGACACCTGACGCTCAAACGACGGCCCGCCGCCGAGCACCGCGACTCTCATGGGCGCTCGCCCGCGCGGATTCGAGGAAACTCCACCAGCGCCCCGGCCTGCTCGGCGGCACCCGGCGCGCTCTCGCCGGCCGGCTGCGGGGCGGCGCGACGGCGGCCGATCGGCTCGCCGGCCACGTCGCCGTACAGCTCGAGCTGCTGCGTGGCGACCTCTCCGATGCGGCGCACGCCTTCGCGGATTTCGAACTCGTCAACGCCCGAGAAGTTCAGCCGCATCGAGTTGCCGCCCCGACCATCGACGTACGCCGCGCGCCCCGGCACGAATGCCACGTTGCTGCGCAGCGCCCGTGCCAGCAGATCGGTCGTGTCGAGCACCGTCGGCACCGTTGCCCAGAGAAACAGGCCGCCGGACGGCCGCGTCCATGTCGTCCCGGCCGGCATCGCCGCATCGAGCGCGTTGAGCATCGCGTCGCGCCGCCGCTGGTAGCGGCCACGCACATCATCGAGATAGCGTCGCCACAGGCCAACGTCGGCGAGGCACGCTTCGACGACCATCTGGCTGATCGACGACGAACACAGGTCGGCGCCCTGCTTGCCGATGTTCATCTTTTGGCGGATCGCGCCCGGCGCGGCGATCCAGCCGACCCGCAGCCCCGCCGCGAGAATCTTCGAGAACGTCCCGAGATACACCACGAAGTTGCCGCCATCAAGCGAGCGCAACGTTGGCAGCGGGTCGCCTTCGTAGCGCAGCAGCGAGTACGGACTGTCCTCCACGACGAGCAGTTCGCGCTCCCGCGCGAGCGCGACGAGCTGGTGGCGGCGCTCCAAGCTCATCGTCACGCCGGCCGGGTTTTGGAAGGTGGGGATCGTGTACAGGAACTTCGGCCGGATGCCGGATTCGTCGAGCTGATCGAGCGTCTGCTTCAGCAGATCGATCCGCAAGCCATGCTCGTCCATCTCCAGCTGGCGCACATCGGCCTGGTACGCCGTCAAGCTCGGGATCGCGCCCGGATAGGTTGGGCCTTCGGCGAGCACCACGTCGCCGGGATCGATCAGCGTCTTACAGACCAAATCGATTGCCTGCTGGCCGCCGGTCGTAACAAGCAGCTCGCCGAGGTCGACCTGCGTGCCCTCCTCGGCCATCACCAGCTGGATCGCCTCGTGGACCTTCGCCATGCCCTCGGTCGGGCCGTATTGCAACGCGCGGCTCGCGCCGTCGGTCACCGTGCGCGCAATCCGTTCGAGCATCTCCGGCGGAAAGCCCGACACATCCGGCAGGCCGCCGGCGAGGCTGATGACCTCGGGGCGCTCGGTGATCGCCATGAGGTCGCGCATTGCGGAGGAGGTCATGACGCGCGTGCGGGACGCGAGAATCGATGCGTACCGCTCAAGATCGTGCGTCGCGGACCCGCGCGGCCCAGACGACGGACGACCGGTGTCGTCTACAGTCACCGCCCAAGGGTACTTCACATGGACACCGCCTTCGACATCCTGCAAGCCATCGGCCTTGGTCTCGCGTTCGGGCTGCGGCCCGTGTTCGCGCCGCTGCTCGTCGCACTGCTCGGCGCGCTGCACGTCGGCATCGACCTGCGCGACACCGATCTCGCGGAGCTTGGCACGACCTGGTTCGTGATCGTCGTCGCCGTCATCGCCGCTGCCTGGCTGAGCTTCGAGCTGACGCGCGGCGGCCTGCATCCGGTGGCGCATCTCGCCTTCGCGGTGCTCTTCGCCGCCGCGTACGGTGCCGGTGGCTACGACCAGCATCACGGCGCGTGGTGGCCCGGCGCGGTGGCGGGGCTCGCGGGTGCGCTGCTGGCCTTCGCGGCGCTTTCGCCGCTCGTTGCCGGTGCGCGCCAGCGGCTCGCCGGTGAGCGCGACTCCTCCGTGATTCTGCTGGGCGTGCTGGAGCTGGCGGCGGTCGTCACCGCGTTCCTGAGCTTGATCTTCCCGCCGTTGGCGCTCGTCGCGCTCGTCGCGGTGCTGGTGTTGCTGGTGCGTGGGCGTGGCACGCGCGACGGGCGGTACGCCGGCCTGCGGACGCTCACCAAGTAGCGCGGCGGTGCGGGTGCGCTTGTTGCCTGGCGTTGGCGGTGCGGTGCCGCTTCGCGTTCGATGACCGGTTTGCCGTCCACCCCGCGTCTCGTGGAGCCGAAGGGCTACGCGCTGGTGTCGTTCCTTTCGACGGCGATGATCGTCGCGGGGGTCGGCTTGGCGTGGAGTGGGCTGCTGCTCGCGGCGGCCGGTGGCGTGCTGTCGGTGATCGAGTTCAAGGAGTTGCGCCGGCTCAACCCGTGGCTGCTGCCGGACGGTGCCGGCGCGGGCGACTCGCCGCTGCTGGAGGCCCAGCCGATGCGGATTGCGCGTATCTCGACGGTGGTGACGGTGGTCGCCTGCGCGGCGGCCCTCGCAGCCGTCAACGTCACCGGTGATCGCGCGGCGGCGATCGTGCCGGCGTTGCTCGCCGGCTTCAGCACGCTGGTGTTCAACGCCCAGATGCGCCGCGCGCTGGGCTGAGCGTGGTTGGCGTTCGGGCCGACCCCTACCGCGGCAGGCCCTGAGCTGGCAGCGGCCGATCAGCGGCCGCTGGCGGCGAGCGTGAGCATCGACAGTGTGTGCGCACGGCGCTGTTCGTCGGGAACAGGTCGACTTCCACGGAGCGCAGCAGCGCTTCGGGAGCGTTCGGATAGCTGCCCAGGAGCGCCTGGCTGCCGACGACCATGATCTCGTCGTCGTCGGCGATACTGCCGGACGCCCGGATCACATGCTCAAGCTGTTCGCGGCGCACGGTCGCTCACCAAACGTCGCGGAGGATTGCCCAACGCTCGCGCGGCGTCAGCGCGCCCGCGAACGGCGTCACCTGCCGCAGCTGCGTCAGTTGCGATGTGTCGGCGGCGATGCGCACGGCGACCTCGGCAGGCGTGCCGTGCAGCAGCTCGCGCCACTGCGTCGCCCATCGCCGGTCGACGGGGCCGCCGTCGCCCAGCCACTGCTCCACGCGCTCCTGGGCGCGCGTCAGCATCGGCTGATCGAGCCGCTCAGCAATCAAGCGGTGCATCGCGAGCGACCGGCGGTCGGCGGTGCGGTGGCCGTCCGGCAGCCTCCACTGCGGTGGCGTTGCGACGGCCATGCCCTCATCCTAGAACTGGTGAGGCGCGGCAGCAACGGCGGGCCGGTTTCGACCGTGCCGTTCGCCCCGACCGCGTTGCCGCGAACCGAAGGCGGTCGGCCGTAGATCTGCTGGTGTTGGGATCAGCCTGCCGGCAGCAGCAGTTGCTCGATCGCGAGCGCCCGCATAGGCGTCGTCCGGTCGAGGGTGAGCTGCACGCCCATCAGCCACGGGTCGCGCTCGGCCGGTTCGTAGCGCTGATGCATGTGCGTCACGAAGCGCCGCACTGAGGCGTCGCGTTCCATCCCGATCACGCTGTCGCGCGCGCCGGTCATCCCCAGGTCGGAGATGTACGCGGTGCCGCCGGGGAGGATGCGGGCGTCGGCGGTCGGGACGTGCGTGTGGGTGCCGACGACGGCACTGACGCGCCCATCAAGGTGCCAGCCCATCGCGACCTTCTCGCTCGTTGCCTCGGCGTGGAAGTCGACGATCACATGGTCGGCCTGCTTGCGGAGCTTCGCGACGACCGCGTCGATCTCGCTGAACGCATGGCGGCCACTTTCCATGAAGATGTTGCCTTGCAAGTTCACGACGCCGATCCGCGCGCCGCCGGCCTGCACCACGCACGACCCGTGGCCGGGCTGCGACGCGAGATGGTTGGCGGGGCGCAGCAGCGTGTCGCGCTCGTCGAGCAGCCGGTGGACGTCGTGCTGGCGGTAGGCGTGGTTGCCGAGCGTGATCACGTCGGCCCCGGCGCGCGTGAGCTCATCGACGGCGCGTGCGTTGATGCCGATGCCACCTGAGGCGTTCTCGCCGTTGACGATCACCAGGTCGGGTGCCAGGTCGGCACGCAAGCGCGGCAGTACCCGCGTCAGCGCGCGGCGGCCAGCCGAGCCGACGACATCGCCGATCGCCAGCACCGAAAGCGGCCGGCCGGTACCACCATCAACGTCAGTCACCCAACGCATCCTTGCGCAGCACCGCGCTGAGCGTCGATTCGGCCGAGATGGGGAAGGGGCGCGCCGCGCGTTGCACCGGTTCTCGGAGCGGCAGTTGGTGTTCGAGCGAACACTTTGTGCCGCTCCGAGATACGGGGTATTGGGTGGGGTGGCAGCGAGACGCTTCGTAGCGATGGCGGCATCGGGCAAGCCGACTGATCAGGAAGATCATCGCGGATCGTCTTCCTCGGGATGGCGCTCAACATCAACACCCCGGCGCCCGATCTAGACGAGTGATTCCACGGCCGCGCACTGCGTCTGCACGCACCGCGCGGCGGTCTGAATCACCCGGCAATCGACCCT
>JASGGQ010000001.1:0-93968 GCA_047604965.1 Patulibacter sp. | reverse complement strand
CGCGCGATCTGGCCGCCGGCGACGCCGGTGCGGCTCCCGGCGTTGCCGCACGGCCCGCATCTCGCGCTCGCGCAGGGCGTGACCGCCGCGCGGCTGGGGCTGGCCCCGATCGATGCGGCGCGCCTTGCCGCGTACAGTGCGGTGAGCGGGCCGGCGACCGCCGCCGTCCGGCTGCTGGGGCTTGACCCGTTCGCTGTTCACGGCGTCGTGGCGCAGGTGATGGACGACGCCGAACCGGTGATCGCCGCTGCCGCCAACGATGCTGCTGGGCCGGCTTGGCTGCTGCCCGGCGGCGCCGCGCCGCTGCTGGAGATCGGGGCCGAGCTGCACCGCACCCGCGAGATCAGGATGTTTGCCTCATGAACGGCGGCGTCCAGATCAGGACCGAGGCCGATGCTGCCGGCCGCACGCGGATCGTGGAGCTTGCCACCACCGCCCCGCTCGGGGCGAAGGTGACCGGCGACTGCGTCCACCTGATCGGGACGGCCGCCGCACCGCTCGATGGCGATGTCGTGACGATCGAATTGGTGGTCGGCGACGGGACGCAGCTGACGATCGGCACGGTCGCCGCGACGATGGCGTGGCCGGCGCGCGGGCATGCCAGCCCGTCGCTGATGATCGTCCGGGCGCGCATCGGCGATGGCGCGACGTTGCGCTGGCTGCCGGAGCAGCTGGTGCCGGTGCGTGGCTGCCGGCACCAGCTGCGCTGCGACGTGCAGCTTGCGCCGTCGGCGACGGTCGTGTGGCGCGAAGAGGTGATCTTGGGGCGCGCCGGTGAACCGCCCGGCCTGCTTGATGCCGAGTTGCGCGTCACGCGCGGCGCCACCCCGCTGCTGCATCAGCAGCTTCAGATCGACGGCACGCCCGC
This sequence comes from Patulibacter sp., assembly GCA_047604965.1. Classification (GTDB taxonomy): domain Bacteria; phylum Actinomycetota; class Thermoleophilia; order Solirubrobacterales; family Solirubrobacteraceae; genus JAGIBJ01. Next base: position 93,100 of record JASGGQ010000001.1, on the reverse strand, counting down.
GCAGGCGCATCGTGCCGGCTCGCTGCTGGGCGGCGCGCGCGCCGTTGGGAGCGTGCTCGTCGCCGGACCGCAATTGCCGGAGCATTGCGCGCAGGTCGCTTCGCCGCAGCTGCGTGGCGCGGTGCTCGACCTTGAAGCGGGCGGCCGGCTGGCAAGCGCGACCTCAAGCTCGGCGGTCGCGTTGCGCCGCTGGCTCCTGGAGCGCACCGCCGGGATGGCGCCGCCGCAGGCGCAACTGCCACCGCACCGCTCACGCGCAACCCCCGATAATCCCCAGGAGATGGTGTCTCGATGACCACGCCAACCGCAACGCCGCGCTGGCGCGCCGCGCTCGCCCACCCGCTCGCGCCGGCGCTACTCGGCGTCGCGCTCCTGCACCTCGCCGGCTTCGGCCTGCTGCTGGCGTATGTGCTGCCGTCCGACCTGCATTTGGCCAGTGGTGAGGTTTTTGGACTCAGCGTCGGCATCACTGCGTACACGCTCGGGATGCGGCACGCCTTTGATGCCGACCACATCGCCGCGATCGACAACACGACCCGCAAGCTGCTGCACGATGGCGAGCGTCCGCATGCCACCGGTTTCTTTTTCTCCGCCGGCCATTCGACCGTCGTGTTCGTGCTGGCGCTGCTGGTCGCGTGCGGGGTGCGCGGCGTCGGCGCGGCGGTCGACGATGACGCCTCGACCCTGCATCAGATCACGTCGATCTGGGGGCCGACGGTCGCCGGGCTGTTTCTGCTGGCGGTCGGCCTGGTGAATCTTGGCGTCGTCGGCCAGACCGTCCGGCTTGCCGAGCAGGTTCGCGGCGGCCACATCGAAGCCGACGAACTTGACCGTCAGCTTGCGGCCTCCGGCCCGCTCACGCGGCTTACGCGCCGCTTTGCGCATCGCATCACGCGGCCGTGGCAGATGTATCCGCTGGGCTTCATGTTCGGCCTGGGGTTCGATACGGCGACCGAGATCGCGCTGCTGGTGCTGGCCGGCGGCGGCGCGGCCAGTGGCCTGCCGGTGCCCGCGATTTTGTGCCTGCCGATCCTGTTCGCGGCCGGGATGACCTTGCTCGACACGCTCAACGGTGCGGCGACGACGCGCGCGTACGGTTGGGGGCTGACGCATCCGGCGCGCCGTGTGGCGTATAACGCGGCGGTGACCGGCGTGTCGGTCGTGTTTGCGCTTGCGATCGGCACGCTCAGCCTGCTCGGCGTGATCGTCGAGCAGTTCCAGATCACCGGTGGGCCGCTGGCCGCCATCGCCGGCGTCGATATCAGCCTGCTTGGCTACGCGCTGCTGGTTGCGATCCTGCTTGCGTGGGGTGCTGCCGCGCTGTGGGCGCGCGCGGTTGAGCGGCGGGTGGCGTAGCGGTCGAACGGCTTTTCGGCGCGTGGGAGCGAGGCGCGGGCGTTCAGCGTGCGAGCGAGACGCCGCTCGACCGCACATTGAGCGGCGGAGCCCTAGTTCGTTTCGGCGGCGGGCGGGAATTGCCCGGTGATGACGCTGGCGAGCAGGTCGGTCGCGGTGTCGACGAGGTCGTCGACCGATTCGACGTATTGATCGCGTTCCAGCGCGCCGATCATCACGTCGGTCATGCCGCCGACGACTGCGGCGGCGAGCATCGGTGGCAGCGAGCGCGACGGCACGTCGGGGTTGCGGCGGCGGGCTTCTTCGACGATCTCGCCGAGCAGCGTGCAGAAGTGGTCGAGCATTGAGCGGCGTGCTTGGGTGGCGCGTTCGCTGAGTGTCGCGATTTCGATGAAGAATGCTTTGGTGAGCATCGGTTCGACCGCGAGTGAGGAGAAGTAGGCGCGCGCGCCGGCGCGGATCTGTTCGCGCCAGTCGAGGTCGTTGCGTGCGGCGGCGGCGACGATCAGTTGCTCCAGCTCGCGCGCGGTGCGTTCGTAGAGCTCCAGGAAGCAGGATTCTTTATCGCCGAACTCTTCGTAGAAGGTGCGTTTGGAGACGCGCGCGAAGCGCACGACTTCGGTGATCGTGGCGCCGCGGTAGCCGTGCTGCGCGATGGTGTGCGCCATGCCGAGCAGCATGCGGTCGCGTTGGTGCAGTTCGGTTGCGGCGTCGGTGGCTGAGGTCGTCCCGGCGCCGGCCGGCGGTACAGCCGAATCGGAGGACATGGCTGCAATGTAGTGCGTTTGGCGCGCATTCGTGGCAATCGTTGTTACCGGCGACCGGGTGGGCGCCGCTGCGGTCGTCCTGCGTGATCGGGAAGATGTGCCTGGTGCCGCGTCTTTGGATTCATCCTGCCCGGGCGTTGGTGCTCGCGTTCGTGGTGTCGATTGCGGTCGCGACGGGGTTGCTGATGTTGCCGGCTGCGGCGGCTGACGGCGAGCCGACGCCGTTCGTGGACGCGCTGCTGCATGCGGCGACGACGCTCTGCGTGACGGGCGTGACGACGCTCGATCCGGCGACGCATTGGTCGGCGTTTGGCCATGTGGTGTTGTTGGTATGTATGCAGCTTGGGGCGCTCGGGGTGATGACCTTCGCGACGCTGTTGGGCGTGTTGGTGGCGCGGCGGCTGAGTTTCGGGGCGCGGCTGCTGGCTGCTGCGGAGACGCAGACGGTGGACCTTGGTGATCTGCGCCGGATTTTGCGTGCGGTTGCCCGCTACACGGTTGCGATCGAGGCCGTGGTCGCGGTGGTGCTGGCGGGGCGTTGGTGGCTCGGGTATGGCGTGCCGTTGCCGCGTGCGTTGTGGCTCGGCGTGTTTCATGCGGTGTCGGGCTTTACGAATACGGGGATCGCGTTGTTTCGCGGGAATCTGATGCCGTTTGCCGGTGATCCGTGGGTGTTGTTGCCGTTGGCGGTGGCGGCGGTGCTTGGCGGGCTTGGCTTTCCGGTGTTGTTGGAGGTCGCGCGGGAGTTCCGGCGGACGGCCGGGTGGTCGCTCAATACGAAGCTGGTGTTGGCGACGACCGTGGTGCTGTTGGTCGTCGGCGGGGTGTTCGTGGTGGCCGGTGAGTGGAGCAACCGGGGGACGCTCGGCGCGGTGGGGCCGGCTGGCCGGGTGCTCGACGGGTTTTTTCAGGCGACGATGACGCGCTCAGGTGGGTACAACGTCGTCGATTTGGAGGCGATGCGTCCGACGACGTGGCTGGGGATGGATCTATTGATGTTGATCGGTGCTGGGCCGGCAGGGACTGGGGGCGGCATCAAGGTGACGACCTTTGCGGTGTTGGCGCTGTTGGTGTGGTCGGAGGTGCGCGGCCATGAGAGCGTGCATGCGTTTGGCAAGCGGGTGCCGGCGTCGGCGTTGCGTCAGGCGATGACGGTGTTTGCGCTGAGTTCGGTGGTGGTGCTTGGCGCGACGATGGTGTTGATGGCGACCGATGGCTTTGGGCTTGATCGGTCGGCGTTTGAGGTGGTGTCGGCCTTTGCGACGGTGGGGTTGTCGACGGGGATCACGGCGGAGTTGTCGGATCCTGGGAAGGTGTTGCTGGTGGTGTTGATGCTGGCGGGCCGGGTTGGTCCGATTACGTTGGCATCGGCGATCGCGTTGCGGCGGACGGAGCGGCGGTACGAGTATGCGGAGGAGCGGCCGATTATCGGCTGAGCGGTTGGTGGGTGCGTGCGTGACTACGTGGTTGTCGTTGGCTCGTTTTGCGGCGTGGTGCCGCAGGATCGTGCTGTGCGGGAGGTGTTGGTGTGAGTAGGGAGCGGAAGTCGCGGGCAATGAGCCGGTTGGCGGAGGCCGATTCGGTTGCGGTGATCGGGCTGGGGCGGTTTGGGAGTTCGGTCGCGTGTGAGTTGATGCGCCTTGGCGTGGAGGTGCTCGGAATCGATCGCGATCCGGCGTTGGTGCAGGAGCATGGGTCGTCGTTGACGCGGGTGGTGCAGGCCGATTCGACGTCGGAGGAGGCGCTGCGGCAGCTTGGTGTGCATGAGTTCGATCGCGCGGTGGTCGGTATCGGCGTTGATATCGAGGCGAATTTGTTGACGGCCGCGTTGTTGGTGCAGTTTGAGGCGGAGGTATGGGCGAAGGCGACGAGCGATGCGCACGGCAGGATTTTGCGTCGGCTTGGTGTGCAGCATGTGGTGTTTCCGGAGGCGGAGATGGGCTGCCGGGTGGCGCATTTGGCGCGTGGAGCGATGCTCGATTATGTGCAGTTTGGCGATGATTTTGCGCTGGTTCGCACGAAGCCGCCTGGGGAAAGCGTCGGGGTCTCGTTGCAGCAGGCGCAGTTGCGCGCGAGGTACGGCGTGACGGTGGTTGCGGTGCGGACGCCCGGGTCGGGGTGGACGTATGCGACGGCGCAGACGGTGCTTGCGGCCGGTGACGAGGTGATCGTGACTGGGCCGACGCGCAAGGCTGAGCGTTTCGCGCTGCTCGATTAGCTGTCCCGCCGGGGGCTCGGAGTTTGCGGGACTGGTTGGGTCGGTCTCGCTCCGAGCCCGGGTGTCAGCGAGAACGCCGTTGTCTGACGGAGCGATTTCGGATGAGATTCGCGCTCGCTGGAGCCGAGCAAGTGCGGCAGCACGGCTCGGATTCAGCGAGCGCGAAGATCGCCGAAAGCGCTCCGTCAGCCGCAGCCGGTGTTGTTGCCGCAGGCCGGGCAGGTGTAGCAGGCGCCGGTGCGTTGCATGATGCCGCCGCATTGGTTGCACGCGGGGCCGAGGTCGGCGCCGGCGAGTTTGGCGGGGATGACTGGCGGGGTGTCGGTGATTGCGGTGGCGGCTGGGCGGATGTTGATGGTGGCGCCTGCGGTGCCGGGTTTGGGGGTGTTGGCGGGGCCGTTGGTGTCGCCGCGGTTTTCGGGGGCGGCGTTGGCGGCGGAGTCTTTGGCGATGACGGCGGGCGTGCGCAGGCCGAGTGCTTCTTGGTGGTCGGCGTCGAGGAATCGGCTGGCGAGCCAGCGCATGAAGTAGTCGGGGAGGCTTTTCGCGAACGGGATTTCGGGGTTTTGGGTGATGCCTTCGGGCTCGAAGCGCATGTACGCGAATTTTTCGACGAGCGTTTCGAGTGGCACGCCGTATTGGAGTGCGATGGAGATGGAGGTCGCGAAGGCGTTCATCATGCCGCGCATGGTGGAGCCTTCTTTGCCGACGTCGGTGAGGAAGATTTCTCCGACGGTGCCGTCTTCGTAGAGGCCGGCGGTGATGTAGCCCTCGTGCCCTCCGACGGAGAATTTGTGGGTGATCGATTGCCGTTCGCGGGGCATGCGGCGGCGGTGTGGTTGGGCCATCGCGGCGTCGACGGCGGCCTGCACGGCGGCGTCGAGGTCGTCTTGGGTGAAGCGGCCGGTCGCGGCGGCGGGCTCGGTTTCGTCTTGGGCGTCGGTGCGGAGCGCCTGGGCGGTTTTTGACCCGTCGCGGTAGATCGCGAGTGCTTTGATGCCGAGGCGCCATGCTTCGGTGTAGGCCGCTTCGATGTCTTCGATCGTCGCGTCGTTCGGCATGTTGACCGTTTTGGAGATCGCGCCGGAGAGGAAGGGCTGGGTGGCGCCCATCATCTTGACGTGACCCATTGCGGTGATCGCGCGGGTGCCGACGGCAACGTCGAAGACGGGGAGGTGGATGTCGTTCAGGCCGGGAGCACCGACGATCGTGCCGTGTTCGTTGATGTACGCCTTGATCTGTTCGATCTCTTGCGGCGTGTAGCCGAGCGTTTGGAGTGCGAGCGGGACGGTGCGGTTGACGATCGTCATCGAGCCGCCGCCGACGAGTTCTTTGTATTTGACGAGCGAGAAATCCGGTTCGATGCCGGTGGTGTCGCAGTCCATCAGGAAGGAGATGGTGCCGGTCGGCGCGAGGACGGTTGCCTGAGCGTTGCGGTAGCCGTATTTGTCGCCGATCTGGACGGCGTCGTCCCAGCTTTGGCGGGCGGCGGCGAGGAGTGGTTTGTCGGTGACTTGGTGGTCGTCGATCGCGTAGGCGGCGTCGCGGTGCTTGCGCATCACGGCGTTGTGCGGTTCGCGGTTTTCTTCGTAGCGTTCGTAGGGGCCGACGGCGCCTGCCAGTTGCGCCGATTGGCGGTACGCGCGGCCGGTCATGAGTGCGGTGATCGCGGCGGCCAGGCCACGGCCTTCGTCGCTGTCGTAGGGCAGGCCGTTGGCCATGAGGTACGCGCCGAGGTTGGCGTACCCGAGGCCGAGTTGGCGGAATGCGCGAGCGTTGGCGCCGATTTCGGGGGTCGGGTAGCTGGACGGGCCGACGATGATTTCCTGGGCGAGCAGGATGATGTCGACGGTGTGCTCGAAGGCTTTGACGTCGAGCGTGCCGTCAGGTCGGCGGAACTTCATGAGGTTCAACGACGCGAGATTGCAGGCCGAGTCGTCGACGTGCATGTATTCCGAGCACGGGTTGGATGCGTTGATGCGTCCGCTGTTGGGGCAGGTGTGCCAGTCGTTGATGATCGTGTCGAATTGGACGCCGGGGTCGGCGCAGCGCCACGCCGCTTCGCTGATTTCGCGGAGCAGTTGGCGCGCTTTGACCGGTTTGCCGACCGGTTGTCCGGTGGTGCGTGCGATCAGGTGCCAGTCGTCGTCGTTTTCGACGGCTCGCATGAAGTCGTCGGTGATGCGGACAGAGTTGTTCGCGTTTTGGTATTGGATCGATTTGAAGCCGTCGCCGTCAATCGACATGTCAAAGCCGGCGTCGCGGAGCGCTTGGGCTTTGTCTTCTTCTTTGGCTTTGCACCAGATGAATTCGCGGATGTCCGGGTGGTCGATGTCGAGCACGACCATTTTCGCGGCGCGGCGGGTTTTGCCGCCGGATTTGATCGTGCCGGCCCAGGAGTCGGCGCCGCGCATGAAGGAGACGGGGCCGGAGGCGGTGCCGCCTTTTTTGAGCGGTTCGTTGCTGCCGCGGATGTTGGAGAGGTTGATGCCGGAGCCGGAGCCGCCACGGAAGATGCGGCCTTCGCGGGTGTTCCAGTCGAGGATCGATTCCATCGTGTCTTCGACGGAGAGGATGAAGCAGGCCGAGCATTGCGGTTCGTCTTCGAAGCCGACGTTGAACCAAACCGGCGAGTTGAAGGCGGCGACCTGGTGGAGCAGGATGTGCGTCAGTTCGGCTTCGAAGGTGTCGCCGTCGGCTTCGCTGGCGAAGTAGCCGCGGTCGCGACCCCAGCCGGCGATCGTGCCGGCGACGCGGCCGATCATTTGCTTGACGGAGCGTTCGCGCGCGTCGCTGCCCAGCTGACCACGGAAGTACTTTTGCGCGACGATGTTCGTCGCGTTTTGCGACCAGCTGGCGGGGAATTCGACGCCGGTCTGCTCGAAGGAGATGTTGCCGCCGAAGCCGATGCGCGCGTCGCGGATTTCCCATTCGACCGAGTCGAAGGGATGCACGCCCGGTTCGGTGAACATGCGTGCGACGCGCATCGCGCTGCCGCTGCGGCTCTCCGTGTCGGGCGTGGTTGGCGACGGGCTGGTCATGGCTCTCTCTCCTGCTTCAGTTGGCGACGCGGCGGTGTCGCCGGGCCGGGAATCCCGGGGTTACCGCGGGCGGTTTGGGCGGTGCGCCTTGCGGGCTGGGCTCCCGTAGGGGGTAACACCTGATCTTTGCGAACCGGTCGGACGGAAAAAGCCTCTGGGCGGTCGGTGCGCGCGAGCCGGGCGGGGAGTGCCGTCGTCGTGGCGCAGGTCACGCCGTCGGGCCTTCGCCCGATCGGTCGTCGGTGGTCTTCGACGCTAGCGCGCTGGTGCCGGTGGCGCGAGTGGTGTTCCCGCTCTGAGCGTGTTTCGAGTGTGTGACGGCACGCCACGAAATTCCCGCAGTTTGCGGCACGGTTGGCGACGCTAGCGGATGGAGACGGACGGCTCAGCCGGGCTGAGGTGGCCCGGGTGGACGTTCTGCGCGTCAGCGGCTGCGGCGGAGGAAGTCGCGCAGGTCGTCGGTGGCGTTGCGCAGCCGGTCACCGAGTCGGACAACCGGGCCGCCGGGCGCGACCACGACCGGGCCGGCGGCGGGGGTGCGTACGCCGAGGGCGCGCAGCAGCGCGGCGCTCGTGAGCAGCAGTAGGGCGAGCAGCGCGGCGGCAAGGGCGGCGATCCGCAGCGGGGCGAGCGGGACGTCGGCGGCGTCGAGCTGCGCGACCGTGGAGATCGGGTACCTGGCGGCGTCGGCGCCAGGCGCGAGGTATGGCGGCGGGAGCGGGGCGCCGCTGACGCCGTCGGTTGGTGTCGTCGCGGCGGCGCCCGGGTCGGCGGGAGGCGTCGTGGCGGCGCTGTCGCCCGACAGGTCGGGCAGCACGGGGAGCGTGGCGTCCTCGCCGGGCTCAGTGGTAGCTGCGGAATCGGCGGGGTTCGCCGGGGTGTCCGGGCTGCTGGGCAGCGGGCGACCCAGCAGTTTGGCGATCTCCTCTGGGCTGGTCGGTGGGTTGGCCATCAGCTTGGCGATCTCGGCGGGGCTGAGCGACGGCGTCGGCTGGGCGGCGGCCGGCGCGGTGAATGGCGGCGTAAGAATCGCTGCTGCGGTGAGCGCTGGGGCGATGACGTGGAGACGGAGCGGCACCGTCGAGGACGGTACCACCCATCCTCCGGTCCGCCGGCCGATACGATCGCCTGCGATGGCCGTGGCCAGACAGCTCTCTCCCCGCCGCATGCGTGGTCGCGTGCGCGGCCTGCTCCCCCGCGCCGTGCACCGTTCGCGCCCGGCCGCCGGTCGTCGCCTGTTTGCGCGGCCGCGCGTAGAGGTCGCGACGGCGCTTGGCGTGGCGACGATCGTGGTGCCGTGGCTGAGTATCGTGGTCGCGCGCGCCGCAAACCCGAAGCTCGGGCGTGGCACGATCGTCGCCGATCCGTGGTCGCTGCTTGCGCCGTCGTGGGGTGCGTGGGCGCTCGCTGGATTGCTGCTGGTGGCGGTTGGCGCGCTCGTGGCGTGGGCACGGCTGCGTCTCCCGGCGCCGGATCTTTCGCGGACGACGACAGTCGCGCTTGCGTCGCTGGTCGCGTACGCAGCGTGGTGTGCAGCGTCGATCTTTTGGTGGTCGAGCAGTCCGAACGGTGCGTGGCGCTGGACGGTGTTGGCACTGGTCGCGCTGGTCGCTGCGCTCCTCGGGTTGTTTGCCGGCGCGCAGCCGTCAGGACGGCGTGGCTTGGTGCTCGGCACGCTGTTGGTCGGCGTCGCGACGGCCGTGATCGGGGTCGTCGACCTGCTCGCCTTCCCCGGTGATGCGCGGCGGATCGTCTCGCCGCTCGATCCCTCGGCGACCGGCGCGCTGATTGCGCTGGGCGTCTTGGCGGCGCTCGCGCTCGATCGGCAGGGCACTGCGGCGCAGCGCCGCTGGCTGCGGGCGGCGGCGACGTTGGGGGTCGCCGCCGTGGTGTTGTCGGCCTCGCGTGGCGCGGTTGGGATGGTGGTGCTCGGCGGGCTGCTGCTTTCGGCGCGTGGCGTGGCGGTCGGTTGGCCGCTGCTGATGGCATCGGCCGGTGCGGTGCCGGCGTTGGCGACCGCGCTGCTCGGTGGGGGTGTCGCGCATGTGGGTCCGCCCGATGCGACCGGTCGCGGGCTGGTCGCGTTGCTGCTGGTCGGCGGCGCGGCACTGGTCGGCTGGGCGGCGGCGCGCGATGCGCAGGCCCCACCGGCGGTGCAGCGGATGGCGTCGGACCGGCGCATGCAGGTCGCGGCAGCGGCCTTGCTCGTCGGCGGCGCAGTCGCGGCGCTGAGCGCCGGCCAGGGAGGCCTCAGCGGTTCGTGGGAGCGCACGCGCATCACCTTTGAGAGCCGGTCGGAGCCGGGGCTTCCGGCCGATGCGTCGCGGCTGACGTCGAGCACTGGTGACGGACGGCTCTGGCGGTGGCAGGGGGCGCTCGATGCCTTCCAGCAGAGCGGCGACCCGGTGCGTGGACTTGGGCCGGGGACGAGCGCGCAGGTGCTGCGGCGGTATCGCAGCGACGCGACGCCGGTGTTGACGATCCCCAGCGCCCCGGTGTCGCTGCTGACGGAGAGCGGCGCGGTGGGATTGGCGTTCGCGTTGATCGGGCTGCTTGGTTTGTCGTTGGCGGCGCGGGCGGAGCGGCGGCGAGAGCCACGCAGCGACGGCGCGACGTTGTTGACGTTCGGCACGGTCGTTGCAGCCCATGCGCTCTTCAACGACGACCAGTTGCAGCCGTTGTTGATCGTGCCGGCGGTCGCATCGGTTGCCGCACTTGCGGCGCGGCAGAGTATCGAACAGCAGCTCGCACCGATGCCGGATGGCGAGCGGCCACCGGGCCGGCGGACGTTCGCGACGGCGGTCGGCACGGCGTTGGCGTTGGTTGTCGCGTTCGCGGCGCTTGCTCCGGCGTGGGCGCAGCTCAAGGCGCGTGAGGCGGAGGTCGCCTTGCGGCATGGCGATACCGACGGGATGCACAACGCTTCGCTGTTCGCCAGTCAGGCGGCGCAGCTCGATCCGCTGAGCTACCACGGGCCGGCGATTGGCTCGCAGGCAGCGCTCGCGTTGCAGCGCTGGACGCAGGCACGCCGGCTCGCGCTTCAGGCGGTGCGCCTCGCTCCGGGTGAGGCGAGCGCGTGGCGCGCCGTGGCGTATGTCGCGCTCGCCGAGCACGACCGGCCTGGCGCGCGGATCGCGGCGCGGCGGCTGCTCGAACTCGACCCGGCGGCCGGTTCGACGCGCGAGATTGCGGTGGCAGCGACGCTCGCATCAGCGCCACCTGAAGCCTCGCCGACGGCGATCGGGACGCCGCTCACGCCAGCTGGCGAATAACGCGCGGTGTGGTGACACGATGCCGGCCGGCGCGTGGCGACGCGCGGTGATCGTCAGCGCAGGAAGCGGCGGCGGCTCTTGTAGCGTTTGGCGTTGCCCTCGTCGTCGCCGGGTGCTCCGGCCCACGGCGGCGTGATGTTGCCGTCGTCGTCGGTCGCGGCGGCGTCGAGCAGCGCGTCGGCGATGTCCCAGCTCGCGGTCGCTCCCACGTCGGATTGCTCGTCCGGCTCGGCTGGTGCGGCTCGCTCGTCTGCGGCGGCTTGGGGTGCAGGGGTAGTCGTCGCCGGACGTTCTTGCAGCGCCGCGCCGAACTCCGCGATCTCTCCGCGCAGCGTGTCGAGTTCGGCGCTCAGTCGCGCGCGGTCCTGTTCGGCGTCGAGCAGCTCCTGCTGGAGTTCGGCGAGTGAACGGTCGCGGGCTTGGAGCTCTCCGCGCGCGCGCGCGAGCTCATCGCCGATCTCTGCGGCACGCGCCACCTCCTGCCGCAGTTCGGCGTGCCGCCCCGATTCCTCGCGTTGGCGGCGTTCGAGTTCGGCGTAGCGCACTTCGAGGTGCTGGAACGCCTCTTGAGCGGCATCGAGCTCGTGGCGCAGCTGGCGCCGTTCGCGTTCGCTCTCCTCAGCGCCGCGCAATTCGGCATCGGCGCGCTCGAGCGCGAGTTCCAGTTCAGCGATGCGGTCGCCCTGGCGCGCCGATTCAATTCGCAGCGTTTGCAGCTGCTCTTCGATGGCACGGCGCGCCTCGTCAAGCTCAGCGATCCGCCGACCCTTCTCCTCGGCCTGGGTGGTGGCGCCGTCGCGTTCGCCGCGCAACCGCGCGAGTTCGTCACCGAGTTCGTCGTGGCGCGCGTGCGCGGCCTCGAGTTCGCCGCGTACACGTTGAGCGGCCGCCTGCTCGGCCTCTTGCGCGCGGCGCAGTCGTTCGAGTTCGACCTCGCGTTCGGCGAGCGTCGCTTCGAGTTCGCCGCGTCCGGCGTCGATGCGCGACAGCCGCTCTTCGAGTTCACGGATGCGGCCGGTGAGCTGGTCGACACTGCGCTCGTGGGATTGCTCGGCGTCACGCGCGGCGGCGGCGCGCTCTTCGAGCGCGGCGGTGATCTGCTCGGCGCGGGTGCGCGCGACATCACGTTCGGTTTTCAGCGCGTCGGCAAGCGTTTCGGCTTGGGTTTGCGCATCGGTTGCCGCGGCCAGCTCTTCGCGCAGCAGCGTCTCCTCCGCCTGTTGGGCGCGCAGCCGGTCGGCGAGATCATCGAGGCGGCGTTGCAGGTCGGCGGCGCTCGCTTCGTGCTCGGCACTCGCGGTCGTCGCCGCTTCCCGCTGGCTGCGCACGTCGTGCAGTTCCCGTTCGAGTTCGGTGATCCGCGCGCGGGTCTGTTCGAGCGCGTCGTCGGCGGCCTGCATCGCGGAGATCGCGCGAGCATCAGCTGCCTCGGTGGCGCTCGCGAGCGCGTCTTGCTGCGCGGCAACCCGCTGCTCGTGCTGATCGATCAGCGTTTCGATGCGGCGTTGATGTTCGGCGTCAAGCGTGGCGCGTAGTTCGGCAAGTTCATCGACGCGGCGCCGTTCGGCCTCACGCTGCACATCAGCCAGTGCCTCGGCTGCTGCCAGCGCCTGCGCTTCGCTGCGTTCGTCGAATTCGGCGCGTTGCTCAGCGAGTCGTTCGCGCAGCTCATGCTGGCCGCGTTCGCGGAGCTCGTCGAGTTCGGCGATCACTTCGGCAACGCGCGCCGTGTGCGCCTGTTCGAGGTCGGCGATGCGCTGTCGATGCTCGACGGCACTGCGCTCGATCAACGCTTCAAGTTCGGCTCGTTCGGTCATGCTTTGGCGCCGCAGCTGGTCGGCGCTGGACGCCAGTTCGGCGTGACGCGCCCGCAGCTCGGCGAGCTCTTGCTCGAGCTCGGCGTTGGTGGCGGTCGCGGCGTCGACGGCCAGTTCGCGTTCGGCGAGGTTCGCCGCAGCGCGGTCGAGTTCGCCTTGCAGTTCGGCAACTCGTGCGAGGTTCGCGGCCGCGAGTTCCTGGCTTTCTTCGAGCCGGGCGTGCAGCGTTTGCCGGGCGGCGTCGAACTCTTCGGTGACGCGATCGCGGTCGAGCTCCACGGCCCGCAGGCGCTCTTCGAGTTCAGAGCGGACGGCCAACAAACTTGAGGCGGCTTCCTGTTCGAGCTGCTCTTGGCGGGCGGCGGCGGCTTCGACGTGCGCGGCGTGCAGCGACGCTTCGGCGCGCGCTTCGTCGGCTTGGAGCTGGAGCGCCGCGAGTCGCATCTCAAGGTCGGCGACGCGCTGCGCCGCATCGGCCTGCTCGACCTCTTGCGCGTGACGCGCTTGGCGCAGTGCGTGGTCGTGTTCGGCTTTCAGCGCCGCCAGCTCTTCGGCGTGGGCGGCGCTGGCACGTTCGGCACGTTCGGCGTATCGCGCCTCGGCGGCGGCAAGCTGTTCATCGGCGGCCTGCCGGGCGGCGGCGATCACCGACTCCGCCTGCTGGTTGGCGGCGGCAATCGCGGCGTCGGCATCGTCGCGGGCCTGCACGAGTTCCAGCGCGGCGGCTTCGTCGCGGGCCTGAGCATCGGCGTCTCGCGCGGCCAGCTGGCGGCGGTGCGCTTCTTGCGCATCGTCGAGTTGGGCGCGCAACGCCGCGAGCTCGCGATCGTGGGCGCGCTGAAGTTCGGCGCGCGCGATCTCGGCGGCGGTCGTCTGTTGGTGGTGCTCGTCCTGGGCGCGCTGAAGTTCAGCCTGCGTCGCGTGGAGCTGGTCGCGCAGGGTGGCAGCGTCAGTGTCGAGGCCGGCGGCAGCCTGGATCGCTTCGTCGCGCTGGCGCGCCGCTGCGGCAATCTCCTCGGTGGCGCGTTCGAGTTCGGCTTGGAGTTCGGTGACGCGGGCCAGCTGCTGGGCGGCGAGTGCCTGGCTTTGTTCCAGCTCGTCGGTGTGGCTGAGCAGGGTGCGTTCGAGGTTGCCGGAGAGCGCGTCGCGTTCGTCGAGCGTTGCGGCGAGCTGAGTGCGTGCGTCGTCGAGTTGCGTGGAGAGCGCGGCGACTTGCTCGGCGCGGTCGGCCAGCTCGGCTTGCGTCTGCTCGGCGCGCTGCTGAAGTTCGGCGATGCGGGCGGTGTGCGCCGCGAGTTGCTCGGCATGCTCCTGGTGCAGCGCGTGCAGCGCCCCGGCGCCTTGCGCTTCGAGCTGATCGCGGAGTTCGGCGAGCGCGCGCTCGCTCTCGTCGGCCAGCTGAGCCGCCTGCTGCTCGTGCATGCGGGTCAGCTGCTCGAGTTGCTCGGCATGTTCGGCGACGAGGTGTTGGAGCTGCTGGTCGTGCGTGGTGCGCAGTTCGGAGAGCTGCTGGTCGTGCGTGGTGCGCAGTTCGGTGAGCTGCTGCTCGTGGCGTGCCAGTTCGGCCTCGCGTTCGCGGTGCAGCGCGTCGAGTTGCTCGGCGTGCTGCGCGCTGAGCTGGGCGAGGTCGCCGTCGCGACGCTGCGCCAGTTCGCCAGCGTGCGCGTCGTGGCGTTCGTTGGCGTCGGCGAGCGCCGCCTCGTGGCGCGCGGCAGCGTCGGCGAGCTGCTGCTCGTGGCGCGCCTCAGCGTCGGCGAGCTGCTGCTGGTGGCGCGCCTCAGCGTCGGCGAGCTGCTGGTGGTGGTCGGCGACGAGCTGAGCGAGCTGCCGGTCGCGGTCGGCGATCAGCGCGGCGATGCGTTCGTCGCGCTCCGCCTGGACTGCGGCAAGTTGCGCGTCACGGTCAGCGAGCTGCTCGTCGCGTTCGGCGGTGACTGCGGCCAACTGCTCATCGCGTTCGGCGGTGAGCGCCGCGAACTGCTCGTCGCGTTCGCGCAACGCAGCGGCGAGGTGGGCGTCGCGGGCGTGCAGTTGCGTCTGAAGTTCGGCGAGCTGAGCGTCGTGCGTGCCGGCCTGCGCGGCGAGCTGGGCGTCGAAGTCATCGCGTTGTTGCTGGGCCTGCGCCAGGGCGGCGTCGAGTTGAGCGAGTGCGTCGGTGAGCTGCGTGTCGGCGCCATCGCGCAACGCGGCCAGCGCCACCTCGTGCTCGGCCCGGAGTTCGTCGAGCTGACGCGCCGCGAGTGCGCGGACATCATGCAGTTCTCCGGCGGCACCCTGTTGCAGTGCCTCGACTTGCGCGGCGTGTTCGCTGCGTGCCGCGTCAAGCTGCGCTCGATGGTCAGCCGCGAGCGCCGCCAGCTGCTCGTCACGCTCAGCCGCGAGCGCCGCCAACTGCTCATCACGCTCAGCCGCGAGCGCCGCCAACTGCTCATCACGCTCAGCCGTCAGCGCCGCCAACTGCTCATCACGCTCAGCCGCGAGCGCCGCCAACTGAGATGCATGCTCGGCAACGAGGGCAGCGAGCTGCGCTGCGTGCTCTGTCTGCGCTCGGGCCAGCTGGTCGGCGTGTTCCGCACTCGCCGCGTCAGCGGCCGCAGTTGCCGCTGCGGCTGCGGCCTGGGCGTCCGCGCGCGTCTCAGCGAGGCGTGCTTCGGCAGCCTGCTGTGCGGCGCGCGCTTCGGTTTGCAGCCGTGCGAACTGCTCGTCCGCAGCCTGCCGCGCGGCGACCAGCTCGGCCTGCGCACGTTCGGTTTGTTCGCGCGCGGCAGCCAGCTCACTCGCCGCCGCCTGCTGGGCGGCGGCCAGCTGCGCGGCGGCGTGCTCCTCGGCGGCGACGAGTGCTGCGCCCGCCTCATCCTGCACCGCCTGAACGCGCGCGTCAGCCTCGGCTTGGAGCGCCTGCGCACGGTCATCGGCCTCAGCTTGCACCGCCTGCACGCGCGCGTCAGCCTGAGCCTGGAGCGCCTGGATGCGCGCGTCGGCGTCAGCCGAGAGGCCCGCGAAGCGCTGTTCGGAGGAAGCGCGCGCCGCGTCAAGCTCGGCGCGCAGCTGCGCGATGTGCTCGGCGGCGCGGGCCGCATCGGCAGCGGCCGCTGCTTGTGCCTCGGCAACGAGCGCTTGCGCGGTGGCCGCCGCGTCGGCGACCTCTCGCTCGGCCTGCGCAAGCGTCGCGTGCTGCTCGCGCGCCGCGCTGTCTCGCGCTGCCGCCAGTTCCTCTTCCAACTCCCGGCGGGCCTGCGCCAAGGCGTCGTCGGCTTCGGCGCGGGCGACGGCGAGCAGGTCGGCCGACTCATCGCGGGCGGCGGCGAGCCGGCGTTCGGCGTCGGCGAGTTGCTGCTGCGCCTCCTCGCGCTCCGCTGCCAGCCGACGTTCGGCCTCGGCGAGCTGCTCGGCCGCCTCGGCGCGAACCGCCGCGACCTGCTCCTCGGCCTCCGCGCGCACCGCTGTCAGCGTCTGCTCCGCCTCAGCGCGGGCGGCGGCCAGCTGTGCGTGCAGCTCTGCTTCGCGCGCCTGCGCCCGCTCGGCGGCTTCGTCGGCGGCCTGAGCCGCCTGCTGCGTCAGTTCGCGACGGAGTTCGGCGAGCGCCTCTTCTGCATCGATCCGCGCCTGCTCGGCGTCGCCGCGTGCGAGTTCGAGCTCTTCGGTGTGCGCGCGCACCAACTCGGCGATCGCCTGCTCGTGTCGTTCGACGACCGCGACGTACTCCTGCGCCGCTGCGGCTTCGGTGCCGCCGAGCTTGGCGTTCAGATCGGCGATCGCCTGCTCGTACTCGCGGCGCTGCTCGTCCCACGCGACGGTCGCCGCTTCCAGCCGCGCGCGGTGCGCCGCTTCGATGTCGGCGACCGTCCGCGCCAGCTGTTCGTCGGCCCCATCGACGGCGGCTTGGTGCGCGGCAGATGCTCGTTCGTGCCGGCGCTCAAGTTCAGCGAGCTGGCGCTCATGCTCGCGGCGCAGTTCAGCCAGTTGCGCGGCGGCCTCCTCGGCGGCATCGCGCAACGCCGCCGCATCGCTGGAATGCGCGGCGCGCAGTTCGAGGATCTCTTCAGCCCAGGCCGCTTGCAGCGACTCCGCTTCGCTTGCCCGCTGCGCACGTTCGCGTTCGAGCGCAGCCTCATGCTCGGCCTGGAGCTCATCGAGCCGCAACGCATGCGAGGCGCGTAGCTCGGCAACGACGCGCTCCTGCTCGGCCCGCGCGCCGGCAAGCTGCGCGTCGCGGGCGTCGGCAAGTTCAGCAAGCTGACGTTCGGTGTCGCCGGCGCGCGCCTCATACTCCAACGATTTCGCGCGCAGTTCGGCAACGAGCTGCGCGGCGGCCTGCTGCTCGGCTTCGAGTTCGAGCGCGTGATCGTCGCGCAGCCGTTGCAGCCGGCGCTGGCCATCCTCGGCAACTTCGGCGAGCGCCTGGTCGTGCGCGGCTTGGAGCGCCGCGATCCGCTCGGCGGTCTGCTCGCGGCTGTCGGCCAGTTCGCCTTCGAGTTCGGCGATCCGGTCGCGCAGCGTCGTCTCGACCGCGTCGACAGCGACCCGCAGCGCCGCCTCATGCTCTGCGCGTAGCTGCGGGATCGCGTCGCGTGCCTCATCGCGTTCGGCTTCGGCACGAGCGAGTGCCGCTTCGGCCTCGGCACGGGCCTCTTCGAGCGCGGCGGTCAGTTCAAGCTGCACCTGTTCGACGCGCTCGTCGCGTTGTAGCCGCGCCTCGGCAAGCGCCACTTCGGCCTGCGCGTCGCTGCGAGCCAGCGCTTCCTGCGCCGCTTGTTGCGCGGCGGCCAGCTCGGCAGCGTGCGCGGACGCCGCCTGTTCAAGCTCGGCGCGCAGCTCGGCTTCACGGTCACCGGCGGCGGCCTGCGCGTGACGCAACGCCGCGCGCAACTCCTCAGCTTCGGCGTGTGCCGCAGCGAGTTCGGCGATGTGAAGTTCGCGCGCCTCTTCGAGGAGTGCCTGCGCCTGCTCCCGTTCGTCGGAGCGCTGCCGCTCGAGCTCCTGCGCCGCTTCGGCGCGGAGCGTGACGACATCGCTGCTGGCAGCTTGCTGCGCGGCGCGAAGTTCGGCGTCGAGCGTTTCGATGCGCTCGCCGAGTTCACGTTCGCGCGCGTCACGCTGCTGCACGAGTTGCGCAAGCGCCGTCTCGTGCGCGTCACGACGCTCCGCGAGCTGCGCCTCGTAGCCGGCCTGCTGCTCCGTCAGTGCGGCGTCGCGGTCGCGTTGGAGACGAGCGATGACCGCGTCATGCTCGGCAGCGAGCTGCTCGACTGCCGCCGCATGTTCGGCCCGCACCCGTTCGAGCTGTGCTTGCGTGCGCTCCTGATGGTCGGCGAGTTCGCTGCGTGCCTGCTCGAGCTGCGCCCCGAGCGACGCACGCACGTCGGCCAGTTCGCGCTCCAGTTCGGCGGTGCGGGCGCGCGCCTGCTCAAGGTCGGCGCTGGCACGGGCACGGGTCGCGGCCAGCTCCGAGGTCGCGTGCGCTTCGAGGTCGGCAAGTTGACTGGCCGAATCGTGGCTGACGCGCGCAAGCTCCTCGGCCCGCTCAGCGGCGAGCGCGCGCGCGGCGCGCAGCTCCTCTTCGAGCTGTTCGGCGCGTCCTTCGCCAGCGGTACGCAGTTGCGCCAACTCGTGTTCGAGCGCGTCGACCTGCGCGGCATCGGTGCGCAGCAACTCCACTTGGCGTTCGAGCTGCGCACCGTGTTCGCGCGCCTGATCGAGTTCGCGTTGCAGCTCTGCGGCCTGCTGCTGCGCCTCGTCGAGTTCCTGCTGTTGCGCGCTGGCGCGACCGAGCTCGGCCTCGAACTGCTCAAGCGCCTCAGCAAGCTGTTGATGGAGCCCGGCGACCTGCTGCTCGGCGACCTGCCGGCGCGTCTCTTCGAGGTGCAGCTGCTCCAAAGCGCGCGCCACATCACCGGCCTGTTCGCGCAGCTCACGCAGTTCGGCGTCGAGCGCGCGCGCATGTTCGGTGGCGTCTTCCCGCGCCGCATCGAGCGCCGCGATCCGCGCCTCGCGTTCGGCGATGCCGCGCCGCAGCGACTCGCTTTCGCTCTCACCGGCGTCGCGCGCTTCGCGGGCCGCCGACAGCTCGGCTTCCAGTTCGGCGACGCGCGCCTCGGTTTCGGCCCGCAGCCGCTGGATCACGAGCTCCAGCGCGCGGGTCGCGTCGGTCGCTTCCTCTTCGACGGCCTGCCGCGCAACGGCTTGTGCGCGCAGCTCTTCGCGCAGGTCGGTCGCCTCCGCAGCGGCGACGTCGGCCTGTGCGCGCAGCTCGGCGAGTGCCTGGGTGGCGGCTGCCAGCGCGGCGCGTTCGCCATCAAGCTGGCCGGTCGCTTCGGCGATGCGCTGATCGGCGTCGGCGCGTTCGGTCGCGATGCGCTGCTCGAGTTCGGCGAGCGACTCGGCTGCTGCCTGCTGCTGGGCGACGAGTGCCCGCTCGGCCGCTTCGGCGCGTCCACGCGCCTCCGCCAGTTCGCCGTCAAGCGCGGCGAGCCGCACCGTCAGCTCTTCGCTGCCGGCGGCCTGCTTGGCGGATCGCTCCGTGAGCTGCTGGAGTTCGGCGTTTGCGTCACCGAGCTGACGGCGCAGCTCGTCAACCTCGTCAGCGAGCTGATCGGCGACCCGGTCGCGCTGCTCAAGCCGCTCGCGGGCTGCGTCGAGTTCAGCGTTGATCGCGGCAAGCGCGCGACGTGCCTCGTCGCGTTCGGCTTGGGCGTCGCCGGCAAGCGTGCGGGCGTCGAGCAGCTGCGCTTCGAGGTCGGTGCGTACGAGCGCCACGTCGCCGGCGGCATGATCGAGTTCGTCGGTCAGGCGCTGGACGGTCGCTTCGGCGGTACCGAGCCGGTCGAGCAGCTCTTCGCGTTCGCCGCTGAGCTGGAGGCGGCGCGTGGTGATCGCTTCGATCTCCGTTTGCAGGGTGCTGATTTCGTCGCGCTGCGCGGCGAGCTGCGTTTGGAGCTGTTCGCGAGCGGCGAGCTGGCTCGCGAGCCGCGACGCTTGTTCTTCCTGGGCGGTGCGTTCGGCGTCGAGTTCGGCCCGCAGCTCCGCCAGTTCGCGGCTTCGGCGGTCCAGTTCGGCGCGCAGGTCGCGCACCTGCACGCTTTGCGACTCCTGCGCGAGTTCGAGTTCGGTGAGCGCCTGGGCGCGGTCGCGCACTGCCTGTTCGCGTTGCGCGTCGGCCGCTTCGCTGGCGGCAACGGCGGCGCGTAGTTGTTCGAGCGCCTCGTCGAGTTGGCCTTTGAGGCGCGCGAGTTCGGCGCCTTGGCGGGCGCGTTGCTCGTCGCTTCGGGCCGCGGTTTCGCGCAGTGCTTCCAATTCGCCGCCCAGTTCGGCTTCGCGGATGCGCGCATGCTCGATTTCGCGGTCGCGGTCGTCTCGCAGTGCGGCGGCGTCGGCGCTCGCGTTGTGCGCCTGCTCAACGAGCGTGTCGCGTTCTGCTTCGGCGGCAGCGAGTTTGGCGCGCAGCTCCTGCGCTTCTTCGCTGCGGCCCGCCTGCTCGGCGGCGAGCGCCGCCTGCACCGTTTCCAGCTCGTCGGCGGCTTGCGCGGCCTGGGCACGGAGCGCGTCGAGTTCGGCTTGCAGCAGCTCGCGGTCGCTTTCGAGTTCGCTGCGCGCGGCGCTCCAGGCCAGCGCGTCGCGTCCGGCTTGTTCGAGTTCGTCACGCAGGCGCGCGAGTTCGTCGCTGGCTTGCGCGCCGGCCTGTTCGGCGTGCAGCGCGCGGGCTTCCAGGCTCGCGAGCTGCTCGTCGCGTTGCGCGACGGCGCGCTGAAGTTCGGCGGCGGTGCCGCGTGCCGTGCGTTCCTGTTCGTGCGCGGCTTCTTCGGCGCGGGTCGCGGCGTTCGCGCGTTCGATCGCTGCGTCGCGGTCGCGAGCGGCTTGTGCGGCGAGCTCTTCGGCGTGCGCGACGTCGCGCTGGGCTTTGCGACCGGCTTCTTCGGCGGCGGTCAGGCCGTCGCGCGCGATCTCCAGGGCGCGTTCGGCAGCAACGGCGCGCGCTTCGAGTTCCGGCAGCCGCGCGAGCTGGCGGCGCATCTGGTCGACGTCAACGAGCCCCGATTGCGCGTCGCGCAGGTCGCGTTGGAGTTCGGTCAGGCGCCGTTCGTAGCCGGCGATCCGTTCGCGTGCGTCGCTGGCGTCGCGGTCGGCGCGGTCGCGCAACTCTTGCAGCGTGCGTTCGACGTCGCGCCGCGCGTCGCGTTCGCGCGCAAGACGCGCCGCCAGTTCGGCTTGTGCGCCACCCCCAATCCCGGCGGCCGGGGCAGCGGCCGCAGTGGGCGGAAAGCGTGCGGGAGCTGCCGGTGTGGCGGGAGCGACCGAGGCGGTGACGCGCCGCGAGGCCGGGACCGGTTCAGCGGGGCGCGGCAGGTCGACGACAACACTGCCGAGCCGTACCGCGAACGCGAGCTTGCCGGAGGCCAGCATGTCCTGCGGGACGGAGAAGGCGACGCGCCAGACGCGCTGGCCGGCGACCGGCAATCCGGTGCCGGCCCCGGAGGCGGGCGGAAAGGCGAAGTCCCGGCGGCCGTCGTCGATGACCAGTTCCGGCGGGCTGAGCTGCTCAAGGTCGCCGCTCCAGCGTCCTTCGAGGCGCAGGGTGACCCAGCCGGGTGCGCCGGGGAGCCGTTCGAAGCTGTCGAGCTTCAGCGCGCTCATCGGCGCGCCACCGCTGATTGCAGCAGATCGGCGGTCGCTGCCCAAGCCAGCGCGGCGACCTCGTCGGGCGTCCCGGAGGCGTCAACGGCGCGCACCCGCTCGGGCTGCTCGCCAAGGAGTTGCTCGTACCGCGCCTGCGTGCGCGCGAAGAGTTCGTCGCCGGCCCGTTCGAGGCGGTCGGGTGCTTCGCCGCGCCCGCCGATTCGGCGGGCGCGCACCTCGACCGGCGCGTGCAGCAGCAGCGTGCGGTCGGGGAGTAGTCCGCCGGTCGCGACGGCGTTCACCGTGTGGACCAGTTCGTCGCCGAGCTGGCGGCCTGCGCCTTGGTAGGCGAGTGTCGAATCGATGTAGCGGTCGAGCAGTACCCACGATCCGCTGGCGAGCGCCGGCCGGATCACCGTTTCGGCCAGTTCGGCGCGGGCCGCCGCGAAGAGCAGCAGTTCAGTGCGCGGCGTCAGGCTGCGCGACGGGTCGGCGAGCAGCCCGCGGATGTGCTCGCCGACGGCCGTGCCACCCGGTTCGCGCAGGCGCAGTACCTGCACCTCGTGGTCGCGCAGGCGTGCGGCCAGCGCTTCGCACACCGTCGTTTTGCCGGTGCCGTCTAGCCCTTCGACGCTGATCAGTCGGCCGCGCACGCGCTGACCCTATCGGCTGGACCCCGCGCGGCGGCAACGTTCGGCCCGGACGCGCAAGACGTCTCCGACCCACGCAATTGCGCTCGTGTCGGTGCAGGCAACCGCGCTCCTATACTCCACATCTCGGAGCGGCAGAACGTGTTCGAGCGAACACCAACTGTCGCACCGAGATACGGTGCAATGTGCGGCGCGGTCAGCACGAGGTGCGACGCCAGACCCAGCGACACACCCACCGGTCAGCGCCCCGAGCTGGAGTCGAACCAGCGGCCTACTCCTTAGGAGGGAGTCGCTCTATCCATCTGAGCTATCGGGGCGGGAGGGCGGGACCAGCGAAGCGTACCGGCCGCCCGCCGCCCCACACCCCCGACGCCCGGTCAATACCGGCCGCCCGCCGCTCGGCGGAGCCGAACGCTCCGCGCCTCTCACGCCAAATCCAACGCGGCGAGATCCAGGCCGAACAGCGGATGCAGCAGCACCGTGCGGCGATCGACCTGCCGGCCGACGACCGCAACGCGCTCCAGCGCCAGGAGCGGCATCACGACCCCCCGATCGACGACGCGACGATCCAGCGCGGCCCAGCGCCCACCGGTGCCGGTCAGCGGGCCGGCCGTCAACCGCGGCACCTCACGCGCAAGCAGCGCGTCAAAGCTCGCCGCAGGCTCCAGCCAAAACGACGGGTGCGGCAGGCGCGGCGTCACGCGGGCCACCGCGATATCAGCGGCGCCGCTGGCGGCGGCCTCGAGCGGCGCGCGACTTGCCGCGAAGCTCGCCGTCCCACCGAGCGCGTCGATCGCTTCGCGCAAGATCGCTTCGGTTGCGGCGCTCCACGCCTCGCCGCGCGGCACCGCCACCGTCACCTGCACGCCGGTCAGCAGCCGGCGCAGCGGGGCTGCCGGCGGCGCCGGACACGGCTCACGATCGACCGCACCAACGGCAAACGGCGGCAGCAGCCCGCAGGTCGGTGCAGCACCGGACGCCGCACTGCCGGCGTCGCGCCGGTCGATCGCGGCCGCCAGCGCGCGGCGAACGGTCCGCGCCGCCAGTGCCCCGCGCTGCGCTACCACCGCCGCCACCACTGAGGTACTGGGGCCCGTCACCAGCGTCGCGGCGCTCGCCCGGGCGCCGCGTGCCGACCCGCGCGACGACACCGCCGCAGCGGTGAGATCCAGATCGACCGTGCCGCCGGCCAATTCGCGGGCGCTCGCGCCGCTGGGCCGGAGCACGAGCGAAAGCTGCGCCAGCCGCGCGGCCGGCACCGTCGAAATCGTCGCGCGCAGCGGGTTCGCGGCCAGCACCACGCTGCGCTTCGACGAGCTGGCGATACGCAGCGGCCCGGTCGACGCGGGAATCTCGCCGGCTTTCGGCAGCGACGGCTGCGGCGCGGTCGCCGGATCGGCGAGTGCAAACGGCACGCGGCCGTCGGCGTGCCGCAGCCGCACGACGACCATGCCGGAACGGTCGTCGCTGCGCACCCCGGAGAGCGTCGCCCCATCGCGGCTCGGCGCGCCGACGATCGATGCGAGCACCGTCCGCAGCTCGCCGTCGGTGGCATCGGCGGAAGCATGCGCGATCGCACGCTCAACGTCGGACGCTTTGACGAGCGCACCATCGGCGTACACCAGGCCACGGCGCAGCTGGAAGCGATACTCGCGGGCGTCAAGGGAAAGCTGCGGCAGTGCGCCAGCGAGTGCCGGGGTGAGCGTGGCCGCTTCGTCACCCGCGGTTCGCCGGTACGTCAGCAGCGGCGTTTGCGTGGCGGCGGCGATCGCCCGCTCGGCGACGCTACTGGCCCGTGCGGGATCGAGCGTGCGCGGCAAGGCGCCGACGGCGATCGTCGCGGCGCGCGGCCCGGCGTTCGGCGGCGAACTGCGGCTCGGCTGCCGATCGCCGCAGGCCGTCAGCAGACCACTGGCGGCGGCAAGCACCCCGGCCAGGGCGGTGAACGCCGGCCGACGCATGGCCTAGTCGAGCACCTCGAAGAGTTCGTCGACCGGTCGCCGCGCCGGACTGGTCCGTTCGTCGCCCGCGTACCCGAGGTTGACGACAGCGACCAGTTCCTCATCGTCGGGGATGCCAAGCAGGCCTCGCGCGGCCGGCAAGCCGGCGACGGTCGGGCTTTGCCAGAAGCTGTCGATCCCCCGGCCGGTCGCGACCAGCAGCAGCGTTTGCACCGCCGCAGCGGTCGCGAAGAGATCTTCCTCGCGGCGCGTCGGATCGCCACTGATCCGGCAGCTGACGAGCACGCGGGCCGGCGCGAGCGTCATCTTTGGCTTTTTGTCGGCCGGAGCGATGCGCACCAGCGACGCGGTCGCTTCGGGGCCCAGCAAGCGAAAGCGCCACGGGGCGGTGAGCTTGTGGTTCGGTGCGTGGGTCGCGAGTTCGACCAGTTCGCGCACCACTTCGGCCGGCACCACCTGGGCGGTGAAGCGCTTGGTGGTGCGCCGCTCGACAATCGCGCGTTCAATATCCATTCGCCGCCAGTGTACGGGCGCAACCCAAACGGCCCGAAGCGCCGCCGCGCCACTGCCTGCATCGGCCGCTCGGCAACGCCGCTCAGGCCACGACGGCGCCGAGCAGAGCGACCGTCAGCACGATCGCGGTCGACCAGGCGATCGCGGTGGCGATGATCCCGGTATCAAGGTCGAACGCATGGCCGATCACGAGGGCGTTGAGGCCGCATGGCATCGCCGCTTGCAGCACGAAGGCGCGCGGCTCGTCGGGCAGCACCAGCAGCCCGAGCAGCAGGAAGATGCCGGGCGCGGCGAGATCGCGCAGCGCGAGGGCGGTCACGACGGCGGCCCGCGGCGGGCGATCACCGGCGTGCCGCATCCGCATCAGCGTCACGCCCACCGCGAAAAAGCCGAGCGGCAGAATCGCGTACACGAAGCCGGTCGCGAGATCCAGCAGCCATTGCGGCACCCAGCCGGCGGGGATCAGCAGCCCGGCGATCAGCGCGGGGATCGCCGGGGCGCGCTTGATGACGGCGAAGAGCTGCTGGGCGAGGTGCGCGTCGCGGTGGGTCGGCGAGAACGCCCCGGCGATGAACGGCGCGACGAGCAGCGCCATCGGCTGGCTGATCAGCGAGTCCCACGCGATCGACTTGGGGAACTCGTCGCGGTGCAGCAGGGTCAATGCGACCGGCAGGCCGAGGTAGCCGGTGTTCGCCAGCACCGTCGCGAGCACCACGGCGCCCTGCTGGGGCCGCGTGAGCCGGAGCCGCTGCGCGGTGATCCACCAGGCGGCCAGGCCAACGAGCGTGATCGCGACGTAGCCACCGAGAATCCCGACGACCGTCGAGAAGTCCAGTGCAAGGCGCGTGGCGTACGCGAAGCCGATCACTGGGATCATCACGAGCATCACGAGGTCGAGCGCGACCGTCACCCACCGGTCGGGATGGTGGCTGCGCTGGCGCGCGAACACCCCGGCGGCCATCGCCGCGACGACGACGAGCGAGATCAGCAGCATGCTCGCAGCTCCGCAGCGGCCTGTTCGGGGGCGACGGTACACACGTCGATGCCGGCGCCCAGTTCAACGCCACCGGGCCGGGCGAGCGCCGGCAACAGCTCGATCCGCCAGCTCGTGCGCTCGGCACCGGCGACGGCGGTGCGCACCCACAGGTTCAGCGGCACCGGCGCGTCGAAGCGCCGCGCGAGGGCGGTCAGCGCACGGTGCAGCATCGCACCTGCGATCCCGTCCGCCTGCTGCTCGATGCGCAGCGCGGCGCGGCGCGGCACGATCGTCAGGTGGTAGGCGGCGCGCGAGGCAAATGGCGCGAGCAGCACGGCGTCGTCGTCGATCGCGACGACCCGTTCGCGGCGCCGCACCTCCTCTTGCAGCAGGTCGGCGGTCAGGTCGCCGCCCATCGTTTGCAGCGTGTACGCGGCGGCTCGTTCGCGTTCGCGGGCCAGGGCGGCGGGCACGACGGGGAAGGTCAGCAGTTGGGCGTGCGTGTGCGGCTGGGAGGCGCCGGCCTGGGGGCGTTCGTTGACGATCAGGTGGCGCGCGGGCGCGTCGGCGTGGGCGCGCAGGCGCCGTTGCCACATCGCGACCGCCCGTTCGACCTGCGCCGCCGGCAGTTGCGCGAGGCTGACGAGCGCGTTCGGCGACTGGATGATGACTTCGTGGGCGCCCCGGGCCGGCGAGGCGGCGAACAGATCGGTGACCGCTTCGGCGGGCGGTTGCGGCGCGTCGGGCGCCAGCAGCGGGTAGCGGTTGGGGACGACGCGCACCTGCCAGCCCGGCCCGTTCGGTGGCGATCCGGCGGGACGATCGGCATCGACTTCCGGGGGTGTTTGCGCTTCGTGGCCTTCGAGAAACGGATCGCTCTGCGGGTCGAGCTGCTCCAGCGGCGCGACCGCGAGCGTGCCGCCCGGCCGTTCGGTGCGGCCGGCGGCGACGAGCGTGCGCCGGCCACTCAGCGGGCAGGTGCGCAGCTCACGGTCACTCATCGACGCTCAGGCTAGAAGAGTGCTTGCGCGGCGCGCATCAACCGGCGGCGGCGGCGTAGCGCGCGATGTCGGCGTCGAGGTCGGCGGCGGTGGCGTACGGACCCTGGTGGATCGTGCGCCGGCCGGCCGCGTCGTAGAAGAAGGTCTTCGGAACGCTGTCGATCCCCGTGCCGCGATTGAGCGCTCCGGGATCGTCGAGCAACGACGGGTACGGCAACGCGATCTTGGTGCGCAGGTACTGCTCGCTGCGCGCACGAGTGGAGAGCGTCGCGACGCCAAGGAACACCACGTCGCCACGGTGGGCGAGCGCCGCGCGTTGCAGCAGCGGCAGCTCCTGCTTGCACGGCGCGCACCACTCGCCCCAGAGGTTGACCACCAGCGGCGTGCCACGCAGGCTCGCGACGATCGCATCGAGTTGCGCGACCGCCTGCTTCCCGCTACCGGGGAGCACCGTGCCGGCGGCGCGCTCCAGCCGTTTGGCGGGCGCGCTGACGGCCGGCATCGGCGTCGCGAGCGCGGCCCGTACCTCGGCGCGGGTGAGCGGTTCGGCCGGCGCGGCGCGCTGCTCGGAGCCGCAGCCCCCGGCGCCGATGCCGGCACTGGCGGCCATCAGCACCAGCACGGCAGCACGGCGGCGGGCGGCAGGACGCATCCCCCGCAGAGTGACAGACGGCCGGCGGCGTGGCAGCAGCGGAGGGTGGCCGGATGGTCGACGCGCCGAGTGCGGTCGCGCACGAAGCTTGGCTGCGCCGAAGCGTTGCAGTACAGTGAAGGCAGTTGCTCTGGCCAAGCCGCCGGAGTGCCGATGTTTTGGATGGCGGCGATCCATCCACCTTCCCCGCCGCACCCGATTGCCGTTTTGGTATCGCCTGGCGCGCTTTGGCGCACCGGCGCAGCCGGTCGGCTGATCTGCACCACCCGATTTCCCGCTTCTTGTGAAGCTCTCGTTCCCACGACCCGAGGTTCTGCCGCGTGCCCAGCGCCGCGCCGCGCATTGACGACGTTCCTTCCGCCGCTGAGATCAAGCGCGCCGAAGGCTTTATCCGCGAACCGGTGCTGCTCGGCGACGAGGAGGCCTCGACCGCCCTCGCGCGCGGCACCGCCCGCCGTCGCGCGATCGATCAGGCACTTGCGGAAGCCAGCGAGGGGCTGGAGGCGCCGTCGACGCAGTGGCGCCGCCGCTGGTCGCTGCTGCTCGGGCTCGAGCGGATGCTGTCGGTCGACGAGCCGACGCTCGCCGACGGCAAAACGCAGCTCGGCCCGCACCAGGTCGACGCGCTCTCCGGCACGCTGACGGCACTGCTCGCCGAGGAGCAGGCGCACAGCGTCTTCGTGCCGGACAACGCGCCGCTTCACGACGACGCACCGCGTGGGCGCCGCAGCAACGGCCGCAGCGAAGATCCGCCAAAGAACCGGCGCAGCAGCGACGCAGCCGGCGAGTACCGCGACGCGGCCACACGCAACGGCTCAGCGAACGCGACCGCCGCGCTGGCGGCGACAACCAGCGACGATCAACTCGACGCCGAGCGCGACGAGGAGTACGACGACGAGGGGGTCAGCGGCGAAGGCAGCGACGTCCACGGCGTCACCGCCGAGGAGCTGGCGCCAACCGCCGAGGAACTGGCCGAACTTGACGCGATCGACTTCAGCGAGCCGGACGAACCGGTCGACGCCGTCGACGACGAGCAGCTCGACGAGCAAGCCGAAGATCCGAACGCCGCCAAGCGGTTCTGGTTTGAGCATGCGACCGGCGCCGGCAAGACGGTCGCCGCGATGGGCTTCGTCGATGCGTGCCGGCTCGGCGGCGTGCTGATCCTCACGCATCGCCGCAACCTCGTCGAGCAGTTCATCGATGAGATCCAGTCGCGCGGCTACGGCTCGCGGCTGAGCCCGCCGTTGCTGCGCGGCGAGGATCCCGTCGCGGAGTGGGGCGCGCTCGGCCCGGTGACGGTCGAGACGTACCAGTGGTTTGTGCGTCACGCCGGTGAGATCAGTTCGGCGTACACGATCGTGATCTGCGACGAGGCGCATACGGCGCTCGGCGAGAAGACCTCCGCCGCGATCCGCGCGTGGACCGGCCCGATCTTCATCGGGATGACCGCGACCGGCGCGTTGATCGCCCGCCACGTCGCCGATCTCTTCCCAACGCAAACGTCGCGTTTTGATCTGGCGCAGGCGGCGCGGCGCGGCGTGATCGCGCCGCTGCGCTGCACCCGCATTCCCCCCGGCGTCGGCGTGCGCACGATCGCGAAGGTGCCGTTGCGACGCGGCGAGGTCGATATGGAGTTCGACCAGGACATGCTGGCCGAAGTGCTCGACCAGTTGCCGTTCAACCTCGCCGCCGCCGACCTGTACAAAACACGCTTCGGTGGGATGCCGGGCGTCGTGTATGCCGCCGGGGTGCGGCACGCCTACAACCTCGCCGATGCGTTCAACGAGGTGGGGATCAAAGCCAAAGCGGTGTCCGGTGAGACGCCCAAGCGCGAGCTGTCGCGGACGCTCGCCGACTACGAGTCCGGCAAGATCGACGTGCTCGTCAACGCGCAGCTGCTCGCCGAGGGGTGGAACTCGCCGCGCGCGACCGTCTGCATGCACCTCGCGCCGACGGCGTCCAAGCGGATCTACCAGCAGCGCGTCGGCCGCGTCACGCGCCGCGAGCCGGGCAAGGAGGCGGGGCTCGTCGTTGACTTCGTGCATCCCGGCACCAAGCACGACGATCCCGTCGTGACGCTCCATTCGTTGCTCGAGCGCGACGTGTACCGCGGTGGCGCGATCGTGGTCGGCCCGGTGCGGCGCGGGCGGGGGCGCAAGATCCGCGTGGAGCGCCGGGTGCTGCCGGTCGCCAGCAACCCGGAGGTGCGGCTGGAGATCTTCAAGCGCGAGCTATGGCGGATCGCGGTCGAACATCTCGACTACGGCGAGCAGGTGCAGTGGGCGGCGCTGGCCGGGGCGCAGGTCAGCAACGCGAACTGGCGCAAGGCGCGCGCGATGTTGCACTTCGATCGCGGCGGCGAGCTCAAGCGCGCGTTCCTGGTGACGGCGATCAAGCGCAACGACAGCCCCCAGGTGCGGCTCAAAGCGGTGCAGGACATCGCGGCGCTGCGTGACCCGGAGGCGTTTGCCGATGCGGTCGACGAGATCACGACGTGGAAGCGCGAGGATCGCCGCGACGCGGTGCGCATCTTGTTGCAGTCGATCGCCGATAAGCCGGTTGGGCGGCGCGATCAGGCGACGGCGTGGATTTGGCAGCTCGCGGAAGCGACCGCCGATGAGCATGAGGAGTATGCGACGCAGCGCTGGAAGGAAGGCAAGCGCCTGCTGGGGCTGCTGGTGAACTCGGCGGGGCCGGCGCATGGCCGCAATGCGCGGCGGCTGGTGCAGGCCAGCCGCGAGCAGGACCGCCGGCTTCAGGCGGCGATGCTGGCGGCGGCGCGTCCGCATACTCCCGAGGCGATGCAGGTGATTACCGGGGCGCGCACGCGGCTCGCGCGCAAGCCGGGGGCGCTGGCGCGCGAGCTGCTGCGCAACATCCCGAAGGCCGGTGGCTCAGCCGGGCCGGGCGGTGGGCCCAGCAAGGGCGCTCAGAGCCGCAAGGCAGCCGACGAGACGCTGACGGCCGCCGCTGCGGTCGGCGCCAGCGGCACCGATCGTGCAGCGGCCGATGCGGCAGCACCGGAGCCGAAGCTCGTCGGCGCGCCGGGAGGCGACCCGACCGACGCAGCCGATGGCGGCGACGATCGGTCCGGGCACGCGCCGAAGGTCGTCGAGTATGAGGCGTACACCTTTGAGGGTGAGGCGGCGGAGCTAGCGGCCGAGCGTGGGGGTTCTGCTTCTGGGAAGCGGTCGCGGCGGTCGCGCAGTCGGCGCCGTAAGAAGGCGGCGGAGAAGAGCGGCGTGGCTGGCGGCGTGGCTGGCGATGCTGCGGGCGACGCCGCCGGGGAGCCGGCCGATGGCGGAGCGACGGCGACCGTTGCGCCGCCCGCAGGCGATGGCGAGCCGAAGCGCAATCGCCGTTCGCGCAGCCGCCGCCGCAAGAAGAGCGCTGGCACCGAAGCAGCTTCCGGGGACGCTGCGACCGCTGATGACGCCGACAAGAGCGCGGCTGGCGGCGCGCCGATGACGGAGACGCCGGCGGGCGCCGTCGATGCGATCGCTGCGGCGGCGGCCGCGCTGAAGGGCGGCGAGGCAGGCGGCAAGCCGGCGCAGGCCGGCGAGCCGGCGCAGGCCGGCGAGCCGAAGGTTCCCGTGGCAAAGTCGTCGGGCCCGAAGGCCAAAGCGACGTCGGCGCCGCGCTCCCGTTCGACCGCGAAGGCGGCCGGTGAAGCCGCGCTGAGCGACGTGGAGGCGGCGAAGAAGGCCGCACGGTCGGCGGCGGCGAAGAAGGCAGCGGAGACCCGCCGCCGGAACGCCGAGGCGAAGAAGGCCGCCGAGGCCGCCCAGCGCGACTCGTAGCCGTCGGCCGGCCGGCGCTACAACAGGTGGACCTCGCCGCCGGTGAGGTGCAGCAGCTCGCCGTCGGGAAGGCGGACGCGCAAGCGGCCATCGGCCTCGATCCCCTCGGCGTGGCCGTCGCGCCGCCCGCCGCCATCGGCAGCCGACCAGGAGATCGCGCGCGCCGCAAGCGCGTCGCGAGCCGCGAGCAGCGCGACGATCGTCGGAGCGTCGAGCGACAAAGCGTCGGTCAACTCGACCAGCAGCTGGTCGCGCACCGCATCGACCTGATCAGCGCTGCAACCCAGCGAACCGGCGCGCGCCGCGATCTCCGGCGGCCACGACGACACGTCAACCGCAACGTTCACGCCAATCCCAACGACCGCCACCGGCCCCCCACCAGGCTCGCCGTCATCAGCCGCCCCACCTTGCGCGCCACCGCCCACACGATCGCCCACCTGCTCGACCAAGATCCCCGCCACCTTGCGCCCTTCGACCAGCACGTCGTTCGGCCACTTCACGCGCGCCGACGGCCCGACCGTGCGAGCGACCGCGAGCCCGGCGCGCAACGGCAGCAGCCCATCGACCGGCGTGCCGCGCACGACGACACTGAGCGTCAGCGCACCATCACCAGACCGCCACGAACGACCCTGCCGGCCGCGCCCCGCCGTCTGACGACGCGCGACCACCGTCAGGCCATGCGGCGCACCGGCCGCAGCGCGCTCAAGCGCAACGCGGTTCGTCGAATCAACCTCGTCGAGCACCACCAGCAAATCGCCGGTTCCGATTCCCATCACGCCGCCTCCGGCTCCGTCGTTTGCGGGTCGCCGGCCAAAGCGACGACCACCTGATCTCCGGCACGTACCTCCAGTTGCTGCGCCGCCGAGCCCTCGCGCCGCGCGAGCGCCAGCGCCCCATCGGAGTCGATGTACAACACCAGCGCGCCATGCGGCACATCGGCAAAAGTCCGGCCAACGCGCAACGGCACCGATCCGCCGCGCGGCGGATGCACGACGCCCACCTCACCGATCCGAGGCAGATACGGCAAATGCGCCAGCTGATCGTCGAGCGCGAGCACCAGCGTGCCGAACGCATCGACCTCCAGGACCGTCACGACCAACCCCTGCTCGACCGCTAGCGGCGCCGGCAGCGCCAGCGCCACCAGCGACCCCGGCTCGCAGTCCTCGCCGACATCGTGCAACGTCGCGCCGGCCGCAAGCGCCCCGGCCACCGGGCCGAACAGGTCGCGGCCATCGAAGGTGCGCGCGTCGCCGCGCAGCCGGAATGACGAGCCACGCAAATCCGCCAGCGCGACCGCCCCACCGAGCCGCCGCACCGCCGGCTCCAGCAGCCCGTTGTCTGGGCCGACCAGCCGGTGCCCGGTGGCCGTCGCGACCGCCACCGCCCGCCGCTGCGTGCCAACGCCGGGATCGACGACCGCGACGCACACGCACGGCGGCAGATGCGGCACCGCCCGCCGCAGCGCCAGTGCGCCACCGCGCACATCGCCAAGCGCGATCCCATGGTCGAGGTCGAGCCACTGCAACTGCGGCAGATGCGGGTAGCGGGCGCTGGCCTCCAGCAATCCGCGGTACACGCCATCGCCGTAGTCGGTGAGCGCGGCGACCAGCGGCGGCGCGACACCCGGTCGGCCCCGCCGGCCAGCGTCATGCGCGCAATCCTCCATCACCGCGAGCCTAATGGGCCGCGACACCGCCGCCGCAAGAGTCCACCGCGAGCTTGTCCGTCGACGCGGCTGCGCGGGCGAAGGCTTGCAACGCGCCCATTCTCTTGCCACATCGGCCGGACGGAACTACGTTCGTCCGCACGCTCCAGGGAATTCCTGAAGTGACCACCCCAACGAACTCCAGTCCACGGGGCGTTCGCCGCCCACCCCTCCCGAGGACCAGACATGCCGCGCAGGACCATCTGAGCAGCCCAGGTTGCCAGACAGTGTGTCGGACCACTTCGACGGTTCGACCGCTCAAGATTTGCGGGAAGCCGCCGAAGCCCCGGGAAGAGCCGGTGTCCGCCATCCCGCCCCCCATCCAAACGTCCAGCCCCTCCGCGCCATGATCGACGACGAGGTCACCTTCATCGACCTTGAGGTCGCGGCGCGGGCCGAGCGTGCAGCGGCGCCCGACACGGCGACGCTCGGCGACCTGCGACTCGAAGCGGCCCTCAGCGCGCTCTTCGCCGGCTGGGCCGCGCTGCTGCTCGTGCCCGGTTCGTTGCAGGTCGAGCACCCGTACCTGCTGGCGTTCTTGACGGTCGCAATGGCCGTCACCGCACGCATCTCCTTCCCGATCGAGGGCACCGTCGCGATCCCGACGCAACTGCTGCTGATCCCGATGCTGATGCTCGGACCGCCGGCACTCGCACCGATGCTCGTATTCGCGGCGATCATCAGCTCCGGCTTGGTCGCGGCGCTGTGGCAGCGCCGCAGCGCCCGCCGGCTGATCCTGGCCGGCGGGGATTCGCTGTACTGCCTCGGGCCCGCGACGGTGTTCGTGCTTGCTGGGAGCCCCGGCGTCAACGTATCGGCAGCGGTGATCTTCGCGGCGCTCGTCGCACAGATCGGCCTTGATGCCGTCGCGTCGTGGGTGCATGAGCGGTGGCGCAACCACGGCGAGAGCCGCTTCCCAGTGCGCCCGTACGCGCTGGTGTGGCTCGTCGACATTCTGCTGACGCCGATCGGTGTGATCGCGGCCCTGGCGACCACCGTCACGATCTGGGCGCCGCTCGGACTGCTGCCGCTCGTCGCACTCTTCGCGCTCGCGTCGGTCGAGCGGGGCCACCGGCAAGAGGAGGCGCGCGTGCAACTGGCGACGGTGACCCGCGAACGGACGCGGCTACGCGCCGCCGTCCACCGCATCGGGGATGCGTTCGCCAGCACGCTCGACCTCGATGCGCTGCTGACGATTACGACGCGTGCCGCCGTCGAAGCGGTCGACGCGGACGCGGCGCGCGCCAGCTCAACGACCGGGTTCGGCCGCAAGATGACCCATCGCGTGACGATCCACGAAGACGACCGCAACACGCCGCTGCTGACGGCCGTCGAGGAGCGCGCCGTCAACGGGCAATCGCTCGCGCACGCGATCGTCGGCGGGATCTACGCGATGGCCGCGCCGGTCGGCGACATCGACGCGGGCGGGGTGGTCGCGGTGTCGCGCAGTACGCACGAGTTCTCCGTCGAGGAGCGCCAGCTCTTCCAGTACCTGTGCGAGCAGGCGAGCGTCGCGGCGCGCAATGTGGCACGACACGCAAGCTTGCACCGCCAGGCGCTGACCGACGACCTGACCGGCCTCGCGAACCACCGCCGCTTCCAGGAACTGCTCGCCGATGGCCACGACCGCTATGTGGAAACCGGTACGCGCGTCGGGTTGATCTTGCTCGACATCGACGATTTCAAAATGGTCAACGACCGGTATGGCCACCAGATCGGCGACCATGTGTTGCGCTCGGTGGCGACCACGATGCGCGACACCTGCCGCGCGACCGACGAGCCGGCCCGGTACGGCGGCGAAGAGTTGGCAATCGTCGTCTCCGATGCGGACATGCACGAATGCGCGCGGCTCGCCGAGCGGATGCGCCACGCACTGGCGGACACCGAGGTCGTCGGCAACTCCGGCGAGCGGATCTGCGTGACGGCATCGTTCGGGGTCGCCGTGATGAGCGCCGCCGCGCCGGACCCGGCGGCGCTGATCGCCGCCGCCGACGCGGCGCTGTACCGCGCGAAGTACCAGGGCAAGAACTGCGTGCGCCTCGCCGATCACCCCGCCAGCGTCAACGCCGCCTAACGCGAGGCGCCGGCGATCAACCGCTGCGGACGTGCCATGAGCGCTCGCCTGGGGGCGCTTGCGCTTCGCGGCGGCGCCAATGCGCCATGTCGACAGACTCGCGCGCAACCGCTGGCGCACTACCTGACACTCGTGTAACTTACGCAGTTGAAACTTGGCAGCCGGAAGCGCATGCACCGCGTTCCCGGGTAGCACTGCGAAAGGACTCCCCCGCCGTGACCACCACGATCCGCCCCCAGAAGCGCTCCTTCGACGAGGACTACCGCAAGATGCTGCGGACACTGTCGGAGGGCTCCGTCCACGTCCACTTCGACCCGTACGAGGACGTTGACTGGGACGCCCCCGAGATGACCGCCGACCGGTCCGACGCGCGCTGGATGCTGCCGGCCGACCTCGACCCGCTCGGCGCGACGGCCTGGTACCAGGCGCTGCCGCAGGAGAAGCAGATCGAGCTGGCGCAGTGGCGGCTGCTGAACATCCTGAAGGTTGGCGCCGCCTTCGAGAGCGCGTTGATCCGCGGGATGATGAACTACGCGATGGCGCTACCGAACGGCTCGCCGGAGTTCCGCTACTGCCTCCACGAGATGACGGAGGAGTGCAACCACATCCAGATGTTCCAGGAGGCGGTCAACCGCTCCGGCATCGACGTCCCCGGGATGCGGCCGCACTTCCGCGCGATCATGCCGTTCCTCGGCTTCGTCGGTGGCTTCCTGCCGATCACGATGATGATCGGGATTCTCGGCGGCGAGGAGCCGATCGATCACTACCAGAAGGCCGCGATCCGAGCGGTCGATCTGCCGCCACTGCTGCAACGCCCGATGGAGATCCACATCGCCGAAGAGGCACGCCATATCTCCTTCGCGGTGGCGTTCCTGAAGCTTCGCCTCCCCCATCTCGGTCGCGTGCAGCGCTTCTACCTCTCGCTGTCGTTCCCGTTCACGATGCGGTGGCTCGCCTCAGAGATCATGACCCTCCCGCGGTCGATCGCCCGCCGCTTCGACATCCCGGAGGAGGTCTACAAGGAGGCCTTCTGGCAGTCGCCGAAGTCGAAGGAGATCCTGGCCTCCTACTTCGGCGACATGCGCGCGCTGGCCGAGGAGACCGGGCTGATGAACCCCGTCAGCCGCCGGTATTGGCACGCTCTCGGGATCGGCGGCCGGCCGAGCCGCTATCGCGGCGAACCTGAGCGCACCGCCGAGCTGATCCGCGACTGATGCCGCACGCCGTCACCCAGTCGTGCGTCGGAGACGGCTCGTGCGTCTACGCCTGCCCGGTCAACTGCATCCAGCCGACGCCGGACGACCCTGCGTTCGAGCTGGCGGAGATGCTGTTCGTCGATCCCGCGTCCTGCGTCGACTGCGGTGCCTGCCGCACCGCCTGCCCGGTTGACGCGATCAAGCCGGCGCATGAGCTGGCCCCATCTGAGCAGGAGTTCCTGGCGATCAACGCCGAGTACCACGCGGTGCGTCGCGAGCGTCCGCTGCTGGCGCCGCTCCCTCCGCGCCTGCGGGTGCGGGACTTCGGTCTGCCGCTGCGGGTCGCCATCGTCGGCTCCGGCCCGGCGGCGATGTACGCGGCAGACGAGCTCCTCACCATCCCGCGCGCGCAGGTGACCGTCTACGAACGGCTCGACCGCCCGTACGGCCTGGTGCGCAGCGGCGTCGCGCCCGATCACCGCCGCACGCGGCGTGTCACGCGGCAGCTCGACAAGATCCGCGGGCACCGGCGCTTGACGATGCGGCTCGGGGTGGAGATCGGCCGCGATCTCTCCCACGACGACCTGCTCGATCGTCACGACGCGGTGATCTACGCCGTCGGCGCGCTTGCCGACAAGCCGCTCGACATCCCGGGCGCGGAGCTCCCCGGCGTGGCGTCGGCGACCGCGCTGGTCGGTTGGTACAACGGCCATCCGGACTTCGCCGACCGTCGGTTCGGCTTCGCCGGTGTGCGGCGCGCCGTCGTGATCGGCAACGGCAACGTCGCGCTCGACGTCGCGCGGATCCTCGCCGTCGATCCGCAGACGCTTGCCGATACCGAGATCGCGCCGCACGCGCTGGCCGCGCTGGCCGCCAGCGAGATCGAGGAGATCGTCGTCGTAGGCCGCCGCGGCCCCGAGCACTCGGCGTTCACGCTGCCGGAGCTGGTCGGTCTCGCGAGCACGCCGGGGATCACGCTCGACGTGGACCAGTCCGCGTTGCCGGACGCCGCCGGCGATCACGCGACTGAGCCCGGTGTGGCACGCAAGCTCGAACTGCTGCGTGAGCTTGCGTCCCGGCCAGCGGCGGGCGGCCGGACGATCTCGCTGCGCTACGGGCTTACCGCCACACGCATCGACGGCGAGCGCGCCGCCGAGACGATCAGCTTCGCGCGCACACACGGCGGCGACGCGGGCGCAGAGCTCACGCTCGACTCCGGCCTGGTACTCAGCGCGATCGGGTACCGCGGGCTCCCCGTCCCAGGCCTGCCGTACGACGGCGAACGCGGCGTCGTCCCGAACGACGGCGGCCGTGTCATCGACCCGGTCACCGGTGCGGCGGTGCGATCGACCTACGTCGCCGGCTGGATCAAACGCGGGCCAAGCGGATTCATCGGTACGAACAAGCGCTGCGCGCAGGAGACGGTCCGCACGCTCATCGACGATCACAACGCCGGGTTGCTGCGCCGGGAGGCTCGCCCACCGGTCGTGCCGGCGTAGCACGCGCCTCGCGGAATCCACCAGCTACCGTCCGAGCAGCGCGATCGTCGCGTCGATCAGGCCGTCGAGCGTGTGAGGATCGGCGACCTTCGCGGGCTGCACGCCGAGGTCGCGCAGCGCGACCTCGGTCGTCGGGCCGATCGCGACCGGCTGCGCCGACCCAAGCGCGGCGCGCACGTCGCCGGTACCGGAGGCAACGAGCGACGCAACGACCGACTTCGCCGCCGACCCGGACGCAAAGAGCATCGCGTCGGCGCCGCGCAAGGTCTCCAGCTGCGCCGCGCTGAGCGCGACCGGCTGCGTGCGATGCAGCGCCGCAACGGTCACCTGCGCGCCACGCTTGGCAAGCTCGCGCGCCAGCACCGGCCGGCCATCCTGCGCCTGCACCACCACCACGCGGCGCGGCCGCAACTGCGCATCGTCAAGCGCTTCGATCAGCCCCTCGCTCACGGCGCGGCGCGGCATCAAATCGGCCATCACACCGAAGCGCGCCAGCGCATCGGCCGTGCCCGGACCAAGCGCGACCAACGTGCCGACCTGCGCCAGCGCGCGCGCATCGCGGCCCGATGCGCGCAACGTGTCCCACAACGCACGCGCGCCGGCCGGACTGGTCACCGTCAACAGATCGACGCCCGCAAGCTCCGGCAGCGGCGCGCCGGTCGGCACGATCTCGATCGCCGGCAGCTCCAACACCGTCGCGCCCAAGCCACGCAGCCGGCCCGCCAAACTGCCGGCCTGATCGCCGGCTCGCGTCACCACCACCGTGCGGCCCGCCAACGGCCGCGCGCCCCGCCAATCGAGCCGGTCGGCGAGCGCCGCGACCGGCCCGACGACCACCAGCGCCGGCGCCCGCACGCCCACCCGAGCGGCAACATCGGCGATCTCACCGAGCGCGGCGCGCGTCGTCCGCTGGCGGTCGGTCGTGCCACGCTCAACGATCGCCACCGGCTGATCGGCAGGACGGCCATGTGCGACAAGTTCCCGCGCGATCGTCGGCAGCGCCTTGACGGCCATGTAGAAGACCAGCGTGCCGGGGAAGGTCGCCAGCGAATGCCAATCGCGGGCACCATCGGGCGTATCGCCAGCGCCATGCCCCGTCACGAACGCGACGGCGCTCGCGACCCCGCGATGCGTTCCGGGAATCCCCGCTGACGCCAACGCGCCGGTCCCGCTCGTGACCCCCGCGACGACCTCGGCACGCACGCCGGCCGCGAGCAACTCGCCAAGCTCTTCGCCACCCCGGCCAAACACAAACGGGTCGCCGCCCTTGAGCCGCACGACGCTGCGCCCCTCCCCCGCGAGCTGCGTCAGCAACGCATTGGTGTCCTCCTGCGCGACATGCCGGCCGTCACCGACCTTGCCGACGTCGTACAGCTCCGCATCGGGCCGGGCGAGTGCGAGCACCTCCCGCGCGACGAGCAGATCATGCAAGATCACATCGGCGGTCGCGACGAGCCGCGCCGCCCGCGCCGTGATCAATCCCGGATCGCCGGGGCCAGCGCCAACGAGATACACGACGCCTGGCTCCGCCGCGCCGAGCCGCAGCGCCGCCGCCAGCTGATCGAGCTGTGCGCCATCCCCGCCGGCTTGGCGCGGCGACGGCGCCACAAAGTGCTTGCCGATCCCGCGCGGCTCGGCCACATCCAGCATGCCCTCGTCGCTCACGAGCCGATCAAAGCAGGTCGGCGGTTTCGAGCGTGTTGCGCCGCAGCCTCAGAGCAGCTCGTCGACGCCGGCCGCACGCAGGCGCGTCGCGCAGCTTGCCGCCAGCACTTCCGGTGCCTCAACCGGACCGTCGACGAGATCGCGAACCACGCGCGAACCGTCGGCGGCGGTCACAACGACCCGCAACTCCAGCAGCTCATCGTTGACGATCCGCGCGTTGGCACCGATCGCCGTCGTGCAGTCGGCGCCGAGCGCCACGCCAATCGCCCGCTCGGCTCGCAGCGCCGTCAGCGCCGCCGCATCATTGATCGTGATCGCCGCCGCGCCGGCCTCCGCGTCGCGCGCACGGGCCGTCAGCGCCACGATCCCCTGCCCCGGTGCCGGCACCAGCGCGTCGAGCGGCTCGCCGACCGAGCCGTGCCCAAGCCGGATCAGCCCGGCCTGCGCGAGCACCGCCGCATCGACGTCGCCATCTGCGAGCTTGCGCAACCGGGTATCGACGTTGCCGCGCAGCGGCACCACCGACAAATCCGGCCGCCAGGCGAGCAGCTGACCGGCGCGGCGCAGACTGCTGGTGCCGACCCGCGCGCCCGGCGCCAGCGCATCAACCGACGCGGCGCCGACGAGCGCGTCGCGCGGATCTTCGCGCGGCAGCGCGGCCACCAGCGCCACGCCGTCGGCCAGCACGCCGGGAATGTCCTTGGCGGAGTGGACAGCCAGGTCGATCTCGTCGCGCAGCAGCGCGGCGTCCAGCTCGCGCACCCACTTCTCCTTATCCGGCAACGCCCGATCGCGATCGCCGGTCGTTGTGATCGTGACGATCTCCACCTCGCCACCGAGCAGCTCCGCCGCCCATCGCGCCTGCCACAGCGCCAGCGCACTCCCGCGCGTCCCGAGCCGGATCACCGCAGCGGACGGTGGCCGGTCGGCACATCGGCGGGCAGCGTCGAACCGTCCTCCACCTCACCGTCGAGGCCGAACAGTTCGCGCAAGATCTCCACGCGGCGGTGGCCGGCGGCGGGATCGAGCGACCGCAGACGGATCGTCGGCTCATGCAGGATGCGCGTCGCGACGGCGCGCGCGACCGCTTCGATGCGCGCGCGGTCACGAGTCGACGCCGATTCCCAGCGGGCCGCGTTCTCTTGCAGCACGCGCTCGACGATCTCGTCGGCCTGACGGTGCATCGCCGCGATCGTCGGCGCGACGCCGCGCGTTGCCATCCACTCGCCGAAGCGGGCGCGTTCATCGTCGACGATCGCCTCGGCGCGCACCGCCTCGACTTCGCGCACCGTCTGGTTGCGGGCGATCACCCGCCCGAGGCCGTCGAGGTCGTAGCGCGTCACGCCGCCGAGCTCGCCGACCGACGGCTCGATATCGCGCGGGACGGCCAGATCGAGCAGCAGCAGCGGCCGGCCGGCGCGCTCGGGCAGCACCTCGGCGACGGCATCGCGATGCAGAATCGGGTGCGGCGATGCGGTCGCGGCGACGACCACATCGGCCGAAACGAGCATCTCCGGCAGGCGATCGAGCGATGCGACGCCACCCTCGAAGCGCGCGGCCAGGCACATCGCACGGGTCGCCCGGCGGTTGGCCACAAAGAGCGCTGCGACGCCCCGCTGATGGAACGCGGCGGCGGCCAGCTCAGCGGTCTCCCCGGCACCGATGATCACGACGCTGCGGCCGGTCAGATCGCCGAGGTCGCGTTCGGCGACCTGCGCCGCCAGCGATGAGATCGACATCGCACCGTGACCGAGCGCCGTTTCGGCACGCACGCGACCACCGGTCGCCAGCGCGTCGGCAAAGAGCCGGTCGAGCGTCGGGCCGCTGGTCCCGGCCGACCGCGCAAGTTCATGCGCGCGGCGCACTTGGCCGAGGATCTCCGCTTCGCCGAGCACCATCGAATCAAGGCCGGAGGCGACGCGGAACAGGTGGCGCGGCACCTCGTCGTCGTGCAGCGTAAAGAGCACATCTTCGAGGTCGTCGGCGCGAACGCCGCCACGGCGCGAGAGCACGTCGACCAGACCGGCGCGGGCGTGGCCGGCATCGGCGGCCAGCACGGTGATCTCCGTCCGGTTGCAGGTCGAGATCGCGACCAGTTCGTGGATCGCACCGGCGCCAGCCGCCAGTTCGCTGAGCACATGCCCGGCGCCGTCGTTCGGCAGCGCGAGCCGCTCGCGCAACGCCACCGGTGCGGTGCGGTGCGTGACGCCGATCGTCAGCAATTCACTCATCGCGGAGCCCCTTCCGCTGTCGCGGCCGGCACTGCGGCGGCGTTCGGCGCGGCGCCGGGCGCGGCGCTCGCGCCGGTATCGCGTGCTGCGGCGTCGCGCGCATCCAGGCGCGCCTGGATCGCGTCGGCCTGGCGGGTGAGCCGCGTCAGTCGCTGCGCCATGATCGCCACGTAGATCACGACGATCGTCAAGAACACGACGTACGCCGCGATCACGTACGGGCCGCCGGAGTCCTCCGGGACCATCGCCACCACACTCGGCACGCTCATGCTTCAAGCACCGCCGATCGGCGAGGGAGCAGGTCATCGCCCCCGGCCCGGCGCTCCAGCGCACGCAGGCGGAAGGTCGTCGCCTTCGACAGCAACTCGTACCGCACGAGCGTCATGAAGAGCACGGTAATCGCCGCGAAGCAAACGAGGAAGGTCGCGAGCACCGGGCCGGGCAATCCGCCGCTGGCGGCGTTGTCGAGCGTGCGCGGGTGGATGTACTCGTTCGCCATCCGCACGACGGTGAAGTTCACCGGCACGAACGCGCCGGCCGCCACGGCGAAGGCGCTCGCCGCCCGCGCCTGGCGTTGCGGATCGTCGATCGAGAAGCGCAGCACCTGATAGGTCGCGTAGATCAGGAACAAA
Organism: Patulibacter sp.; assembly: GCA_047604965.1. Lineage (GTDB taxonomy): Bacteria > Actinomycetota > Thermoleophilia > Solirubrobacterales > Solirubrobacteraceae > JAGIBJ01. The sequence goes on along the minus strand of JASGGQ010000001.1, from coordinate 51,461 downwards.
AACAGGAACGACACCAGGAACGGTTCATCCCAGCGCCACCACGCACCCCACGCGGTGCGGCCCCAGATCGAACCGGTGATCAGCACCGCGACCGCGACAATCTGCGCCTGGTGGATGTACACGTACGACTTCAGATCGTGCGCGCCGTTCCCGCTGCGCAGGTAGCGCAGCCCATGCCAGCCACCGAGGATGAAGCCAACGAGGCCGATGATGCCCAGCGGCACATGCAGGTAGAAGATCTTCTGCCGGAAGCCTTGGTCGGCGTCGAGCGGCGCATAGAAGAAGACCATGCCGAAGCCGACCGCGATCAGCGCGGCCGAGAGGATCGACAGGGGGCGGAGGCCGCGGACGGTCATGAAGGCGGAAGGTTCGGGAGGCCGCGTCAGTCTTCGACGAGGAACTCAGCCAGGACAGAGCCGACGAGGCCGAGGATCACAGCATAGATGGCGACGACCGCCGGCCACCGGGTCGCCAGTGGGCCGGGCTCGGTGGCGAGCACCGGCGCCAGCGCCGCCTGCGCCGCAATCAGCGCCGGCAGCGCAAACGGCACCACCAAAATCGGGATCAGCAGCTCCCGGCTGCGCGAGCCGATCGCGAGGCCGGCAACCAGCCCACCGATCACCGCCAGCGCCACATCGAGCAGCAACAACACCAGCACGATCTGCGGTAGCACCGGCGCCAGCGGCGGGTCGAGCAACAGCAACGCGAAGAGCGGCACCAGCACCAGTTCGAGCGTCACGAGCACGAGCAGCAAGCCGATCACCTTGGCGGCCAGCAGCGCGCCGGACGGCGCGGGCGACAGCAAAAACTGGTCGATTCCGGCGTCCTGCTCTTCGGCCGCGAAGAGCCGTGCGATCCCAAGCAGCGCGGCCAGCAGCAGCGGGATCAGCAAGGTACCGGCCGCGAGGTCGCCGTCGACGGCGTCGCGATTGAGCGCGAAGCGCATCAGCACGACGGTACCGAGCGCCAGCAGCCCCATCGAGGGCAGCAGCTCGAAGGTGCGGCGCTCCAGCAGCAGATCCTTGCGGAGCACCAGCAGCGTCGCGCGCAGCCCACTCATCGGTACATCGCCTCCACCTCGGCGACGCTGACGCCGCTCACCGGTCCGGCATACCGCACGGTCGCCGCCGGGCCGAGCACCACGACCAGATCGGCGCCGGCGAGCGCCCCGGCCGGATCGTGGCTAGCGATCACGCGGGTACGGCCCTCGCGCGGGCCGAGCAGGCCGCCGACGAGATGCAGGGCGACCGGGTCGAGATTCGCAAACGGCTCATCGAGCAGCAGCAGCGGCGGGTCGGCAAGCAGCGCGCGCGCCACCGAGGTGCGCTGCACCAGCCCGCGCGACAGCGCGCCGACCGGCTGATCGGCGCGCGCCGTTAGCTCCGCCTGCTGCATCAGCTCGCGCACGCGCGCTCGCGGGAGGCCATGCAGTCCAGCGTGATACCGCAGGTTCTCCGCGACCGTCAGCTCGCGATACAGCAGCGGCTGGTGGGCGACGAGCCCCACCTGCCCGCGCAACGCCCACCGCTCCGCCGGCAACCGGTGTCCGAGCACCGTCAGCTCGCCGCCGCGTGGCGCCCGCAATCCGGCAAGCACGCGCAGCAACGTCGATTTGCCGGTGCCGTTCGGGCCGAGCAGTGCCACCGTCGCCCCGGCCGGCACCTCGAACGTCAGGTTGGCGATCACCGGTCGCACGCCATGCGCGACGGCCAGTTCACGCGCCGCGACGGCGGGCAGTGCCGCCGCCGGAGCCGGACCCGGCGGCGCGGCGGCTGGCATCGTGGCGGCCACCTATTCGTCGTACTCGTCGCCTGGCGGCGAACCGTCACCGGCATCCGGCGACGGTTCGCGCCCTTGAAGACGAGTGTGGATCGTCGGCAGGACCGGCGCCAGCGACGCCAGCGCCGTTTCGATCAGCCGCAGTTCGCGCGGCAGGTTGACGACCAGCGTCCCGCCGGCGATGCCGCAGGCGCCGCGCTCCAGGCTGCCGGCCGGCGCTTCGTCGGCCAACGCGCGGCGCATCAGCTCTTCGAGTCCCGGCACACGCCGCTCCACGATGATCGAGGTCAGCTCCGGGACGATGTCGTCGGGCCCGATGCCGGCACCACCGATCGTCAGCAACAGCGCCACTTCGCCATCGATGTAGTGCTGCATCCGCTCCTCGAACAGTTCCCCGCCAAGCGGCACCAGCTCGATCGCCAGCACGTCGCCTCCGACCGCTTCGACCCGCGCCGCGATCTCCGGGCCGTACTCCTCGATGTCGAGGTCGAAGCCGGGGGTGTTGACATCATGTGCGATCACGAGCACGGCGGGGATGGTCATGCGGCAAGCTCCTTGACGGCTTGATGCTGCGCCTGCGCGATCACGGCGCGCACCTCGGCTTCGCGGCCGCTGCGCAGCAGCGCGACCGGGTCCGGGTCACCGTCGACGATCGCTTCGAAGAACGCCTTGCGGTGTTGATACGTCGGCAGCATCGCCTTCGCCCAGCCGCGCGCCTCGTTGAGCAGGATCGCAAGGCGCGCGTACTCCGCGCCGAACTGCTCGCCGATCTCACGCTTCATCCGCTTGGCCAGTGCCGGCGACGCGCCGGCCGTGGAGATCGCGATCGCGATCGGCCCGGTCCGCAGGATCGCGGGCAGGATGAAGTTGCACAGCGGCGGAACATCGACCACGTTGACCAGCATCGCGCGCCGCTCGGCGTCGTCGTACACGGCGATGTTGACATCGGTGTCGTCGGTGGCGGCGATCACCAGGAACGCGCCGTCGAGCTGCGCGGGCGCATACCGCTGCGGGAGATAGTCGATCGAGCCTTCGGCGACAAGCTGCGCCAGCTCACCGCAGAGCTGCGGCGCGACGACCGTCACCTGCGCGTCGCAGGCGAGCAGCCCGTCGACCTTCTCCAAGGCGACCTCGCCACCGCCGACGACGAGGCAGCGCCGGTCGGTCAGCCGCAGGCAGGCGACATAGAACGGCGTGTCGAGCATGTCGCGCACGCACGACTGATCGCAGCGCGCGAGGCGTGCTTTGCACACGCATTCCTTGCCGTTGTACGCCTGTGCTGGCATCCGTTGCTGGCCAGCGTATCCCGGCCTGCGATGCGGAGTCGGGCGGATTGCCGACCGGCTGCGGAGTTTGGCCGACTCGGCGCGTCGATCTCGCTGCGATTCGACGAGGAGGCCACGGCGCGCTGGGGCCGCCAGATCGGAAATAGCATTAACTCTGTCGGGTTTGCTAGATTTAACGGGCCGCGCCGAATCGGGAACGGCGCGAACGCAACCGATGAGCACCCGGACCGCCGCCATCCCACGAACGTCGAAGGCACGCCGCGCGAATGGCACGCCGAAGCAGAGCGCGAGGGCTCTGGGCCGGCGCGTAGCGATCCGGGTGCTCTCGCTGGCCGTGCTGCTCGCCGTCTGGTGGACGGTCGCCGCCGCGCAGCTCTGGCCCGAGCTGTTCGTCCCGCGGCCGAGCGCGGTGTGGTCGCGCTTCGTGGAGTCGGTCACGATCCACAACGGGCAGCGCGGACTGAGCGGCTACTTCCTCTGGGAACACCTCTGGGCCTCACTGGTACGGATCTTCTCCGGCGTCGGCCTGGGCATCGTCTTCGGGCTGCTGCTCGGCCTCGCACTCGCCACCTCCAAGTGGTTTCGCCTGATCGCCGAGCCGTACGTCAACTTCATCCGCGCGTTGCCACCGCTCGCCTACTTTTCGCTGCTGATCATCTGGTTCGGGATCGAGAACACCTCCAAGATCTGGCTCCTGTTCCTGGCCGCGTTTCCGCCGATCGCGCTCTCGGTGCTCAGCGGCGTGCGCGGCATCCCGCAGCAGCGCCTGGATGCGATTCGCGCGCTCGGTGCCGGCCGCCGCCAGGCATTGCGGCACGTGATCTTGCCGTCGGTACTGCCGGAACTCTTCACCGGCGTGCGGCTGGCGATCGGCTTCGCGTGGACGACGATCGTCGCCGCCGAGACGGTCGACGGCATTCCCGGCATCGGCGGACTTGCATGGTCGACGAAGAAGTTCCAGCAAACCGACACTGCGGTGCTCTGCATCATCGTGATCGGCCTGACGGCGATCGCGCTCGACCTGCTCGTCAAGAACCTCGAGCGCCGCGCCGTGCCCTGGCGCGGCAAAACCTGACCGCTTGCCGGTGCTGCGCCTCTTCTTCCTCCACCCCCAACGACCCCAACCGCTCGGACACCCACCCATGCCCCGTACTCGTCCCCTGCTGCTCACCGCACTCGCGACCGGCCTGCTTGCCGCCACCGTCGCGGCATGCGGCAGCGATGATTCAGCGTCGGACAGCGCCTCAACCTCGGCGACGAGCAGCGCCCCGCAAACAATCACGATCGGCTATCAAGCGATCCCGAACGGCGACCTGGTCGTCAAGCACGAGGGGTGGCTCGAGCAGGCGCTCCCGAACACGAAGATCGAATGGAAGCTGTTTGACTCCGGCGGCTCGGTCAACGAAGCGGTCGCCGCGAAGTCGATCGACATCGGCCTCGCCGGCTCGAGCCCGGTGTCCCGTGGACTCTCGCAGCCGCTCGCCTACCAAGTGCCGTGGATCCACGATGTGATCGGCACCGCCGAAGCGCTCGCCGTCAAGTCCAGCATCTCCAGCTTGTCGCAGCTGGAAGGCAAGACGATCGCGACGCCGCTGGCTTCGACCTCGCACTACTCGCTACTGGCGGCACTCAAGAACGCCGGGATCGACCAGTCGAAGGTGAAGGTGATCGACGCCGAGCCGGACGACATCTACGCGGCGTGGACGCGCGGCGACATCGACGGCGCATACGTCTGGAACCCGAACCTCGACAAAATCGTCAAGGACGGCGGCAAGATCCTCGTCACCTCCGCCGACCTCGCCAAGAAGGGCAATACGACGTACGACCTGGCCGTCGCGACGAACGAGTTCGCCAGCAAATACCCGGACGCGCTCAAGAGCTGGGTCGCGCAGCAAAACAAGGCGGTGGAGCTATACCGCAGCGACGAGACCGCGTGGGCGACCGCCGTCGGGGCCGAGCTGAACCTCTCGCCGGATGACGTCAAGAGCCAAGCCAAGGGCCTGATCTTCCTCGACGCCAAGGAGCAGATCGGCGCCGACTACCTGGGCGGCGGCCTGGCGAAGAATCTCTTCGCCGCCGCGCAGTTCAACAAGCAGCTCGATCAGATTCCGTCGGTGCAGCCGCAGGAGTCGTACGCCAAGGCCGTCAACGCCGCGCCGGCCACCGAGGTCGCCGGCCAGTGACCGGCGGCGCCGCCACGCAGCCTCCTGAGCCCGCCGGTTCGCCGCCGGACCGCCAGCGCGCGGGCCTGCGCGCCGAGCTGCGTGGCGTGCGCCACCGCTATGAGGCCGACGGCCGCGCGACCGACGCGCTCGGCCCGCTCGATCTGACGATCGAGCCGGGCGAGTTCGTCGCGCTCGTCGGCCCGTCGGGCTGCGGCAAAAGCACGCTCCTCTCGCTGCTGGCCGGCTTCATCGCACCCAGCGACGGCGCGGTACTCGTCGACGATGCGGCGGTGTCGAGTCCCGCGCCGGAACGCGGCGTCGTCTTCCAGCAGCCAAACCTGTACCCGTGGTATTCGGTGCGGGAAAATGTCGCGCTCGGCCCGCGCCTGCGTGGGGTGGGCCGGGCCGAGCGCCGGCGGATCGCCGACGAACATCTGGAGTTGGTCGGGCTTCGGGAGTTCGGCGACGCCAAGCCGTACGAGCTGTCGGGCGGCATGCAGCAGCGCGCGCAGATCGCGCGCGTGCTGGCCAACGAGCCGCCGCTGATGCTGCTCGACGAACCGTTTGGCGCGCTCGATGCGCTCACGCGCGAACACCTCCAGCTGGAGCTGCATCGCATCTGGCTGGCGTCACGCCGCACCGCCGTGTTCATCACGCACGGCGTCGACGAAGCGGTCTTCCTCGGCACGCGCGTGCTGGTGATGAGTCCGCGCCCCGGCCGGATTGTCTTCGACGAGCGCCCGCCATTCGCGGACGGTCCACGCGATCCGTCGCTGCGCGGAACGCCGGAGTTCGCGAGCTTCGCCGGCCGCGTCCGCACCGCGATCGAACACTAACCGCGCTGCACCCCACCGCCGGCGCCGCACCCGCCGAGCGTCGAGATTTGGCCCCTATAGGGGCCAAATCTCGACGCTCGGCGGACGGGGGAGTTAGAGCTGGCCGTGGTTGGGGGGCAGGGTTTCGCTGATCCCCCACGCGCCGATGTGGTGGTACTTCCAGGCGACCGGGTCGTGAATCGAATGGGTGCGGGCGTTGCGCCAGTGGCGATCGAGCCCGTACTTCGCATCGGCGGCCGACGTGCCGGTCAGCGCGAACAGATCGCTGGCGACCTGCACCGCAACTTCGCTCCCGTACGCCTTCGCGCGGGCAACGGCGACCGATGCTTCGGCGGCCACCTGCGGATCATCGGGCCGCACCGGCGTCTCGTCGAGCCGTTCGGCGGCGGCGCGCAGCAACGCTTCGGCGGCGTGAACGCGCACGTCCAGCTCACCGAAGCGGTGGATCGTGTGTGGGTCGTCGGCGGCACGCTGCGCCCACCCGCCACGCACCGCCTCAAAGAACGGGCGCGCACGTTCGCGTAGGAACGCTGCGGCATCGTCGAGCGCGCCGCGCGCAATGCCGACTTCGATCGCCGCATGCACCAGCTGGGCGCGAGCGCCAAGCGTTTGCGGCGCGTCGTACAGCTCCTGATAGTCGATGACCAGTTCGGGATCAACGACGACATCCGAAAACTCGGTGGTGCCGCTGACCGTCGCGCGCTGCCCGAAGACCGACCAGTCGTCGTGCGCCGTAACGCCCGGTGCGTCGCGCGGCACGAACGCCAGCAGAGACCGGTCGTGCTCGTCGATCGCGCTGACCGCGATCAAGGCGGAGCTGATCGCGCCAGTGCAGTAGTACTTGGTGCCGCGCAGCAGCAGTTCGCCGCCATGCCGCAGCAGTCGCGTACGGGTGTCCTGGGCGTGCTGGCCGCCGCGTTCGGCGACGGCATTGCCGATCCGCCCGCCGCCGAGGATTACCTGGGCGAGCGTCGCACGCCCGCGGGCCGACCCGACCTCCCAGAGCGCCAGCGGGAACAGGAAATGCGCCTGTGGAACCTGTGCGATCGCCGGGTCGGCTGCCGCAATGATCCTGATCACCTCAGCAAGCGTGCGCGCTCCCAGTTCGGGGCCATCCAGCGCGGCGGGCAACGTGATCGAGAGCAGCCCGCTGCGATCGAGCCAGCTGAGCGCCTCCCACGGCACCGCCCCGGCACGATCACGCTCGATCGCACCGGGCGCCAGCTTGCCGGCCAACGCCGACGCGGCGGCCACCGCCTCATCGTGGCTGCGCAGCAGCGGCGGCAGCCCCTGCTGCGCGGCGCGCGGTTCAGCGACCGGCATGCGTCAGCGGAGCCGGGCCTGCGCTCAGCCCGGCGAGCGGGTCGGGCACGGCGGTGGGATCCAGGCCCGCTTCGACTTCGAGTTCCCGAACGATCGGCAGTACGTCGCGACCGAACGCTTCGACCTCCTCCTGGAAGTGCAGGAAGCCGCCGAGGATCAGATCGACGCCGAGCTTGCGGTAGTCGACGATCCGCCGCGCGACCGTCTCCGGCGTGCCGATCAGTTGCGTGCGGAACCCGTCGTTGTACTGCACGAGATCCTCAAACTTGGAGTCGGCCCACATCCCGGATTTGTCGGCCGTCGACGGCCCGGCCTGCTGGACGGCCGCACCGAACCCTGCGACCGCTTCGACGTGCGCTTTGGCGATGATCTCGCGCAGTTGTTCTTCGGCTTCCTTTTGGGTGTCGCGCACGATGATGAAGCCGTTGAGCCCGAACTTCGGTGGGTTCGGCCGGCCCGCGTCGGCGGCGATCTGCTTGAGATCGGCGAGCTGTTCCTGCACGCCCTCAAAGCTCTTGCCGTTGCTGAAGTACCAGTCGGCGTAGCGCCCGCCGTTGCCGCGCGCCGCCGTGGAGTTCCCGCCCTGGAAGATCTCGGGGTGCGGCCGGCCGTCCCAGCTGAGCGGCTTGGGCTTGAGGTTGAAGTCGCGCACGCGATAGAAGTCACCGGCGAGCTGCGCGTCGTCGCTGGTCCAGATTTCGCGCAGCGCCTGGATGAACTCGGCGCTACGGCGGTACCGCTCGTCGTGCTCAAGCCACGGCTCGCCGAGCTGACGGAACTCGTCCTTGAACCAGCCGGAGACGACGTTGACGGCGATCCGTCCGCCGGAAATGTGGTCGGCGGTCGCCAGCCATTTCGCGAGCACGCCGGGCTGCCAGAGGCCGGGGTGAACGGCGGCAATCACGCTCAGGCGTTCGGTGGCGAGCAGCAGCGCCAGCGAGAACGAGGTCGATTCGTGCTGGTATTCGGCGCCGTAGCTGGCGGTGTAGCGAACCTGGCTCAGTGCGTAGTCAAAACCGGCGCGTTCGGCGATTCGCGCGAGCTTGGCGTTGTACTCGTACGACCAGTCGGTGCGCTGCTCGATCGTCGAGACGACCAAGCCGCCGCTGACGTTCGGTACCCAGTAGGCGAACCGGATCGCTTCGGTGGTGGGGTCGGTCGGCATCGCAGGGCTCCTCGGCGTCGCTGGGGCGAGGCCATACCTCGACACCCATAATCCCGTAATGACAACTGACTTTATGGCATTTCTGGCGCGCGCCATGGCACGCCGGCCGCGCAATGCCCATTCGGGTACCCGCAAGGCGCGCCGGACTCGGAGCGACGCAAACCCAATCAGTCCCGCGAACTCCGGGACGCTCCGACGGCCGGCGCGAGCAACCCACGGCGCCGCAGGACCGGCGTCACGCCCTCACCGAAGCGGTACGCCTCTTCGAGATGCGGGTAGCCGGAGAGCACGAAGTGGTCGATCCCCAGCGCGTGGTATTCGGCGATCCGATCGGCAATCTCCTCGTGGCTGCCGACGAGCGCCGTTCCGGCGCCGCCGCGCACGAGCCCAACGCCCGCCCAAAGGTTTGGACTCACCACGAGATTGTCGAGCCGGCCGCCATGCAGTTCGGTCATGCGGCGCTGCCCCTCAGACTGCGACGCGCGCTGGATCAGCTGCGCAGCCTCAATCTGCTTTGGGTCGAGCCCGGCGAGCAGCCGGTCGGCCTCATTCCACGCCTCATCGGAGGTATCACGCGCGATCGCATGCAGGCGAATCCCAAAGCGCACCTCGCGCTCCCACTTCGCGGCAGCGGCCCGCACCAGCTCAAGCTTTTCGGCGACCTGCGCGGGCGGCTCGCCCCAGGTGAGGTACACGTCGACGTAGCGGCCGGCGACCTCGATCGCGGCCGGCGACGACCCGCCGAAGAAGATCTCCGGCTGCACGGCGGGCGGTTCGAGCTGCGCCCCCTCGACCCACAGATGCTCGCCGTGGAAGGTCACCGGTTCCCCCGTCCACAGCTCGCGGATGATGTGCAGCGCCTCCCCGGCGCGGGCGTACCGCTCCTGTTTGCCGGCGGCATCGCCGTAGCGGCGCTGCTCGATGTCATCGCCGCCGACGACGACGTTCAGCAGCAGCCGGTTGCCGGTCAGGCGCTGGAAGGTTGCCGCCTGGTGCGCTGCGTAGGTGGGCCGCTGCATCCCCGGCCGGAAGGCGACGAGATACTTGAAGTTCGTCGTCCACTGACTCAGCGCCGCAGCGGTCACCAGCGCGTCCTCGCACCAGCTGGAGGTCGGCGTCAGCGCACCGGCAAAGCCCTGCTGCTCGGCGGCGACGGCGATCTGGCTGAGGTATTCGAGCGTCGGCCGCCGGTCGCTGGAGTCCCCCTCACCGACCCGCGAGCCGGCGGCGCCGACCGCGTTGCCGAGCGACAGGTCGCTGCGGGAATCGCCGTTGGTGGGAAGGAACCAGTGCAGCGTGACAGGCATAGCGACGGTGTATCTCCAGGTTGCAAGGAAGTCGGGGCGGGTGGCCGGAACGGCGCCGCGAGAGTGGAAGCGTCGCCGGCACCAGCCGTGCGATGTCCGCGCTCGCGGCGCCTGTGGTGTCCCGGCAAGATCGTCGGCGGCGTTACGCCGCCTCGCGAGCGGTGTCGCGGGTCCGGTCGGCATGCAGCGGCATGACCTCGGCTGCCGCCGCGAGCCGGCGTGCCGCCGCCGACGACGGGTCGAGGAAGGCGGCGTGGCGCACGCCGATCCGTTGCAGCAAGCCGGCGCCGATCGCGATGTCGGGGAGTTGCGCGGCGGCGCAGCGCAGCTCGGCATCGACGCCGTAGCGTTTGGTGTAGAGCAGCACGCCGGCGCCGCGCTCGATGATCGCCTGCTGCGCTTCGGCAAGCCGCGCCGCGCAGTCGCAGGCCAGGCCACGCAGCGCATCGCCGAGCAGGCAGGCGACCTGCGCGTGGACGACGGGAGCCGGGTGACTGGCCGGATCGCCGTACACCAGCGCGGCGGTGAGGTCGTGCGACGAGCGTTCGTGCGCGACCAGCCGAAAGTTCCCGGCCGCAGTCGGGAGCTGGCAATCGACGGCCTGTGCGGCGGCTTCGTCGCGCGTGACGCGCAGTTCGCGTTCGGCGGCGTCGGGCTCATCGGTCAGGCGCGCGTAGCGGCCACCGTAGAACAGCAGCGGCTCGTGGTCGGCGTCGTCGGACGGGTGATGGATCTCAACGATCCGGCCGATCACGATCTCGTGATCGCCGCCGTCGGCGATCCGTTCGACGCGGCAGTCAAGCGCGACGTGCGCGTCGTCGAGCAGCGGGCTGCCGGTGCGCCCGTCGCGATGGGAGACGCCGTCCCACGCGGTACTGTTGGCCGAGCGAGCGAATGCGTCTGAGAGCGGTCGGTGGTGAGCCCCGAGCACGTTGACCGCGAAGGCATCGTGGTCGCGCACCGCTTTGAGCGTCTGGCTGCGGCGGTCGAGGCAGATCAGCAGCAGCGGCGGATCGAGCGAGAGCGAGCTGACGGCGGAGACGGTGGTGCCGGCCGGGCGCGCATCGTCGTCACGGGCGGTGATGACGGTGACGCCGGTCGCGAAGCGCCCCATCGCGCGGCGCAGCTCAGTGGCCGGGAGGGCGGAGTGCGGGGTGGCCGTTGCGGACATACTCAGAAAATAGCGTAAACAGGATGGTGTTAATTTACTTTATCGGCTGCGCGCCTCCGGATCGCACGATCTGCCGCACACAACGGCCCGGATGGACCAACGAGCGACCCGCCGGCCCGCGTGCAGCGCCACCTGCACGACCGCGATCGGCCGGTCGGTACCTTGTCGGCCATGCCTTCGCGTGCCAACGTCGTCGTGTCGCGCGCGCTTGCGTCCACCTGCCTCCTGGCCGCGAGCATCGCCGCTCCGGGCGCGATCGCCCGCGACACGACCGCCACCTCGACCACCCCGGACACCACGATCGCCGACGGCGTGAGCTCCGGCGGCGTCGACCTCGGCGGCCTGACCACCACCGAAGCAGCCGCCAAACTCGACGGCGCGCGCAGCGAGCTTCAGCGCGACGTGGTCGTGCTCGTCGGCGGCCATCGCTATCCGCTAAGTGCCGGTCAGGCGCTCTACAGCATCGACAGCACGGCGACCGCCGCCGCCGCCGCGAAGGCCTCAGCAAAGGCGACGGTCAAACCAACGGTGAACTACTCGTACGCGAACGTCCGCGCCTTCGCGGAGAAGGTCGCCGCGAAGGAGTACCGCAAGCCGGTCGACGCCCGCATCGCAATCAAGGTCGACAAGATCCAGGTCGCGCCGCATACGGTCGGCCGCCGCGTCGACGTCAACACGCTTGCCTCGTCGATCACCGCGGCGCTCAAAGATCCAACGGCGCCGCGCAACCTCAGCCCCAAGCGCTTGGCCGTCAAGGCCGCCGTTACCAAAGGCACCCTCAAGCGCAAGTACTGGACGATCCTGACCGTCAATCGCAGCACCTTCAAGCTACGACTCTTCAAGGGCCTCAAGCTCAGCAAGACGTACCCGATCGCCGTCGGCGCAGCCGGGCACGACACGCCGGCGGGGATGTACTCGATCACCAACAAAGCCATCAATCCCGTCTGGCATGTGCCGAACTCGGCGTGGGCCGGTTCGCTGGCCGGGCAAACGATTCCGGGCGGCGCCGCCAACAATCCGCTGAAGGCGCGCTGGCTGGGGATCGTCGATGGCGTCGGGATTCACGGCACGAGCGAGGACTGGTCGATCGGCAGCCGCGCCAGCCACGGCTGCCTACGGATGCACGTCAAAGATGTGATCGACCTCTATCCGCGCGTGCCGGTCGGCACCTCGGTGCTCATCAAGTAGCCAACTCGGGCCTCCCTGCGGGCGTCGCCGGCGCGGTCGTTGCGCCCCACCGGCACACCGGCGGTCTCCCCTCGACCGGCCGCATCGACGACGCCCGCGACGTGAAGTCGGCGACACACCACAATTGCGCAGTACCGAAACGGCGCGAAGCCGCATAGGATCGTCGGCGAACGTGACGGCCACAGCTGCGACGAACATCCGAGACCGGCGCCGGCGCCACACCGCCGCGCTGCTCTGCGCGCCGCTCGTCGCCCTGCTGAGCAGCGCGACGGCGGTCGCCAAGGCTCCGGTAACGACCACCGTCGCGGCCTCGATCGCGTACACCGACGGCTCGAAGAACACCGTGCCGGTGTGGAAGGACATCCGCCTGACGATCAAGCTTGGCGATCAGCTGCTGGTCAACGATCAGCCGCTCCCCGATGCCGCGCTTGACTCGGTCTTCCACGCCCCGACGCTGCTGGCCGTCGATCTCGATGACGACACCGAAGCGGAGGTGATCGTCGATGTCTTCACCGGCGGCGTCGACTGCTGCACGCGGTCGGTGGTCTACCACCGCACCGGCGTGACGTATACGACGCAGGTGCTGACCTGGCCGACGACCGGCTACCGGCTGGCGAATGTGGCCGGTAGTGAAGCGCCGGAGTTCGTCGCGGCCGACGCGCGGGTGCCGGCCATCTGGAACTCCGATGCGCGCGGCCCGGTGCGGGCGCTTGGGCTGCGCAATGGCAAGATCAGCGACCTCTCCCGCCGCGCGACGAAGCTGCTGCGCAGCGACGCACGGATCCACCAGAAGGCGCTGCGCACACTGCGCCGCAAGCAGGTCGGCGACACCCGGCCGATCATCGCCGCGTACGCCGCCGACCTCGTCCGGCTCGGCCAAGCCGGCGAGGCACGCCGCGCGATTGCCGTGGCGGCACGCCGCCACGAACTGCGGGGATCGGCAAAGCGCTTTGCCCGCACGCTCGACCGCGCCTTCAAACGGTGGGGCATCAGCAAACGACGCCAGCTCAGTTCGTAGGCCGCGCGCGGCAGGTCGGAACCGCCGCCTGACGACCTCGCAAAGCCGCACCAACGGCGGGATTACGCGGCGCGCGCCTGCCCGGCTGCGGTCGCGCGGTGTTCGCGCTGGAGCACGGTCCCGATCGTCGTCGCGAGCGTCACGAGCAGCTCGCCGGCGAGCTCGGGCAGGCCCAGGTCAGATGAGACGAACAGCACCATCGCGCCGAGCGCCTCACCGCCGGCGACGATCGGCACGAACACCGCTTCTGCGTCCTCCGGCGAACCGAGCAGCCGTGGCGACGCCTCGCCGAGCCGATGTACCTCTCCTCCGGCGATAACACGCGGGAGATCGCTGGCGGCCTCGGCGTTGAGCACCTGGGCCGGCATCGTGCCGCGCACGCTGGTAGCGGTCCGCAGTTGGCCGCGCTGGCCGATCGCCAGGAGCGCGTCGAGGCTGCCGGTGCCACGCACCAGCTCGCTGAGCGCGCGTTGCGCGCTGCCGACCCCCGGCTCGTCCTGAAGGACGCGGCAGGCATCGCGGACCGCTGCCGCCCAGGCGACGCAGCGATCCGCCGCCGGTGCTGAGGCCGGCTCGGCTGCGGCCGCTGGAGCTGGGATCACGTCGATGTCGACCGCATCCGGCAGCTGCATCAGCACCACCACGGCGTCGTCGCAGACCGCCGGCGGGATCCGCCAGGCGATTGAGCGGCGCGGGGTCGCGACGGCGCCCGACCAGTCGGTGTGCGTGAGCACAGCGACCTCCTCCGCATCGCCGATCAGCAACTGCCTGATCGCCGCTTTGACGGCACAGCCGAAACCCGGCGCGACATCGAACGGGTCGCTGCCGATCGCCGGAGCCTGCGGTGCGGTGAGCGTCGACCCATTCGCCCAGACCACCGTCATCGGCTCCGGGCCGGAAATCGCGATAGCGGGCGTCGGCGCGTGGTCGAGCGCCGCCCCGAGACTCGCCAGCGACGGCGTTGCGTCGCAACTGGCGCGTACTTGCTCGATCGCAGCGACGAGCGGCACTCCGCGCTCAACGGCACGACTGACGGCGATCACGCGGCGGATGTCGGCGACGTCGTACCGCCGGACGTTGTTGGCAGTGCGCACCGGCATTGGGAACCCGTGGCGGCGCTCCCACGTACGCAACCGCTCGCGGCCGACACCGGAGCTGCGGATCATTTCGGCGGCGCTGATCGTCAACATCGCATTGCCGCCTGGGTCGCCCGCCAGCAACCCGGGGCGCGCGAAGCGCAGGCCGGTGGTCGCCTGGTCGTGGTCGTCAGCGAGCGCGCGGGCGTTGAGCATGAGGTCCCCCCGGGGGATTCTTCGTGGCGAGGTCCCACCGCCGGTCCGTCTGGCGGACGCGGTCGTTGCACGGAACTGGATCGGACGCCGATCCCGTTCCGCGAACATCAGGACAACCTGACATGCAGACTAACGACCCATTCCGCCATACGGAATCGAGGTTCCGTGCCGAGCCGCGGTCCGAAACACGGTTCGGTTTCTGCCAAGTTCCGGACCACCGCGACCGGCACTGAGCGAACGACGTGTCGCCGATGGCAACCGGAACACCGTAGAGGTGGCGCACCGGCACTCAATCGCTGGCGCCGAACGGTGCGCCACGCGGCACCGCGAACCGGACGCGCACCCCGGGACGCAGTTGCGCCGCCGCACCAAGCTCCGCCTCATCGACGACGGCGATCACCGGGTAGCCGCCGGTCGTTGGATGGTCGGCAAGCATCACGATCGCTTCGCCGGAGGCCGACACTTGCACCGCACCGAGTACGACTCCTTCCGAACGCATCGGCTGATCGGTGCGCCACGGCAGCGGCGGGCCGACGAGCCGCGCGCCGATCCGGTCGACCTGTGGGGTCACCACAAAGGTAGCCGTCAGCAAGGCAGTGACGGCATCCGGCGCAAACCAGTCCTCGCGCGGCCCGAGCCGTACCGGCAGCACGACCGGCTCGCCCGGCGGCGCGACCGGTGCCACATCGACGGCCGGCGCGGCGAGCGCGGCGTCGGCGAGCGTCAACCGGTCGCCGGATCGCAGCGGCTCGGGGCCGATCCCGGTGAGCTGATCGCTGCTGGCACTGCCGAGTACGGTCGGCGCGTCGAGCCCGCCCCGGATCGCGATGTAGGTTCGTAGGCCGCTGCTGGCCACCCCAACGGTGAGCTGCTGCCCGGCCCGCACGGCCGTCGGTGCGTGCATCGCGACCGGGCGCTGATCGAGCGTGGCATCGACGATCGCGCCGGTCAGGGCAATCGTCGTCGCTGCCGCGAAACGCAACACCGGACCGCTGAGCGTGGTCTCCAGCGCCGCCGCGCCCTCGGCGTTGCCGACCAGCCGGTTGGCGAGCGTGAAGGCGGCGCGGTCGGCGGCACCGCAGCCCGGCACGCCGAGATGCGCCCATCCGGGGCGGCCGAGATCCTGGATCGTCGTGCGCGCACCACCGGCGATCACCGTGATCGCGCTCATGTCCGCGCCGCCCGCAGCCGCACGATCGTGCCGGTCGGCAGCAGCGCCGGCTGCGGTCGCGACAGATCAAACAGCACGGCGTCGCAGTGGCCGATCAGCTGCCAGCCGCCCGGCGACGCGGTCGGATAGATCGCCGTGTATTCCCCCGCGATTGCGAGCGTGCCAGCCGGCACGCGCGGGCGCGGAGACTCCCGGCGCGGCGGCTGGAGCGCCGGGTCGCCCCCCAACAGATAGGCGAAGCCGGGCGCAAAGCCAACGAAACCCACTTCGTAGCGAGCGGCCACGTGACGCCCGACTACCTCCTCAGGACTCAGGCCGCAGTGCGCGGCGACCGACGCCAGATCGGGGCCGTCGTAGCGCACCACCAGCTCGCATTCGGCCGGCTCCGGCGCCCGATGCCGACCAGCGAGAATCTGCGCGAGCCGCTCACGCAAGTCGGACGGCGGGCACCGGCCCGGCTCCCACGTCAGCAGGACCGTGTCGTGGCCGGCGACCACCTCTTCGAGGCCGGCGAGCTGTGCGCGTGCGGCGGCGGCGAGCTTGCGAACGCTCGCGTTGCCGGGCAGCTCGACCAGCACCGAGCGAGCGCCGGCCGGTCGCAGATCCAGCAGTGAGCTCACCGCGCGAATGCTTGCAGCTTGACACCCGCCGCTTCCAGCGCCGCGCGTACGTCGCGGGCCAGCGCAACGGCACCCGGCGTATCACCATGCAGGCAGAGCGAGGCTGCGCCGATCACGAGCCTCTGGCCGCCCGGCGTGGCGACGCTGCCGGTGGTCGCGAGCTGCACCGCTTGCGCGACTGCCGCGTCGTGGCCGAGCAGCGCACCGGCCGCGCCGCGCGGGACCAGCTGCGGACGTCCGCCGACGAGCCGGTACGCACGGTCAACGAACCCTTCGGCGATGGCCGCAACGCCGGCGGCCTGCGCCTGGGAAAGCAGCACCGAGCCGGGTGGGCCGAGGATCGCCAGCTGCGCCTGCGCGGCGATGGCGACCGTCGCGGCGGCCAGCGGCGGCGTATCGGCGACCTGGTGGTAGAGCGCGCCGTGCAGCTTGAGGTAGCGCACCGGCACCCCGGCGTCGCGCAGCACGGCGAGCTGGCCGGCAAGCAGGCGCGTCAGTCGGTCGGGGTCGATCGGGTGCGGGCGTCGGCCGAAGTGACGGCGGTCGGGATGGCCGGGATGTGCGCCGATGGCGACGCCGCGTGCGCGTGCCAATGCCGCCGTCTGCGCCGCGACCTGCGCGTTGCCGGCGTGCGCACCGCAGGCGATGTTCGCGCTTGTCACGATCGCCAGCAGTGCCGCATCGTCGCCGGCCTGCTCGCCGAGATCGGCGTTGAGATCGATCGTCGGCGTACTGGGCATCGCGCGATCATCGCCGATACGCGGCGGCGCCCGCACTGAACGCCGTGTCACGCGGCGATGCGACACCAGGCGGTGGTGGCCGCATGCCGTGACACCGCAGGCCAGTATTTCGGCCAGCTTTGGGGCCTACTGGAACGGTTCGCCCTCCCCGATCGGTACGCTCCGTCGATGGCCCTCTCCTTCCTGCGTGGTGCCGTGGTGGCCGCGCTGCTGCTCGCGTTCGGCGTCCCGTCGATCGCCGACGCCGCAACGATGAACGTTTCGCGCCGCGTCGATCCGTCGCTCGACCGCTACCTCTTGACCGCAGGCCCGCAGACGTCGGCAGCGGAAATGACCGCCGAGCAGAAGTGGCTGGCCGCAAACGCCAGCCCGCTCGTGCTGCACGACTCCGATCCGCGAGTCAGCCAGTACATCACCGGTTGGGCGATCAAAGCCCGCACGGCGGTGTACCGCAACGGCACCGGCGTCAACCGCTGGAACACCGCCGGCATGAACGAAACCCAGGCGTGGCGGATGACGCAGAACGGACAGCCGGTCGCCGTCGATACCGATTGGCAAACGATCGACCTGCGGATCCCGGCGGCCCGCAGGTGGTGGCTGTACGGCGCCGACGGCAAGGTGAGTTGCAACCCGGACGCCAACGAGCGCGGCGCATTGGACCTGTACGCGTGCGGGTATTCGAGCCTGTGGATCGACAACGCGCTCACCAATCCGAAGGTCGGCTTTTCCCCGGCGATGCAGATCTCGGCGAAGCGGTGGGCGAACGGCGTGCTCACGCTGCTGAAGTCGCTCAAGAAGCTCAAGCCGAAGGGCACGACCTTCACGATCAACATGCACTGGACCGACACGAAGTACGGGTACGCCGCCAAGCCAAAGCTCAAGGCAAGCGATCCGGCGGTGCGCGCGGCCCGGCTCGCCGATCAGGTCATCATCGAGGGCGGCGCGATCGACCCCGGGCTGCATTACCCGCTCGCCGCGACGGTGGCGTGGTCGTACCGGCGACTGCTGACCTTCGCCGACGCGCTGCATCAACGCAAGGCCAAGGTGCAGTGGGAGATGACCTCCAGCGCCGATCTGACGAAAAGCCAGACGCCGGTGGCCGGCGCCCCGCTGCTCGCGGCGCTACCGGCCTGCGGCGACGCCGACCAGGCGTCCGGCACCTGGGCACTTGGCGATCTGGTGTGGCAGGCGCATACGCGCGCCGCAGCGTTCAACTTCGCGACGGCGGTATTGACCTTCAAATCGGGCGACAGCGTCGGCGATACCTGCCAATATCCGGGGCGCGGCTGGGCGGGCTACAGCGCGAATCTCGGCAAGCCGGTCGGCAAGCGCGTCGATCGCCGCGGCCTGCTGACGCGCAAGCTCAAGCACGGCATCGTCGTACTCAACCCGAACGATGTCAGCAAGCGCGTCAAGCTCCCGAAGGCCGGCGTCAACCTCGCATCGACGACGTGGCCGCAGCCGACCGTGAAGGTCAAGTCGCTGACGCTCGGCCCACGCAGCGCGGCGGTCGTGCAGTACTAGATGACTGATTGGCTGCGGTGACGGGGAGCAGCGCCGGCTAGCTGGCCCGCGACGCGAGGTCAACGGCCGTTTCGCGGCGGCCAGTGGGAACGGTCAACGCGATTGCCGCGCCGAGCAGCGCCGAGCCGGCGCAGAGCGCGAACAATGTGCGGTACGCACCCAGGGACGGCAAATCGACCCCCGCCAGATTGATCGTCTGCGCCGCCAAAATCGTGCCACCTACCGCGCTCGCCACCGAACTGCCGACGGTGCGAGCGAGCGCGTTCAACCCGTTGGCCGCCGCCAGCTCTGACTTGCGGGCGCCGAGCAGGATCATGCTCGGCATCGCGGCGTACGCAATGCCGGTCCCGGCGCCGACGATCGTGGTCCCGACGACGATCTGCCAGAAGTGGTCGATCACCGTGATCCGGAAGACGAATCCAGTCGCGATCACCACGGCCCCGAGCGCCAGCGTGACCTTCGGCCCATATCGCGTCGACAGCGCCGCCGAAACCGGGGCCAGGAGGAGCATCATGATGCCACTGGGAGCCATCGCCAACCCGGCAGCAAGCATCGTCGAGCCGAAGCCGTAGCCGGTGGCCTCAGGAGCCTGCACGTAGCTCGCGGTCCCGATCAGCATCGCAAACAGCGCGAATCCGACGCAGACCGAGGCGATGTTCGTGAGCAGGAGCGCCGGGCGGGCGTTGCTGACGACATCAACGAGCGGAGAGGTCATCCGCCGTTCGACGACCACGAAGACCGCGAGCGCGATCAGCGACACGGCCAGCAGGCCGAGCGTGCGCGGATCACCCCACCCCCAACTCGATGCCTGCGAAAGCGGCAGGAGCAGGCAGACGAGGATCAGGGTGAGCAATCCGGCGCCAACGAAGTCGACTCGGCCGTCGTCGACCTGCGGCGGGTCGGCATCAACCGCCCAGCGGATCCCGGCCATGGCAGCTGCGGCACCGGCGACGCAGATCCAAAACAGCACGTCGTAGTCGGCGCTTTGGGCGACGAGCGCAGCGAGCGGCAGGCCGAGTGCTCCACCGACTCCGAGCGTGGCGCTCACCAGCGCGATCCCGGTCCCGGCACGGTGCGCCGGCAGAACCGAGCCGATCACGCTGATCCCCAGCGGGATCGCTGCGGCCGACGCACCAGTGACCGCACGACCGGCGATCATCACGGCCAAGCTGCCGCCGGCCAGGGCGCAGATCAGCGACCCCAGCAGCAACGCGCCGATCGCGACCAGCAGCATCAGCCGCTTGCCGAAGATGTCGCCCAGGCGGCCGAACACCGGCACCGCAATCGCCGCGACCAGCAGCGTCGAGGTCAGCAGCCACTGCGTGCCGCTGCTTGAGCTGCCCAGCTCTGCCTGGATCTCGGACATCATCGGGATCAGCAGCGTCTGTGTCAGCGCGACGAGCACGCCGCAGACTGCGGTGATCGCCACTGCGGCGCGCTGGCGTGCGGTCCAACCGTCGTCGCGATCGGGCGGCGCTGTCTCATCGTTGGTGGTTGCGGGGCGTGTTGTCTGGCTCATGATTCAAAGTGGCAGATACTGCCGAGTGGCAGACTATGCCATACTTTGGCGACGAATGCGAGCTTCCTCGAACAGCGCCCCCAGCCCATCCGCGAAGCCACCGACGCGACGCGAGCGCAAACGTGCCGAGGCCAAGGCCAAAGTCGCGGAGATTGGGATCGCGCTGTTCGCCGAGCGCGGCTTCGCAAACGTCTCGGTCGACGAGATCTGCGACGCCGCCGGCGTGGCACCGCGCAGCTTCTTCCGCTACTTCCCGGCCAAGGCCGACCTCCTGCTCGAACCGGTGATCGAGATGACGCAGCAGCTCGAAGCGGCCATTGCAGCCGCGCCAGCGCAAGACGACAATGCCCGCGTCCTACGGGATGCCTTTCGGCAACTCGCTACGTACGTTCTGGAGCACTGGGAGCGGCTGTCGCTGTTCTTCGTCGCCTCAACCGACGCGGGAGCGGCCAGCCGCTCGCCGCTGATCCACCTCACCGATCGTGAGCGGATGCTCACCGACCTCCTCCGCCAGCGCGACGCCAGTCCGCCGCTCCTCGACTGGCAACTGCGCCTGTTGGTCGCCCGAACACTCGCCGCGTTTCGCGTGTGGCTGGAGGACGTTCGCATGGACCGCACCACCAGCCCACTGGATCACCTCGAGACGATCCTCCAAGCGAAGTAGCGACCCCGAATCCGCCTCGTTGACGCCACGAACTCCGCTGGCGGCGCGCAGAGACGCTGAACTTGGCAGTCTCGCAGCAACGAAAAAGGCCCCGCGTTGCAAGGCCTGTCCCGAATGGCTCTAGCTGGACAACTCTCGAACCGATCTGTCAAGAGCTCGTGGGCGAACCTGACCTCGGTTCTGGAGGGTGTGCGGGACGGCGAGGCCGCTGACCGTCCGAGCCCTCGCCCGCGCCAGGCTCGCCGGCCGGGGCAGGTCATGCGACTGCTTGAGCGAATCCTCGCCGAGGCCGAGATGCCCATGCGGGCCATCGACCTGCAGCGGGAGGCCGAGCGACGCCTTGGCGAGCCGGTCAGCGGCTCCAGCGCCGACAGCGCCCTGTGGCGCGACGATGTCGCGGTGCGCAAGGTCGGCTACGGGCGCTACGAAGCAGCGTGACGTTCGTCCGCTACGCCGCGGAGCGATCGTCGGCGTCGGTCACGACGCCGCAGTAACCTTCTGGGCGATGACGTCGAGTCAGAAGACCTACATGGTCCCGTGGATTGTGCCTGGACAGGTTCGGTTCCGAACTACAGGAGGCCCGGCCCATATGATCGAACGATGCTGGCGATGAGAGTCAACGAGCTTGAGCGCCGCCAGACCGGGCCGCTCACCACGCCGTGACGACCGTCCGGGTATCCGTCCAGCCGGCGATGCTCGCGTGGGCACGCGAGCGGTCGCGGATCGCGCCCGAGGATCTCTTCAGGCGGTTTGCGGCGCTCGAAGAGTGGGAGGCGGGAACCAAGCAGCCGACGCTCAAGCAGCTTGAGAAGTTCGCGTCGGCGACGTACACGCCGGTCGGCTACTTCTTCCTCGGCGCGCCGCCAGACGAGGCGCTGCGGGTGCCCGACTTCCGCACGATCGGTGATGTCACGGTCGGCTACGCGAGCCCGAACCTGCTGGACACGATCTACCAGTGCCAGCAGCGCCAGGAGTGGTACCGCGACTACGCGCGACTGAACCGCGAAGACCCGGTCGCGGTCGTCGGGACGCTTAGCGTTGGCTCCGACGTCGTCGAAGCTGCCGACGCGATGCGCGAGACGCTGTCGTTCGCGCCCGACGAGCGCGGCTCCACGTGGACCGACGCGTTCAGCCGTCTCGTTGCTGAGGCGGAGGACAGTGGGGTCTTGGTGATGGTCAGTGGCGTTGTCGGCAGCAACACGCACCGCAAGCTCGACCCCAAGGAGTTCCGCGGGTTCGCGCTCGCCGACGATCTTGCCCCGGTCGTCTTCGTCAACGGAGCCGACACACGAGCAGCGCAGATCTTCACACTCGCCCACGAACTGGTCCACATCTGGCTCGGCCAGTCGGCCGTCTCCGACGCCGACATGCGGCGCACGTCGGCCAACGCGACCGAGCGGTGGTGCAACCAGGTCGCGGCCGAGTTCCTGTTGCCGACGAGCGCACTGCCCGCAGCGCTGGACCTCACCGATGTGCCGGCCGCTCTCGAACAGATCGCGCGCAGATTCAAGGTCAGCACGCTCGTCGCGCTGCGCCGGATCTACGACGCCGGGCTGCTCTCCGACACGCAATTCCGACAGGAGTACGAGACAGAGCTGGCGCGCGTCCTGGCGCTCATGGAACAGCGCAGGGCGACCGGCGGCAGCTTCTACAACACCCAGCCGGTCCGCACGAGCAAGCGCTTCACGCGCGCGCTGATCCGCAGCACTCTGGCAGGCCAGACGCTCCATCGCGACGCCTTCCAGATGCTGGGCTTCAAGAAGGTCTCGACCTTCAACGAGCTGGCCTCTCGCGTGGGTGTCGCGTAGATGGCGTACCTGCTCGACACCAACGTCTTCATCACCGCCAAGAACTCGTACTACCCGTTCGACTTCGCCCCCGGCTTCTGGGACTGGATCGACCGCGAGCACGCCAGCGGCAACGTGTTCTCGATCCAGCGGGTTCGTGACGAGTTGCTCGGAGGCGCGCACGAACTCGCGGACTGGGCGAAGGCAAGGGGCGCCGACTTCTTCCTGGCACCGGACGCCGCGGTGCTCCCGAGCCTCGCCACGATCGCGTCGTGGGCGCGCGGTGCTCAGTACGAACCGGTCGCGGTCACCCCGTTTCTCGACGGAGCGGACTACTACCTCGTCGCCCATGCGCACGCCCACGGCTTTGACGTCGTCACGCTTGAGCAGCCCTCGGCATCGACGAAGAAGATCAAGATCCCGGACGCCTGCATCCCGCACGGCGTGAAGACGATCAACACGTTCTCGCTGCTCCGTCAGCAGCAGGCGCGGCTCGTCCTTGCGCCGTAGTCGCGGACGGACAAGTCTCGAACCCGAATGGCGAGACCGGGATTCGAACCCGGGACACCACGATTTTCAGTCGTGTGCTCTACCAACTGAGCTATCTCGCCGCAGCGGCTCATGGTAGCGGTCGCGCGCACACGGTGCGCGCGTGACCGGCCGGCGTGCGCACCTTGAAACCTCTCGCGAGCTGCTACAGCGTCGCTGCGAGCCGGCTGGCTTGGTCGATCGCGCGTTTGGCATCGAGCTCGGCGGCCACATCGGCGCCGCCGACCAGATGCACGGGCATGCCGGCCGCGACCAGCGCGCCGTGCAACTCGCGGCGCGGCTCCTGGCCGGCGCAAACGACGATCGTGTCGACCTCCAGCACGCGCTCCTGCCCGCCGCCACCATCCTTATCGGCGCCGACGCGAAGATGCAGCCCGGCGTCGTCGATCCGCTCGTACGCAACGCCGGAGAGCATCTCCACGCCGCGATGTGCCAGCGACGCGCGATGCACCCAGCCGCTCGTCTTCCCGAGTCCGGCACCGACCTTGCTGGTCTTGCGCTGCAACAGGTAGACGGTGCGCGGCGAGCGTTCGTGGATCGCTTGGGTCAGGCCGCCCGGCGCCTGCTCGGGATCGGTCACGCCCCATTCGCGCTGCCACCGCTCCCGGTCGAGCGCCAGCGAACGCTCGTGCGTGAGGAACTCCGCCACATCAAAGCCGATGCCGCCGGCACCGATCACCGCGACCCGCTCGCCGGCCGCGACGGCACCGGTCAGCACGTCGATGTAGCCGGCGACCTTCGGGCTGCCGATCCCGGGGATCGCCGGGGTTCGCGGTTCGACGCCGGTCGCGAGGATCACTTCGTCATAGCCGCCGGCCGCGAGCTGCGCGGCATCGGCGTGGGTACCGAGGTGCAGCGTGACGCCG
Source organism: Patulibacter sp. (assembly GCA_047604965.1). Taxonomy (GTDB): domain Bacteria; phylum Actinomycetota; class Thermoleophilia; order Solirubrobacterales; family Solirubrobacteraceae; genus JAGIBJ01. The sequence continues at coordinate 27,491 of JASGGQ010000001.1, read as the reverse complement.
GTCAGCTCCAGTTGCCGCGCGAAGTAGCGCAACGTCTCGAAAAACTCCTCCTTCCCGGGCACCAGCTTCGCGTAGTTGAACTGTCCGCCGATCTGCTCGCCGGCCTCAAACAGTTCGACGCGGTGCCCGCGTCCGGCGAGCACGGTGCTCGCGGCCAGGCCGGCTGGCCCGGCGCCGACGACGGCGATCCGCTTGGCGGCCTGCGGCGCCACCGGCTCGTACACCAGCTCGGTCTCGTGGCCGGCGCGCGGGTTGACGAGGCAGCTGACGTGTTTGCGTTCGAAGATGTGATCCAGGCACGCCTGGTTGCAGGCGATGCAGACGTTGATCTCGTCGGCGCGTCCCGACGCGGCCTTGGTGACGAACTCCGGGTCGGCGAGCAACGGGCGCGCCATCGACACCAGATCGGTCTGGCCACCGGCAATGAGCGCCTCGGCGACCTGCGGCGTGTTGATGCGGTTGCTGGCGCAGACCGGGATCGAAAGTTCGGGCCGCAGCTTTTGTGTCGCCCACGCGAATGCGGCGCGCGGCACCGAGGTCACGATCGTCGGAACGCGTGCCTCATGCCAGCCGATCCCGGTGTTGATGATCGACGCTCCGGCGCCTTCGATCGACTGCGCCAGTTCGACGACTTCATCCCAACGTTGGCCGCCGGGGACGAGATCAAGCAGCGAGAGGCGGTAGAGGATCAGGAAGTCGTCGCCGACGGCCCCACGGCACGCCTCGACGATCTCGATCGGCAGGCGCATCCGGGCGGCTGCGCTGCCGCCGTAGGCGTCGGTGCGATGATTCGTCGCCGCCGAGAGGAACTGGTTGATGAAGTATCCCTCCGAGCCCATGATCTCGATCCCGTCGTAGCCGGCCGCGCGAGCGAGCTCCGCTGAGCGGGCGTAGTCGCCGATCGTGTGCTGCACCTGGCGGGTCGTCAGCGCACGGGCGGTGAACGGATTGATCGGTGCTTTCGTCGCCGAAGCCGACACGTTGAACGGGTTGTAGCCGTAACGGCCGGCGTGCAGGATCTGCAACGCGATCTTGCCGCCGTGGCGCTGCACCTCGCCGGTCAGCTGACGGTGCTTATGGGCAAGCGACTTCGTCGCCATGCGGCTGCCGAATGGGCTCAGCCAGCCTTGACGGTTGGGGGCGTAGCCGCCGGTGATCATCAGCGCGACGCCACCTGCCGAACGCTCAGCGAAGTAGGCGGTGAGCTTGTCGAGATCACCACTGCGATCTTCCAGCCCGGTATGCATCGAGCCCATCACGACGCGGTTGCGCAACGTCGTGTGGCCAACCTCCAGCGGGGCCAGCAGATGCGGGAAGGCGGCGCCCGGCACAGGCGCAGACAGAAGAGTCATGACACCGTTATACCGGGCAGCCAGCGGAAGCGGGAAACGACGAGGCCCCCGGACGGCATTACACGAGTGTAATGCCGTCCGGGGGCGGGTACCGCGCGTCCTCGCACGCCGACGCTCTGGTGGGAGGCCGGCGCGCGAGGACCTCGTTGACTTGCCCGCTTCCTTGGCGTCGTTGCCGTGCAGCCGGACCGGCTAGACGGCGTTGGGGGTGAGTGTGATGCTGATCGGGTTGTTGGTGCTCTCGGTGAGCGGGTTGATGAGGCCGTTGAGGCTGCCGCAGCCAGTCATGTTGCTGATGTCGTAGGTGCCGTTGAGGGTGCCGCCAGTCGCGGGGTGAAAGCTGCCGCGCAGCACGATCGTGCTGAGCCGCGAGGTTTGGCAGGTTGCCGGGCCGGCGACTTCGATCGCGCCGAACTGGAACACCTTCTCCATGCGCACCTTGACCTTCGTCGTCACGACCAGTTCGCCGTTGACGAGCTCCTGTTGCGGAGCGCCGGAAACGACGAGCTTGACTAGGCCGGTCAGCGGGATGTTCCCGACCTGCGGCAGGCGGACACGCTGCGACGGGAGATCAAACTCGCCGAAGTGGGTCCTGGTGCGAGTCAACCCAGGCCACCAGCATGGTGATGACTCACCCCAGCATCCAGGGCATCCACGAATCACGCACAGCCACAACACCACCCCATGCAATCAACCATCTGCTCGAACTTCCGGCGCATCGCCCGCCCCGTGCCGCGGATCGGTGGACTCGGTCGAAGGCACGTCGCCGGCGGGTGGACGCTGGTGCTTGCGCGGGTGGTGTGACGGGCGGTACGGTCGCCGAGATGGGACACGCAGCGGGCCTCGGCAAGTTCGGACGGCGGGCGGCCGTCCTCGGCGGGGTGCTCGTCGCGACGCTGGCGGGCCCCGCCGGATCGGCGGGCGCCGCGAACTCAAGCTCAAAGAAGCCCAAGCCGGCTCTGGCAAAAGTCGCCTGGACGGCACCTGCGGGCCTCAAGGTGACGATCACCGGGCGCGCGAGCAACGCGCCATCGGGTGCAAAGGTGCGGCTGCAGCGCCGCGCCGGCACGAAGTGGAAGCTCGCGGCCACCGGCAAGCCGAGCGGCAAGCAGAAGGCGTTCACGCTCGCCTGGACGGCCCCGGCGGTCGGCAGCTACCGCCTGCGCCTGACGCTCGTCAGCGGCAAGAAGACGCTCGCCACCAAGTCCAAGCTCATCAAGCTCACCCCCGGCACGCCGACCCCCACACCAGATCCCGGCACGCCGACCCCCACACCAGATCCGGCGCCGACCGCCACTCCGGCCCCCGCCCCTGCGCCTCCCACCCCGTCGTCGTCGGGCACGCAACTCGTCGCCGGCGGCCGGACGACCTGCGCGTTGCAGGGCACCGGCACCGCGAACTGCTGGGGCGCCAACACCGACGGGCAGCTTGGCATCGGCACCGCCGACGATGACCCGCACCCCACGCCGGCCCCCGTCACCGGCCTCACCGATGCCACCGCGATCGCCACCGGCGGGCGGCACACGTGCGCGGTCCACAGCACCGGCGCCGTCAGCTGCTGGGGCAACAACGACTACGGGCAGCTCGGCGACGACAGCACCGTCCCCCGCGCCACGCCGGTCGCCGTCAGCGACATCACCGATGCCACCGCGATCGCCGCCGGCGCCAGAGGCGGCGGCTACGAGCACACGTGTGCGCTGCACAGCAACCAGACCGTCAGCTGCTGGGGGTACAACAACAGCGGGCAGCTCGGCAACAGCCACGACGACCACGACCCCCACCCCAAGCCACTCCCCGTCACCGGCCTCACCGATGCCACCGCGATCACCGCCGGCTACGAGCACACGTGTGCGCTGCGCAGCACAGGCGAGGTCAGCTGCTGGGGCATGAACAGCGACGGCGAGCTCGGCGACGACAGCACCACCAGCCGCAACGCGCCGGTCGCCGTCAAGGACCTCACCGACGCCACCGCGATCACCGCCGGCTTGGACTACACGTGCGCGCTGCGCAGCAACCAGACCGTCAGCTGCTGGGGGAACAACGAGCTCGGACAGCTCGGCGACGACAGCACCACCGACCGCGACAAGCCGGTCGCCGTCAAGGACCTCACCGACGCCATCGCGATCAGCACCAGCTACGGGCACACGTGTGCGCTGCGCAGCAACCAGACCGTCAGCTGCTGGGGACTCAACGGTTACGGGCAGCTCGGCATCGGCACCTCCGACTACGACGCGCACGTCAAGCCGGTGCCCATCCCGACCGAGAACCTCACCGACGCCACCGCGATCACCGCCGGCTGGTACCACACCTGCGTCATGCTCACGACCGGCGGCGCCAAGTGCTGGGGCAACAACGGCTACGGGCAGCTCGGCAACGGCTCGGCGTCCGACGCCTGGCTCCCCGTCGCCGTCGTCGGCCTGCCGTGACCGTAGCGCGTCGCTGCGCCCAGCCGATGCACGGATCTCGCCCGCCGATACGCGCCAGGCATGAAGATGATCCCGAGGTGCCCGGGGCCGCCCAGGACGATCGCCTCGTGATGCAACGGCCGGGAGTCCACGAGGTTGTTCGTCACCACGGCCCGATGCTCGCGCCGCGCAAGGTCCAGGACCTACTTCTTGCTCGACTTGACAGGGGTGATGACCGCCGTGGTGGTGCGGCCCTTCTTGGTGAGCTTGGAGCGATGCGAGGTGCCCTTGGCCGAGGTGACGTACACGAGCACGGTGCCTTCGGTGACCGACTTCGGGCGCGTCAGCTTGAGCGTCGCGGTCACGCCTTTGCCGAGCGTGACGCGATCACCGAGCCGCAGCTCGCCGCCGGCCGTGAGCGTCTTCGCCTTGCCCTTGCCCTCGGCCTGCACCTTCAGCTTTTTGGAACCGCCGAGCTTGGTGACCGTGCCCACGACCGGGTTAGCCTTGGCGGACGAGGCCATCGGCACCAGGGTCGGCGCGGCCGGTGGGCCCGCCAGCGCGGCGGCGGCCGCGCCACCGGAGACCGCGACCGTGACGGCCAGCAGCGCGATCGTGACCGGTCGGTGGCTCATCCGCGGATCCCCACGACACCACCATTGGTCTGAATCTCGAGTGGGTGCAGATAGTCGTACGACGGAGCAGCCTCCGTCGTCCCGCCGAGCAACTCCATCTCCCGGTCGCCGGTAATGCGCACCTTGGCGCCGTGCGCCAAGCCGACTCGCCCACCCGTCAGGTATTCGATCGTCAGCAACGTGTCCTCGTCAATCTCGATCACGTCACCGAACTGGAAAGCCGAGGTGGTGTCGGCCCGATACTGCTTGCCATCGCGCGTGACGGTGATGCTGGTCGCCCCACCCTTGACGGTGGGGGCCGACGACTGCAACCGAGCGAGCGCACCCAGCGGCGGCGGCAACAACTCAAGCGCTTGCGTGGTCGGCGTCGGCGTGGGATCGGCGGTCGGCGTCGGCGTGGATTCCAGCGTGGTCGGTGTCGGCGTGGATTCCAGCGTGGGCGTCGGCGTCGGTGTGGGTTCCGGCGTGGGCGTCGGCGCGGCGTAGGAGTCAGAGACCCAGCCGACCATGCGTTGGAGCGTGTACGTGCCGCCGATCGTCGGGTCGGTCGGGCACGGCGGCGAGACGACGCCGCCCCACTGCCCGAGGCCGGTCTCCAACCGATAGCCCTCCTCCGTCGGCCCGTACGTCTTGCCGGTGTTGGCGTCGTAGTACGTCGACGACGACGTATCGCCCACGTCGCCATCGCTGCCGTCCCTCGTCCAAGCGTAGGAAATCGTGGACATCTCGTAGGGGAACAGCGTGGTGTTGTGCTCGTAGCGCCGCGCGTGGAGCACGGGCTTGTACTCCACCATCGCGTGAGCCGAGCACTTTGCCCCGTTGTCAAAGGTGTCGGCGAAGAGCACCAGCCGCGCCTGCGTGTCCACGGCATGCATGCCCGCGTAGCTGACGCCCGACTTCTTGCCGATCTCATCTGCGGCGATGGCCTGAGTCGCGGGCAGCGCGAGCGCCACCGAGCACGGCAGCGCGAGCGCGGATGCACGAGCGAACATGGCAGCCAGGGAGGGGCTCACCGGCGCACTGTACCCCGGTCGACCAGCCGCGTCGACTTTCGGGGCGCGCTTGCGGGCAACTCATACGTGAATCACCACCGGTGCCCACGGTCGACCCCGGCGAACACCGCACGTCGACCCGCGCCAGTCGAAGCCGCATCAAGAAGACCTCCACGATTCGGGGGGAACCACCACACGGAAACGCCACGAAGCGCGTCTCGCCGTATGGGATCACACGCCGGGCAGCACGGCGACCGGCACCGGCGCTCGACGCAAAATCTCCGCCGAGCGTGAGCCGAGAAAGACGCGCCGCAACCCGCCGGGCGGGCTGGAGCCGACGATCAGCAGATCGCCGCCGTCCCAGTCGAGCGTGTGAACGGCCTCCGCCCAATCATCGCCGTCGGCGATGTCGGTCGCGATAAAGCGCCTCGGTAGCTCCAACTGATCGAGACCCCGGATCGCCTGGTCGACGCGCCGCCGCATCTGCTCCTTCCACTGCATCGCAACCTCGTTGTCGCCCCGGCCACCACCGATTGCCGGCGGCGTCGTCGCCTGGCGCACCCAAAAGGTCGCCGTGCGCAGCTGCGTGTCGGCACGCTCGGCAAGCACGGCGGCGTACCGCAGCGCAAAGGCGCTGGCCGAATCCGGCCCGAAGGCGACGGTGACGCGGCGCAGCGGGTGGGATGCGTCATAGCGGGAGTAGCCGCGCGGCGCGATCACGACCGGCACCGGACTGCTATTGAGCAAACCGCGAGCGATCTCGCCGAGTTCGATCCGTCCGGGGCCGGCGCCATGCGCCGAGCCGAGCACGAGATGCCCGGGGCGCGCCTGCTCGATCGCGGCAAGCAGCCCGGCACGCACCGAGCGTTCGCGAATCGCGACCGTGCCGCCGAAGCGGTCGCCCAGGCGCGTGCGGGCCTCATCGATCGCGTCGGCGGCCAGCTGCTGCGCGAACGCCTCGTCGCTCATCCCGACGCGCAGCGGCGACGGCACACCCGGCGCGACGACCACCACCACGGCAACCTGCACGCTGCGATCCAGTGCGGTGCCGAGCGTCGCGCCCAGCTCCAGCGCCGCGCGGCCTCCATCGCCAACGCGGCCCGGCTCAATCGCGACGAGCACGCTCACGAGCGTTCTGCACCGCGCTCAGCCCGCCGTACGCGCCGCTCGTTGCGCGCGCGCCGCGCGCCGGCCGGCGTGGCTTTTGTCTCCAAGAACTTGAGCGCCTGCACGTACAGCAGGCTGGCGGGGCGGGGCGCGATCTCCGCCATGCGCAGGCCGGCGAGGAACTCCTGCGGCGTGTCGAAGTCCGGCATCCGCACGCGCACCGAGCCGAGCCCCTGCGCGACGTGCGCGTCGGAGCCGGCGCCTTGTGCGAGGCGGTATTTCGTCGCGAAGCGCCGCGCTTCGTCGTTGAAGGTGCCGACGGCGACGCGCGGGTTGAAAATCTCGATCGCGTCGATCTCATCGAGCACGTCGAGCAGATGCTCATAGTCGGGGACGGCGTGCATCCGGTCGAACGGGTGCGGCACGTAGACCACGCCACCTTGGCGTTTGATCTCCGCGATCGTGGCTTGCAGCGTCAGGCCACGCGGGATCTTCTCGGTCAAAAAGAGGCCGATCACTTCGCCTTGCGACGCCGTTTTGACCTCTTCGCCGATGATCACCTTCACGCCGTACCGTTCGCTGAGTTCGGCGGCTTCCAGCGCGCCGGAGATCTCGTTGTGGTCGGTGACGGCGATCGCGCCGAGGCCGCGCTCCTTGGCGGTTGCGAGCAGCACTTCGACCGGGGTCGCGCAGTCGTGCGAATGGTCGGTGTGCATGTGCAGGTCGACGTCGATCAGCGGGCGGTCGGCGAGGCGGGCGACGAGCGCCGGCGGAACCGCCGGGTCTCGGCGGCGCGCCAGGAGCGCGCGATAGGCGTCGATCACCGCGTCGACGACGCGCGCCGGGCGTTGTGCGGAGCGGACGGTCGCACCGGCATCGTGCAGACGGTGCAGCAGCGCGCGGTCGCTCGCGAGCCGCTCGATCGCATGCGCGATCGATTCGGGGCTGCGTACATCGATCCGCAGGCCGCGCTCATCTTCGCCGATCACTTCCAGGTGCGCCGCCAGGCGCGTCGCGATCGGCACGGCGCCGGCCGCAATCGCACGCACGATGCCGGTCGGCGCCGGATCGGCGCCATCGGAGGCAAAGATCGCGACCTGAGCCCACTCCAGCAGCGTCTGCTCTGCGGCGTCGTCGCCGACAGGCAGGAAGGTCACCTGCCCCGCCAGTTCGGGCGGCACCGGCGCGCTGGCCGAGGGGCCGCGCGCGCTCATCAGCCGCGCTTCCCACGGCAGCCCGGCCGGCAGCATCCGCAGTGCGCGCAGCACGGTGCGCATCGCGGCGCGCTCCTCCTGTTCGACGTATGCGATGCGCAGCGGCGCCTGCGGCGACTCCGGCCGGGGTGGCATGCTCGCGGCACCTTGGACGCGCCCTGAACCCGGCGCGATCGGGGTAACGGTGCCGCCGAGCAACGATTCGACTTCGTGGGCGACCACGAGCGAGGTCGCCAGTCGCGCGTCGAGCCGTCCGAAGCGCTGCTCGCGCATCCGGCGGGTGATCGGCGCTGAGAGGGTGCGCTGTGGCGAGCTGTGGAAGGTCGCGACGTTGAGCGCCCCGCTGGCTTTCAGTGCAGCGGCAGTCACCGACGGCGGCAGCGGATCGTGCAGGTGGCAGAGATCGAACGCGACGGCCTCGAACAGCGCTTCCAAGGTGCGTGCCACATCGACCGGGACAATCCCTTCACGGCGTCCGGCGCGCACCGGCAGCGACGGTTCGCCGATCGCCAGCTGCGTCGGCGGGCCGCCGGGCTCGGGGATCAGCCGCTGCGGATCGGTGCTCAGCGCGGCGCGGCTGTCGCGGATCGCACTGCGGTCGCGGCTCGGTGCAACGACGATCACGCGGTGGCCGCGCTCGGCCAGGCCGGTCGCGAGCAGCCGCGCGTGGCGGGCGGTCTCGTGGTGATCGTCGATCGGCCGGGGGCAGATCTGGGCGATCAGAAGCGAGCCAGTGTCGGTCACCGTGCCGAGTCTACGGACGGCGGCCGTCTTGTCGAGCCGATCGCGCGCCAGTCCTGCGTCGATCCCGGGCGCGACCTGCACCGCGACCGGCCGCATTGGCCACCGGCACGCACGCTGCCGGGCGCCGGCAAAACGCCGGGCCCGGCACGTGCGTGGTGTCCCTTGTATGTGATTGTTTGCGGCTCGCTGGGAACGCGCCCCGCCCAGAGCGCGTTCCCGGCGGGTTATGCCGCGTGGGCGGCGCGTGCGGCCCTGCCCGGCCGCGTGGTGCGCCGCATGACCTGCTGTTGGTTGTCGTCCCTGTCCCTGCTGGTCATGGGAAGTACTTTGGCGGGCATTCCCGAGCGGGCGCTGCGCAAAGCCTGGGCAGTCGCTGGGAGCGCGGCGCTACGCCTTGATGCCGTCGACCAACCGGGCGTGCGTGGCGATGAACTCTTCGGTGTTCTCGCGGCACTCGTCGTCGGGACGCTGATGCTTGGGCGACTTCATGAAGTAGCTCGACGGGCCGTCGATCTGGCCGGAGAGGCCGTGATTGAGGGCCAGCTTGAGACAGCGCACGGCGTCGATGATCACGCCAGCCGAGTTCGGCGAGTCCCACACCTCAAGCTTGGTTTCGACCGTCAGCGGCACGCCGCCGAACGACTTGCCTTCGAGGCGGATGTGGGCCCATTTGCGGTCGGTCAGCCACGGCACGTAGTCGGAGGGGCCGATGTACACGTCGGTGTCCGGCAGCTCGCGGCCCATGATCGAGGTCACGGCCTGCGTCTTGGAGATCTTCTTGGATTCAAGGCGCTCGCGTTCGAGCATGTTGAAGAAGTCCATGTTGCCGCCCACGTTGAGCTGGCTGGTGCGCTCAAGGTGGACGCCGCGCTCGTGGAAGAGGCGGGCGAGCGTGCGGTGGACGATCGTCGCGCCGACCTGCGACTTGATGTCGTCGCCGATGATCGGCAGCCCCTTCTCGATGAAGCGGTTGTTCCAGTAGTCCTCGGAGGCGATGAAGACGGGGATGCAGTTGACGAACGCGCAGCCGGCCTCAAGCACCTGCTCGACGTACCACTTCGTCGCCTGCTCAGAGCCGACCGGCAGATAGGAGACGACGACGTCGGTCTTCGTCTCTTGGAGGATCTTGACGATGTCGTCGGTTGGGCCGGGTGCCTTGCTGATCTTCGTCGCCGGGTACTTGCCGATCCCGTCGTGCGTCATGCCGCGGTAGACCTTCACGCCGGTGTCGGTCGGCACCTCGGTGAACTTGATCGTGTCGTTCGGGTCGGCCCAGATCGCCTCACCGAGATCCTTGCCGACCTTCGTGGCGTTGATGTCGAACGCGGCAGTGAACTCGATGTCGGAGACGTGGTAGCCACCGAGATTGACGTGCATGAGCCCCGGCACGTCGTCGTGATCGGCGGCGTTGCGGTAGTGGTGGACGCCCTGAACGAAGCTGTTCGCGCAGTTGCCGACGCCGATGATGGCGACGCGGACCTTGTCCTGCTGACGGTCGGTCATGTGCTGGTCGAACTCCTGAGAAGGGAAAACGGGGTGAACGTTCGCGCCGGCCGGCGCTCAGATCGCGGAGGGCGCGAGCAGCGCCTGGCGGACGTGGAAGATGCGTTGGAGCACGGTGACCGTACTCAGTGCGGCAAGGATGTAGACGGCGTATTCGAGCACACCGAGCCCCGCGAGGAGCAGGCCGGCGCTGAGAATGATGACGCGGCCGGCGCGATTCCCGAAGCCGACCTTGCATTCGACGCCAAGCGCTTCGGCGCGCGCGCGGGTGTACGACACCATCAGCGAGCTGACGATCGCACCGGCGGTCGCGGCGGTCGCGAGCTTGTTCGCGTCGGCAGCGAAGCTCGCGGCGATCACCGTCAACATCACGCCCTCCTCGATCCGGTCGAGCGTCGAGTCCAGGAACGCACCGAACGGCGAGGCTTTGCCGGACATCCGCGAGTACTTGCCGTCGAGCATGTCGCAGACCGAGCCGACGATGAACGCGATGCCGCCGAGGAAGAGCTGGTCGGCGTACACCAGGCCGGCGGCAACGAGGCAGAGCGCCAGCCCGGTCAGTGAGATCGCGTTCGGAGTCAGCCGCGATTCGATCAGGCGGTTGCGGACGAGTTCCTGGCGTTCAGGACTGATGATCCGAGGCCGCTGCGGCGAAGTTGGGGGCGTGCTGGTCACGTGGTGGCTTCCGATGGCTGTCCGGTCCACGCCCACGAAGCGGGGCGGAGTCGACCCAGAGCGTAGGCACTTCCGGCACCGACTGCGGCAACTGCCGCGCCGGCCGCCGCGTCGAGCCAGAAGTGGTTGCCCGTCGCGACGACGACCCACAGGATGCCAGTCGGATAGGCAAGCCAGGCGGCACGTACCGCCCGGCGGCGCGCGAGCGACGCGATCGACCAGCCGATCATCAGCGAAAACCCAACGTGCATCGAAGGCATCGCGGCGTACGGATTGGCGAAGGCCTGCCAGATGAATTTGCGGGCGCCGGAGAACTGCTGCACCGAGTCGACGAAGCCATATTCGGCGGGCATCAGGCGCGGCGGGGCGGTCGGCAGCAGCGCGTAGATCGCGCACGCACCCACGAATGACACGAAGAACATGTTGCGCACGAAGTAGTAGCGCTCGTTGTGACGCAGGTAGATCCACAGCAGGCCGGCGAGCGTCAGCGTGGTCTGCACGTTGAGGTACACCCACGAGAGGATGTCGGTGAGATCGGGCACGCCGAGCGCCCAACGCTGGATGTCTGGCTCGACGTACAGCCCGAGCGCCCGCTCGATCGCGACGAGGTGGCGCGCGTTGTCGACCGCCTGCGCGGCGGTCGCGCCGCTGTCAGCCAGGCCGCGGGTGAGCTGGTAGGCGAAGATCGCGACCGCGAGCACGACCAGCTGCACCGCGAAGTCGCGCCAGCCGTTCGGCAGCCAAGGTGCGCGACGGTCAGGCACAGCCCCCCATGGTACGCGGCGGCCGGTTCATGCCGCGCTCGTCCCTTCAGGCGTCGGTGATCTGATTTGGGCCCAGCAGCGCATCTGCGCGCATGAACCGGTACTCGAGGAGGCTGATGTCGCACGACCAGAACTCGTGCGCCGCGTCGGCAACGGCCCGGCCGAGCAGTCGGGCCGCGTACGCCGGCCGCCCGTCACGCAAGTGGTGCCACCCCGACGCACCACATCTCGGTGCGGCAGCTGGTGTTCGTACGAACACGAACTGCCGCACCGAGATTTGGTGCGGCAGCTGGCGTGGCGCACACCGGCCACCGGCGGCACGCCGTACGATCTGGCGTATGCGCATCGTCTGCCTCGGCGAGGCGCTCGTCGACCTGGTCGCCGAGCGGCCCGCCGCCGACCCGACCGACGTTGATGGCTTCGTGCCGCACTTCGGCGGGGCGCTCGCAAACGTCGCCGTGCAGGCGGCGCGGCGCGGCGCGCAGGTCGCGATCTGCGGTGGCGTCGGCGACGACCCGTGGGGACACTGGCTCGCCCGGCGGCTGCACGCCGAACAGATCGACACCACCGATCTCGTCCACGAAACAGGCGGCCGTACACCGCTGGCACTCGTCACCGTCGATCGGCGCGGCGAACCGAACTACGCGATCTACGGCAGCACGACCGGCCTTGGGCTGGTCCCCGCCGCCGACCGCATCCCCGGCGCGATCGGCCGCGCCGACCTGGTGCTGCTTGCCTCCAACACGCTGCTTGGCGACCAGGAGCGCCAGCTCACGCTCGGCGCGCGCCAGCAAGCGCTCGACGCCGGCAAACTCGTCGTCGTCGACGCAAACATGCGCCCCGGCCGCTGGGCCAGCCACCAGGCGATGGTCGACGCGACGCTTCAACTACTCGACGGCGTCTTCGTCGCCAAAATGAACCACGAAGAAGCGCGCTGGCTGACCGGCGAAGCCGATCCCGCCGCCGCCGCCGCCGCGCTCCAAGGCGACGTGGCCCGCAACGTCGTCGTGACGTGTGGCGAGCGCGGCGCCGTCCTACGCGGCGAAGATGGCGTCGCGCGGGAGGTTGCCGGCGTTCCCGTCACGCCGCGCAGCACCTCCGGCGCCGGAGACGCCGTGACCGGCGTGCTGCTTGCCGCGCTCGCCGCCAGCCGCGGCTACGCCCCCGCACTGAACGCCGCCCTGCCCGACGCAATGCGCGCCGCCGCCGAAGTCGTGCAGCGCTGGGGCGCCGTATAGCGGTGGCGTCGACCGCACGGCGCACCGGCCCGCAGGTACGCGGCAAAGCGACGATCTCCCGCGCCGATTGGCGTGCGCCAAGTGCCGGCCGCGTGCGGCGCTTGCGCAGCCGGCTGCGCGACCTCTACGGCGTGCCGGTCGAGCGGCCGCACGGCGACCCGATCGGCGAGCTGATCCTCACCGTCCTCTCACAATCAACCAACGACCGCAACCGCGACATCGCATACCTCGGGCTGACCGACCGCTTCGCAACGTGGGAGCAGGTGCGCGACGCGCCGGTCGACGAGGTTGAACGCGCGATCCGCCGGGGCGGCATCTCGAAGGTCAAGTCGGCACGCATCCAAGCGATCCTCACCGCGATCGGCGAGCCGCTCTCACTCGACGCGCTCGCCGAACTCCCGCTGCGCGACGCACAAGCCGCCCTCTGCGCGCTGCCCGGCGTCGGCCGCAAGACGGCGGCGTGCGTGCTGCTGTTCTCCTTCGGTATGCAGGACGTTCCCGTCGACACGCACGTCTCGCGCGTCGGCACACGCCTCGGGTTGCTGCGCCCCGGCGCACCGCTCGACGAACTGCACGACGCGATGCTGGCGCTCACCCCGGCCGGCGCCGCCTGGGAGCTGCACGTAGGCCTCCTGCGGCACGGACGACGCACCTGCGCCGCGCAACGACCGAAGTGCGACGCCTGCGCGCTGCGGTCGCTCTGCCCACGCACCGAAGTCGACTGAGCAGCGCGGGCACGAGCAGCGACGCTTCAGCGTGCGTGCGACACTCTGCGACGGTGGTGCGCCTTGCCGTTCGTGTCACGCCGCGCGCGAAGCGGCCCGGGATCGCCGGCCGGCGCGAGGATGGCGTGCTGCTGGTGCGCGTGGCCGCTCCACCGCTGGACGGCCGCGCGAACGCGGAGGTATGCGCGGTCGTTGCGGGCGCGCTCGGACTGCGCGCGCGGCAGGTGAGCGTCGTGATCGGCCTGACGGCGCGCGACAAGGTGCTGGAGATCTCCGGGATCGACGACGACGCACTGGCGGACCGGCTCGGCGCGCACCGCTGAAGCTGGTTGGGTCACCTCGCCGTCGCGCAACCGCCGTTGCAGCGCTTTGACGCAGACACGCCTGCGCGCCAGCTTGGCGGCCGGCGCGCATCGCTCGGCCCAGTCGTGCGTTGCGACGGGCAGATCGGCGTCCCTGCGACGTCGCGCACCACGGAGGAACCATGTCCATTACCCGTCACCTCGCCATCGTTGCCGCGCCGCTGGCACTTGCGATCGCCGCTCCGGCCGGCGCGTCGGCCGCGACCGCCTTTTACGGCGTCACGAGCGACAACGAGCTCGTCACCTTCCAGTCCGACAACACGACGACCGTTCCGGCGCTGCCGATCCAAGGGCTGCGCGACGGCGAGCGCGTCATCGGGCTCGATCTGCGGCCGGCCGACCTGCGGCTGTACGGCCTGACGAACAAGAACCGCTTCGTCGTCATCAACCCGCGTACCGCCGCCGTGCGGTACGTCGGCGAGCAGGAGCTCGACCCGGCACTGACCGGCGATCGCGCGAGCCTGAACTTCGACCCGGTCCGCGATCGCATTCAGGTCGAGACGACTGCCGGCCAGAACCTGCGCATCGACCCGTCAACCGGCCAGCTCGATCGTGTGACGGTCACGCCGACGCCGACCGCCACACCGGCAGACACGACGGCGACCACGACGCCGACCCCAACCGCCACCGATGCGCCGGGCCAGCCGCTCGGCGTCCCCGCATACGCTTCGGGCGACGCGGGCGCCGGGACCACCCCGAAGCTCGCGGCGATCGCGTTCACGAACTCCTTCCCGGTCGGCACGACCACGCAGCTGTTCGCACTCGACGCGGCGCGCAACACCGTGGTGCGGCAGGAGCCGATCGACGACGGAGTGCTGCACACCGTCGGGACGCTCGGCACGAACGGCAGCCCGGTTGCGTTCGACATCGCCGACGACAACGCCGGCTACGCCGCGATCACCACGACCGCTGGAGGCACGCGGGTCGGGCTCTACCGCGTGAACCTGAGCGACGGCAAGGCATCGGCAGTTGGCAGCAACTTCGTGATCGGCAGCAGCGCGTCGCTGGTCGCGCTCGCCGCTGCCGGCACGGTCGCGAACGACACGAGCCGGCCTGGACTGTCGGTGTCGTCGTCGTCGACGCAGCTGCGCTCGCGGCTCCTGGCGGGCGGCGTCCAGCTGACGGTGAACTGCGACGAGGCATGCGCGGGCACCGCGAAGGTGAAGTACGCGGGGCGCACCGCCGGCACCTCAGATGCTGAGGTCAGCGGCGGCGCCGGCTACGACCGCGTCGCAGTCGCCCTAGATTCGCGGACGCGCACCGCGATCCGCCGGCCGCAGGGTGCGCGGCTCACGCTGCTGGTCGCGGTCACCGACGGCGCCGGCAACCGCTCGACGCTTTCGCGCACGATCCGCACCCGTTGAAGGTCGCGTGGGTGGGGTCGACGATCCTCGGCCCCACCCCTCGCCGCTGCCCGGCAGCAAGAGCCGTCGCGGAGGTTGGTCGGCACCCTCATTTGATCTGCTACGATCCCACTTAGATTTCAGTCGTCTTCGGCCAGCATCTCTCCTCAGGGCGCACCTCCCCGTCGATCAGCGGGGCTTGTGCTGGGGCCACTGGCGACATCACCACACCAACCTCGCTCGAAGGGGACACACATGGGCAAGACCATCGGCATCGACCTCGGCACAACGAACTCGTGCATGGCGGTCATCGAGGGCGGCGAACCGGTCGTCATCGAGAACTCCGAGGGTGGCCGCACCACGCCGTCGGTCGTCGCCTTCACGCAGAGCGGCGAGCGGCTGGTCGGCAGCGTCGCCAAGCGCCAGGCGGTCACGAACCCGACGAACACGATCTTCTCCGTCAAGCGCTTCATGGGCCGCAAAGAGGCCGAGGTACATGAGGAGGAGTCGATCGTGCCGTACAAGGTCGTCAGCGGCCCCAACGGCGACGCGCGGATCTCCGTCGAGGACAAGCAGTACAGCCCGCCGGAGATCAGCGCGATGACCCTCGCCAAGCTCAAGGCCGACGCCGAGGCCTACCTCGGCGAGACCGTCGATTCAGCGGTCATCACCGTGCCTGCGTACTTCAACGACGATCAGCGCCAGGCCACCAAGGACGCGGGCAAGATCGCCGGCCTTGAGGTCAAGCGCATCATCAACGAGCCGACCGCCGCCTCGCTGGCGTACGGCCTCGGCAAAGACGACGAGCAGACGATTCTCGTCTTCGACCTCGGCGGCGGCACCTTCGATGTGTCGGTCCTGGAGATCGCCGACGGCGTCTTTGAAGTCAAGTCGACGGCCGGCGACAACCATCTCGGCGGCGACAACTTCGACAAGGCGATCGTCGACTGGCTCGCGGGCGAGTTCAAGCGCGACCACGGCGTTGACCTCACGCAAGATCCGATGGCGCTCCAGCGGCTCTACGAAGCGGCCGAGAAGGCCAAGATCGAGCTTTCCTCCGCGCAGGAGTCGCAGATCAACCTGCCGTACCTGACGGCCGACGCCTCCGGCCCCAAGCACCTCGACGTGCGGTTGACTCGCGCGAAGCTGACCGAACTCGTCGGCGAGCTGCTCGACCGCCTCGTGCATCCGGTCAAGCGCGCACTCGACGACGCGAAGGCCAAGGGGGCCGCGAACATCGATCACGTCGTGCTCGTCGGCGGCATGACCCGCATGCCGGCGGTGCAGGAGAAGGTCAAGGCGCTCACCGGCAAGGAGCCGCACCGTGGCGTCAACCCCGATGAGGTCGTCGCGATCGGCGCGGCGATCCAGGCCGGCGTGATCTCCAAGGAAGTCACCGATGTGCTGCTGCTCGACGTCACCCCGCTGACGCTCGGGATCGAAACCAAGGGCGGCGTGATGACGCGGCTGATCGAGCGCAACACGACGATCCCAACCCGCAAGAGCGAGACCTTCTCCACCGCCGAAGACAACCAGCCGTCGGTGGAGATTCACGTGCTTCAGGGTGAGCGCGAGATGGCGACGTACAACAAGTCGCTCGGCAAGTTCCAGCTGACCGGCATCCCGGCAGCGCCGCGCGGCATCCCGCAAATCGAGGTGACCTTCGACATCGACGCCAACGGCATCCTGAACGTGTCCGCGAAGGATCTCGGGACCGGCGTTGAGCAGAAGATCGAGATCAAAGCCGGCGGCGGCCTCAGCGACGACGAGATCAAGAAGATGGTCTCCGATGCCGAAGCGCATGCCGACGAGGACAAGCGCCTGCGCGAACTCGCCGAGGCGCGCAACGAAGCCGAGCAGGTCGCGTATCAGGCGGAGAAGCAGCTGACCGATCTCGCCGAACAGCTCGACGATTCCGACAAGGCCGACATCACACAGCTCGTCGCCGACGTACGCGAAGCGATCAAGGGCGAATCGGTCGAGGAGATCAAGAGCAAGCTGGAGGCGCTACAAACCCGCCAGCACTCGATCAGCGAGAAGCTCTACGCCAAGGCGCAGGAGGCCGCCGCCCAGCAGGCCGGAGGAGAGCAGGCGCCGGTCGGTGGCGAGGCATCTGGCGACGACGAGGTCGTCGACGCGGAGATCGTCGACGAAGGCAAGTAGCAGACGGCTCGCTGCCTCAAGGAGAAGCTGATGAGCACTGAGCCTGAGACGACTAGAGCCTGCGCCGACGCGCCGGCCCACTCCAGCGCCACCGATACGGCATCCGACGCCGCCACCGCGCCGCACGGTGCGGTGGCAGTCGACGAACCGGCCAACGATCCGCTGGAGGGCAAGAGCGACGAGGAGATCCGCCGGCTCGCCGCGCAGGCCGGCGAGCTGCTCGCGCTCGCGCAGCGCACCCGCGCCGACTTCGACAACTATCGCAAGCGCGCGCAGCGCGACCTCGCGGCGGCGCGCGTGCGGGGCAGCGTGGAGCTGGCGCGCGAGCTACTGCCGGCGATCGACAACGCCGAGCGGGCGCTGGAGCATGAGACGGCGGCGCTGGAGGCCGCCGCCGCCGACTCGGGCGAGCATGCCGGCCGGCTGCTCGATGCGCTGCGCCAGTTGCACGACGAGTTGATCGCCTCGCTGGGGCGCGGCGGCGTGGAGCGCTTTGATCCGGCCGGCGAACCGTTTGATCCGGTGCGCCACGAAGCGATGGCCAAGCGGCCGGCCGGCGACGGCGAAGCAAGCGGGATTTGCAGTCCCGTCTACCAGGCCGGCTACGCGGCCGGCGAGGAGATCATCCGCCCGGCGCGGGTGGTCGTCACCGAATAACCCCACTGCCACAGCACACCCTCACCGGATACGACGAAGAGACGAGCAGAACGAACGATGGCCACAGCTGATCCGTACAAGACTCTGGGCGTGGAGCGCTCGGCGTCGGCCGACGAGATCAAGAAGGCCTACCGCAAGCTCGCGCGCCAGTACCACCCCGACAACAACGCCGGCGATGCCGGCGCCGAGGAGAAGTTCAAGGAGATTCAGGGTGCCTACGACATCCTGAGCGACCCGCAGAAGAAGCAAACCTACGATCGCGGCGGCTTCCAGGTGCCGGGGATGGGTGGCGACGCGAACTTCTCGATGTCCGATCTCGCCGATCTGCTCGGCAACGTCTTCGGTGGCCGCGTGCCGGGCACCGGCGGCGGCCGGCCGCGACCGCCGATGGCGGCGCGTGGCCGCGACTTGGAGACGCAGGCGCGGATCACCTTCGACCAGTCGATCGACGGCACCGAGATTTCGCTGCCGGTGCCGTCGCAGGACCCGTGCCCGGATTGCCGTGGCAGCGGCGGGCGGCCGGGCTCGCCGATGACGACCTGCCCGGAGTGCGGCGGTCAGGGCGTCGTGATCCAAAGCGACGGGTTGTTCTCAACGCAGTCGCCGTGCCCGCGTTGCCGTGGCGTGGGCCGCGTCCCGAAGGAGCCGTGCGCCACCTGCCGTGGGACCGGTCGCAGGCCGGGCGGCTCGACGCTGCGCGTGAAGGTGCCGGCCGGCATTCGCGATGGCGGCCGGATTCGCGTGCCGGGCAGGGGCGAACCGGGGGTCGGCAACGGCCCGCGCGGCGACTTGTACGTGGTGGTGCATGTCGCGCCGTCAGCGGTCTTCCGGCGCAAGGGCGAGCATCTTGAGATCGAGTTGCCGGTGAAGGTGACGGAGGCGCTTGCGGGGGCGCAGGTGCGCGTCCCAACACTCAATGGCACGAAGCTGCTGCGCATCGCGCCGGGCACGCGGCACGGGTCGGTGTTGCGACTCAAGGGCGAAGGACCGCCGAGCACCGCCGGTGGGCGTGGCGATTTGCATTACCGCGTCGCGATCACGTTGCCGAAGCAGCTGACCGAGCAGCAGCGCCAGCTCGTCGAGCAGCTCGATGCGACGTTGACCGATGATCCGCGCGGCGAGCTACTCAAGCGGGCGGGAGCGCGGAGCCCGGCTGGGGCGCAGCATGGCTGAGCAGGATGCGACCGGCTTTACCGGCGGGCCGTCCGGCAGCGAGGCGCGGCGGCGCGACGACCTGCGCACGACGCGGATCGAGGTCAGCAGCAGCCGGGGCGTATTCATGATCTCGGTCGCCGCAGAGTTGGCGGACATGCATCCGCAGACGTTGCGGATGTACGAGCAGCGCGGGTTGATCGCACCGCAGCGCTCGCCGCGTGGCACGCGCCTGTATTCGCAGGACGATGTGGAGCGGCTGCGGCGCATCCAGGAGATGACGGCGTCGCTCGGTCTCAATCTCGCGGGCGTCGAGCGGGTGCTGGCGCTGGAGGAGCGGCTCGAGCAGCTCGAGCGCCGATACACCGCCGTCGAGCGGCGCCGCCTGGAGCTGGAGGCTGAGGTGCAGCGTCTGCGCGACGCCCAGCGCACCGCGATCGTCCGCTGGCAGCCCCCGGCCCCACGCTGAGCAGGCTGGTCGCGGTCGCTTGACGCTCGCGACGCGAGCACCGCACCTCGGCCCGCAAATCGCGGTGCTGCCACGCAGACCCCCATACCCGACTGTGAAAGTCGGATATGGTGCGCGCCATGGTGTCCCGCTCATTCACTGATCTCGTCACCTCCGGAGAGCCAGACCTTGCGCCGCTGCTGCTCGCGTTCTCAGAGGAGATCGGCCGCTCGATGGCAACACCGGACGACGAACGTGCGATTCGAAGTGATCGCCTCCGGGAATGGATCGCCAGACGCGCCGCGGCACTCGCCGCCCTCGGCGAACGCTCACCCTCGGCGCAGCTCGCGGCACTCCACCGGCACGTTTGCCTGGGCCTCGACACCGCCGCCGCCCGACCACTCGACACGCGCCTGCGCGATCTGCGCCCCGACTACGTGTGCCGGAGCGGCGCCGGCCACCCGGCAGTCGCGACCGCGCTCGTCGCCGCCGCCGCACAGGAAGCCGGGCGCCCAGTCGACGTGATCGTCAGCCCCTCCACCGAAACGATGCTGCTCGCCGTCCGCGACCACCCGGAGGCCGGCGCAATCGAGTACGGCGCCGGCGTGCTGATGCCGGCCCGCGAACTTGGCGACCGGCTCGATCTGCGCTGGGTTTGCGCACACGAAGTCGCCGCGATCCTGCTGGAACTGGTCGCCCTCCGCGCCGCCGAGCTCGGCCTTCACCCAGCACACGTCGCGGCACGCGCAATGGGCACCAAACTGCCGCTGGAGTTCACCGCCCGCCAACGCCTCGACGTGCAGCTCGCCCGCGCCCGCTCAGCCTACAACTAAGCCGACGCCTCAATCGCGCCGGGCTGGCACGGCCGGCGCAACCAACACACCGCCGCTCAGCGCAGCGAACTCATGAGTGGATCCCGAGCGCGTCGGTCAAGGCAGCGAGCAGCGGACGCTGCGCATCGACCAGCCGGTGGGCGGCGACATCGAGCGTCATCCATTCGGCGCGGTCGATCTCCGGGAACTGCTGGAGCCGGCCGGAACGCGGCGGCCACTCCAGCTCGAAGGTGTTGCTGACGAAGCCGGCCGGGTCGAGCAGCGGCGCCTCGACGGCCCATGCGCTGACGCGCTTGCCGCTCTTCTGCCGCACCTCGCCGAGCGCGATCAGCGCGCCATCGGGTGCGGGCGTGCCGGTCTCCTCCGCCCATTCGCGGCGCGCCGCTGCCACCGGATCGTCGCCCAGTTCATGTTCACCCTTGATGACCGACCACGCGCCGGCATCCTTGCGCGCCCAGAACGGGCCGCCCATATGCGCGATCAGCACTTCGAGCCCATCGGGGCCGGAGCGGAAGGGGAGCAGCCCTGCACTTGACCTGCGCGGCACCGCGCCAGCCTAAATGATTGATTCCACGGCGGGGTGCCGTGGACAGACGCGACCGCAGAATCACTGATCGAGGTGATCGCCTACGGCGCGAGCCGCGACACCATCACCGGCGCCGAAAATGCGCACACCGCCCCGTACATGTTGAAGGCGATGCGCGCGGAGCCGCCGGCGCCGACAAAGATCGAGGTGCCGTTCGCACTCGTGCCGGAGATCGCCGTCGATGAAGTGCGAACGACGCTCGTGCCGGTGCTGGCGCTGACGAGCAGTGCGACACGACGCCAGTCCGGCGTGTCCGGCCCCAGCCCGTTGCCGGTCGAACCATCAAGCTCGTTGGCCGGCCCCGAAAACGATGCTCCGTCATCCTCGGAGGCAAAGCTCACCGAGAACACGTCGGCGCCGGCGACGGCGCGTTGGCACGCGGCGACGACACGCAAGCCGTCACGTTCGACCAGCGTGCGCTGCTCGCCTTCGCCGAGTTTGACGGCCACAGGAAAGACATCGCTGGCAGCGACAAACTCCTCGGCGCCGTGCCCACCGACCGTCATCGCGTCGCGCGCACGGTCGGCATTCGTCGCGCGGTCGGCATTCGTCGCACGGTCGGCATTCGTCGCACGGTCGGCATTCGTCGCACGGTCGGCGCGCGTCGCGCTGGTGGCACGGTCGGCACTGCTCGCCTTGGCCGCGAGATCGGCCGTGTCAGCGCGAGTCGCGGTCGCAGCGTGCTGTGCTTCTCCGGCGACCTGCGCGACGGTCGCACTGCCCGCCGCAGCAGCCCGCGACACGACCCCGAGTGCCTGTTCGTTGATCTGCCGGCCGTTGAGCACATCGTCGCCGATGTCGACCCCTTTGATTGAACCGTTCTTGATCTCCGCGCTGCCGATGCTGGCGCGCGCAATCTTCGTCGCCGCCACCACGCTGCCGGAGAGCGCGAAGAAGAGCGCCAAAACCGACACGATCGTCGCGCCATCTGGCGCGCGCCGCACGCGGCGCAACAAAGTTCTGAAAGCGAGCTGGCTGCGAAACACGGCTGACAACGGCACCACCGCACACGAAGCTCGGGCATCACGCGCGCGGTGCAAGGCGGAGTACTGCGAACCGTATCGTGGCCCGCCGCCGTTGTGTGGCGACCGGGGGACACCATGACCCTGCGAGCGGCCGACGCGAGTACCGAAACCGGCCACGCCAAGCACCCGTCATCGATTTGACATCACCGCCGGGACTAGCAATAATCTAAGTCGTTCGCGCATAGATTTTTGCTTGGCGGTGGTGTGCGCTTGACCGCAGCCACCTCCGCCCCGACCATCGACCTTGAGGAGCTTCCATGCAGGCAGACCGCTTCACCTTGAAGTCACAGGAGGCACTCTCCCGCGCCGTCGCTCTGGCCAGTGACACGCACAACCCCCAAGTCTTTCCCGAGCACCTGCTCGCGGCGCTGCTTGAGCAGGATCATCCGCTCGTCGATGGCGTGCTGCGCAAGGTCGGTGCCGAACCGGCCGTGCTGCGCAGCGAAGTCTCCGCCGCGCTCGCCGGACTGCCGACGCTGACCGGCGACGCGCAGGAGCCGACCACCAGCGGCGACCTCCTCAACGCGCTGCGCCAAGCCGACAAGTTCGCCCGCGAGCTCGGTGACCAATACGTCTCCACCGAACACCTGCTGCTCGGCCTCGCAAGCCGCAACGACAAGACCGCCGGCATGCTCAAGAACGCCGGTGCGACCACCGACCACCTGCGCACCGCGATCGCCGAGGTCCGCAAAGGCAAGGCGGTCACCGACCAGTCGCCGGAGGAGAAGATGGAAGCGCTGAACCGGTTCGGCGTCGATCTCACCGAGCGCGCCGAGCAAGGCCAGCTCGACCCGGTGATCGGGCGCGACGAGGAGATCCGCCGTGTGATCCAGGTACTGAGCCGCCGCACCAAGAACAATCCGGTGCTGATCGGTGAGCCCGGCGTTGGCAAGACGGCGATCGTCGAAGGGCTCGCGCAGCGGATCGTCTCCGGGGACGTGCCCGAGTCGCTCAAGGACCGGCGCGTCGTCTCGGTCGACATCGGCGGGATGCTCGCCGGCGCAAAGTACCGCGGCGAGTTCGAGGAGCGGCTCAAGGGCGTGCTCAGCGAAGTCAAGGAGGCCGCAGGCCAGATCGTGCTGTTCATCGACGAGCTGCACACGATCGTCGGTGCTGGCGCGTCGGAAGGTGCGGTCGACGCCGCGAACCTCCTCAAGCCGATGCTCGCGCGCGGCGAACTGCGCGCCGTCGGCGCAACGACGCTCGACGAATACCGCCAGCACATCGAGAAGGACCCGGCGCTGGAGCGGCGCTTTCAGCCGGTGGTCGTCGGCGAGCCGACCGTGGAGGATACGATCGCGATTCTGCGTGGCCTCAAGGAGCGCTACGAAGTCCACCACGGCGTCCGCATCCAGGACAGCGCGCTGATCGCCGCCGCGACGCTCTCAAACCGCTACATCGCCGATCGCTTCCTGCCGGACAAGGCGATCGACCTGATCGACGAGTCAGCCTCCAAGCTGCGGATCGAGATCGACTCGATGCCGGAGGAGATCGACGAGGTGCAGCGCCGCGTGATGCAGCTGGAGATCGAACGCACCTCGCTCGAACAAGAGAGCGACACGGCCTCTAAGGAACGCCTGGCAACGCTCGACCGCGAGTTGGCGGAAGAGCGCGAACGGCTCAGCAGCATGCAGGCCGGCTGGCAGGCCGAGAAGGAGCTGATCGCCGATGTTAGCCACGCCAAGGAGGCGCTCGACACCGCGCACCGAGAAGCCGAGCAGGCTGAGCGTGTCGCCGATTTGCAGCGCGCCGCAGAGCTGCGGTATGGGCGGATCCCCGAGCTGGAACGGACGCTCGCGACCGCCGAGGCCAAGGTGCAGGAGCATGGCGGCGGCTTCCTCAAAGAGGAGGTCGATGCGCAGGATGTCGCGGAGATCGTCGGCCGCTGGACCGGGATTCCGGTGAGCCGCCTGCTGGAAGGCGAGGTCGAGAAGCTCGTCCACATGGAGGAGCGGCTCCATGACCGGGTCGTCGGCCAGGAAACGGCGGTCCGCGCCGTCTCCGATGCGCTGCGGCGTTCGCGGGCGGGACTTCAGGATCCCGACCGGCCGATCGGCACCTTCCTCTTTCTCGGCCCGACCGGCGTCGGCAAGACCGAGCTGGCGCGGGCGCTGGCGGAGTTCATGTTCGACACGCAAGAGGCGATGGTCCGCATCGACATGTCCGAGTACATGGAGAAGCATTCCGTCAGCCGGCTCGTCGGCGCACCTCCCGGGTACGTTGGGTACGACCAGGGCGGCCAGCTGACCGAAGCGATTCGCCGGCGACCGTACAGCGTGCTGCTGCTCGACGAGATGGAAAAGGCACACCCGGATGTCTTCAACGTGCTGCTGCAACTGATGGACGACGGGCGCCTGACCGACGGCCAAGGCCGCACCGTCGATTTCCGCAATGTGGTGCTGATCATGACCAGCAACATCGCCGGTGGCCGCGTCGGCGCGGAGGGGCATTTCCGGCCGGAGTTCATCAACCGGATCGACGAGATCGTCGAGTTCCACCCGCTCGGGCGCGAACAGATCGGCGAGATCGTCGAACTGCAAACCCAGCGGCTGGTGCAGCGTGCTGCCGCTGAGCGCGGCGTCACGGTCAGGTTGACCGACGAGGCGCGTGCATTGCTCGGCGATCTCGGCTACGACGCGGCGTACGGCGCGCGGCCGCTCAAGCGCGTGATCCAGCAGCGGCTGACGAACCCGCTGGCACTCGGACTGCTGGACGGCACCTTCCGCGAGGGCGACGAGGTGCAGGTCATCGCCCGCGACAGCGAACTGGTGCTCATCGCCGGCGACCGCGAAGCGATCGCCCGCACCTGAGCGCCCCACCCCACATCAGGGGGCCGAGCGTCGAGATTTGGCCCCTATAGGGGCCAAATCTCGACGCTCGGCGGGGCGGGCCGGCGGTTAGCTGGCGTATTCGGGGGCGTATTGCGCCCAGCCGCCCTTGGCCAGTTCGCCCCTGAGAGCCGTGCGCGACGCTGGGTAATGCACGAGTTTGAACGGGCCGTTCGGCAGATTGCCCTGGTTGTACATCGCGATCTTCACGTCGTGGTCGCCGCGAATGAAGGCAAAGAGCGCGTGGATGAAGCTCGCGCTGTCGGACTTCCACGCAGCGTATTCGCCGAACATGAAGGGGATGCCGTTGAAGTCGCTGGAGAAGCGCCGCAGACCGCTGAAGTTCGGGAAGGCCGAGTAGAAGTCGGTCCCCACCCAGTCGACGTAGGCGCGCCCGGGGTAGTAGGCGCGGGCGCTATTGGCAGCAATATTCGGCGTGCCGGCGACCTGCGGCACCCACGCCATCGCGACCTTCGTCACCGGCAGATCGGCGCTCGTGCCCTGCACCGCCGGCAGCCCCAACCGTTTGAGCTTGCGGTTGATCGCGTCGATCGAGCCGCCACGGAGAATCAGCGCCGCGCGACGAAACGCCTGCTTGTACTGGCCCTGGCTGTGCGACGCACCCCGGAAGCGGCCGGAGGCATCGAAGGCGCAGTACGCATTGTTGGTTTGGTTCATCTCCGCGAGGAACCGCACGTACGTGATGACGTCGCGTTCGGCGATCTCGCGCGCAAGCCCGATCAAGTAGCGGTCGCCGCCACCCTGCGCGATCCCCTTCGGCGTGATCCGCTCCGACGCGCCGTACCCCTGCGTCGTGGAGATGTGCAGCATCACGCGGGCGCGGCTGCTCTGCGCCGCGTTGAAGATGTACTGGTAGGGCGAGTTCCACTGCGTGAAGAACCCGAAGATCGCGGGGTGCGAGCCGATTTGGTCGTCGAACAGCTTGAGGTTCGTCGGCGAACTGCCACCGGTGACGCCGTGAAAGCGCTTGCCGTCCGGCGGCAGGTACGCCGCCCCGTGCGCGGCATGCGGCACCAGCAGGCTCACACCGCTCATCAGCAGGGCGGCAACGCGACGGCGCACCGCGCGGCTCAGCAGGTCGGGGCGGGAGGCGGTGCGACGGGCAGACACGCGGCGTATTCAATCGCGCCCGCAGCCGGCCTACCAGCGCATTGCAATTGGCCGCGCGCCCCTCGTTCTGCGAGCCGCTGGGTACCATCGCCTGCTGATGCGGTTCGGGACAACGCTAGTGATCGTGTGCGCGACCGTCGCGACGGTCGCCGCCGGCGCCGCGTTTGGCACCGGACTCGCGCGCCGCCAGCAGCTCCAAGCGCTCCAAGCAGCCGGGAGCGCGCTACCGCTGAGCCGCCGCGTCGACGGCACCTTTGACCGCTACACGTTCACGACCAAGGCGCGCACGGCGAAGCGTCACCTCAGTAGCGCGCAGCGCTGGATCGCGAACCGCGTCAGCCCGCTCGTGGCCTACGACTCCGATCCGCGCGTGAGCCTGTTCGTGCGCGGCTGGGAGCAGGCGCCGCCGGTCTCCGCATACGTCAACGCAACCGGGGTGCTGATCTACGGCGGCAACGCCAAACGCCTCAAAGAAGCCAAACGGTGGCTGGTACGCAGAAACGGAAAGCAGGTCCACGTCGACGGCTGGGCGCTGCTCGACATCCGCCAGCCGGCGGCGCGCCGGTGGTGGCTGTACGGCGGCGACGGCAAAGCGAGCTGCGGCCACGATCCGCGGCAGCGCGCCGCACTGGACCTGATCGCCTGCGGGTACACGGGACTGTGGCTCGACAACCTCCTCACGCGACCCGCCCAGTGGTACACGCCGAACCCCGGGATCGACGATGCGTCGTGGGGTGCCGGCCTCGTCGCGCTCGTCAGCGAGTTGCGCGACGCCTTGCCCGACGGCGTGCCGTTTACCGTCAACGCGCACTGGACCGACCTCGATTTTCCGTATGCCGACGCTCCGGTGCTGCGCTCCGACGCGCCGCTCGTGCAGATCGCGAAGATCGCCGATCAGCTGCTGATCGAAGGCGGCGCAATCGACCGTGGTCTCGACTACGCGGCCCCCGGCAACACCGCCTGGTCGTACCGGCGGCTGCTGGCGTACGCCGACGCGATGCACGGCCAGCAAGTCAAGCTGCAATGGGAGAAGACCGACAGCGTCAACCTCACCGCCAACGCGACGCAGCGGTTTGGGCGCATTCCGAACTGCGGCGATGCCGACTATCCGGCGCGCAAACGGCCGGCGTGGCGGCGTGGCGACGCGATCTGGAAGGGGCATGTGCGCACGGCGGCGTTCAACGCCGCGACGGCGCTGCTGACCTTCGAGCCGGGCGATTCGGTCGGCGACACCTGCGAATATCCGGGGCGTGGCTGGCGCGGCTACGGCGTGAACCTGGGGACGCCGCTGGCGGCGCGGAGCGATACCGGCACCGCGATCACCCGGCTCTTCGCGAACGGGTTTGTCGCCGTCAACCCCAGCGATCAAACGCTGCGCGTCGGGCTGCCGGACGGCCAGGTCGGCGTCAACCTCGCCAGCACCGCCAGCGTCGATGACCAGCGCGCATCGAGCAGCTTCCGGTTGCCGGGCCGCACGGCACTGGTCGTCCGGTACGCCGGGGCGACGGCGACGACGCCCGCGACGCAGTAACGGGCGCCGGCCCAGCACCGCTGGATGATTGATTCCACGGCGGGGTGCCGTGGGTGTGCGTGGATCGCGGATGCCCTG